>CAZHPN010000156.1:0-14469 GCA_964534375.1 uncultured bacterium | reverse complement strand
TTGTCGTTGTCGTCGTTGTCGTCGTTGTCGTCGTTGTCGTCGTTGTCGTTGTCGTCGTCGTTGTCGTCGTCATCGCCGGCGCTGACGCAGGCGCCGTTCACGCACGCCTGCCCGGCGGCGCACGCCTCACAAACGTTGCCGGCCGCGCCGCACAAAGCGACCGTGTCGCCCTTTTCGCAGGTCGTGCCGTTGCAGCAGCCGGTCTTGCAATCGTCGGAGTTGCAGAACTTCTCGCACTGACCCCAGATGCACTGCGTCCCGAAGACGCAAGCGACGCACTCGACGCCGTGACGGCCGCAGCTTTTGTTGGCCGAGGTTTCACATTGGCCATCGGCGTTGCAGCAACCGTCGGGGCACGTCTCCGCGTCGCATCTGCGGGTGTGAGTCGACACGGCGGCGAAAGAATCGGCCGACATGTCGGCCGCCAAGGAGATGCCGTCCGCCGCCGCGGGCGGCACAACGACGACGTCCACCGCCTCGACGCGGTCGCCGTTCGCCGCGGCCGCCGAGGCGGCGACGCCCGGCGCGTCGCAGCCGACAAGATTCGCCAGGAGAAAGACGAGCGATAGCCCAAAGAGGATTAACCAGGATGCGCGTTTCATGTAAGAGGGAGCCTCCGCAAATCCCCACATGAAAGCGCGCCCGACTTCGCAACAATAGCACGGTCTGGACGATCGGGGCAAGTGAAAAATTGCCGGGCCGCGACTTTTTCCGTGAATTAGATATCTAATTAGCGACGGCCGCGCGCAATTCCTATTTTATTGACAATGACAATAACTGCGACGTCACGCCGCCGGCGAGAAACATCCACGGTTCAATAACTTTTCGGCGTCGGCTGGATTTTTCGTTTTTCCACGAAATCTATGAATTCTTGTCGGGCGATTCGGCGCCGTAGGCAGCGAACTTCGCCGGCTCGTTACGGTTCCGTTTCCGTCGCGCGCTGCTGCAGCCACTCGCCTTTGAACTTCCCGAAGATGTACGTGTAGGTGAGCACCAGCGAGTATTCGTAAAACGTGTTGGTGCTGACGTCGGCGCCGCCGCTGACCTGCGCGGCGAGCCGGTGGTTGAGCGTGATCAGCCAATCGACGCCGCCGTAGGCGCTCAACGTCCATTCCGTTTGCGTCTTTTGAATATCGCTGCCGAGAATGTTGTAGGCGGGCGACACGCCGACGTCCCACACGAGACTCTGGCCGACCTGGTCGCGTACGTCGAACGTCAAGCCGTGGCTCTGGAAGCGGCGCGGCGCGAAGTAAACGCCGAGGACGTTCGGCGTTTCATCGTCGAAGATCTGCCAAGTGTACACGTAGCCGGGTGTAAAATACGGACCCTTGAAAAACGTGTACGCGGCGGCGCCGCTGGCCAGGTCGGATTGATTCGGCCGGACGAGCGAGCCGCCGCCAAGCCAACTGTGCCGATATTCGCCGCGCAGATTGAGTTCCGCCAGCGGCGAGACGCGCAGCACGCCGCCCAGGTCCGTGGAGGCGACGTGCTGCTCCATCGCCAGAATCGTCTGGCGCACGTCGGTGCGGTCGTAATAACCTTCGAGGCCGACGTAATCGTAGATGTCGGTCGTGACCGACCCCAACCAGTTGTGCGTCGTCGGCAGGCGCGAGTAGATGTTGGGCGCGTATTCGCCGCGGAGGGTCACTTCGCCGAACACATCGTACGCCGCGCCGACGCGCGGGGAGAGCCGATCGATGTGCACTTCGTGCTGCTCGGCGTGCCGGGCCGCAACCAACTCACCAAACGCTTCGCCGCCATCGCCGAAGAGATAGGTGAACCGGCTGCCCAAGGCCAGCATGGTGTTTGTGCGGGAGAACCGATGAATGTCGTCAAACTCGGCCGTTGTCGCGAGGCGCGGCGCGGAGAGCCAGGCGACTTCCGCGAGGCCCGTTTTGGCCTCGGCGTTGTCCGGATCGAGCCGCAGCACCACCTGAAACTGCAGCCTGGCGCTGGCGTACATCCCCGACTGAATGTAGATGTTCGCCAGGGCCAGGCGGTAGTAGAGATTGGCCGGATCCTTTCGGACAAGATCCTCGTAGACGTAGCGCGCCTGCTTGTAGCGCGAGTGGCGCGCCAACTCATCCGCGAGGCGCAAACGGTATCGCACCTCCGCGTCGTCCACGCCGGGCGGCCCCGTCGGCGGGCCTCCGGCGAGCATCGTCTTGCCCGGAGAGTTGAACCATTGATCGAGAAACGCCACGTCGTTGTATTCGATTCCGTAAAGTTTGAGAAACTCGCGCGCTTCCTTGTCGTTCGGGTCGATCACGAGAATGCGTTTGTACTGGTTGATCGCCGCGTCGACCTTGCTGGCGTTCTTGTACGAGTTGGCCAAGCCTTTGCGCGCCCGCACGTTCCACGGGTCGCGGCCGACGGCGAATTCGAGGTTGACGATGGCGTCGGTGTATTGGCCAAGGGCGGACATCGCCAAGCCCATTTCCAGGCGGATCGGCACGTCTTCCGGCTTCTTTAGCGCCAATTTCTGGAATTGCTCGACCGCCTCGCTGTAGTCTTCGGCGTAGGAAAGGCTGAGCGCGTATTGATAGCGGAGTTCGTCGTCGTTCGGATTGTTCTCCACAAGCACGGCGTAATGTTTCGCCGCCTTGGCGTGGTCGTCCATCGAGGCGTAGACGCGCGCGACCAACTCGCGGACTTCGTCGTTGTTGGGCTCGATGGCGAGCACGGCCAAGCCGTGGTCGATCGCTTGCGGCCAGGTCTTCTCGTCGCTGGAGTAGATCGAAGTCAGAT
Source organism: uncultured bacterium (assembly GCA_964534375.1). Taxonomy (GTDB): domain Bacteria; phylum Lernaellota; class Lernaellaia; order Lernaellales; family Lernaellaceae; genus CAZHPN01. The sequence continues at coordinate 11,721 of CAZHPN010000156.1, read as the reverse complement.
AATAGTGCGCGTCGACATCGTTCGGTCGAACCTGCAACACCTGGTTGAATTCGTCGACGGCTTTGTCCGATTGGTGTTTGGCCACATAGATGCGGCCGAGCATCAGGTGGGCGTCGGCGTTGTCGGGCTCGAGTTCGACCGCGTTGCGGTAGGCCTCTTCCGCGTCCTTGAACTCGCCGCGCTCGTACAGCAGCCGCCCGTATTCCATCCGGGATTCGACGTTCTTCGGATACTTGAGGAACAGTTTGCGATACAGATCGATCGCGCGGTGATAGTAACGGCGGTCCCAACTGTAGAGGTTGGCGAGCGCGAAGCTGGCCTCGAAGTTGTTCGGGTCGCGCTGGAGAATGACCTCATACTGGCGAATCGCTTCATCGTTGCGGTTTTCGTAGGAGAAGACCTTGGCCATCTCGATGCGCACGTCGTTGCGCGACGGATCCTGGGCGAGGACGATCTCGTATTGCGTAAGCGATTCTTTGTACATCTTGGAGTACGAGAGGGTTTGCGCCAATTCCTGCCGTACGTCGACCGCGTCCGGGTGAATCTTGAGGCACCACAGATATTGGTTGATCGAGGCCGTGTACTGCAACGACCAGGAATAGAGTCGGGCGAGCCGCAGATGCGCATCGTAGTTGTCGGGCTCGCGTTTGACGATTTCGAGCGTCTCCGTCACGGCCCAGGCGTACGTGGATGGGCTGTAGGAGAAGATGTCCGCCAGCGCGACGCGGGCCCCGATGTGGTTCGGGCAATACGACAGCAGTTTGCGGAATTCGGCGACCGCTTCTTTGTTGCGATTGTGATTTTGCAACTCTTGCGCCAGGAGATAACGCAGGTCGCAATTGCCGGGGTCGTCCAGCAAAATGGCGCGCATCTGCTCGACGCTCGCCGGATATTCCCCCCACACGCCGTAGATGTCGCCCCAATTGTTGCTCAGCAGCCACCAGGCGCGCTGGTACTGACCCGTGGTCGCCACGTAGCGCCGCGCCAACAGGTAGTGGTTGTACGACAACTCGGCGAACGCGTTGAGGTTGCTCGAATCGAGTTCGAGCACCTTTTTTTGCATCGCAATGGCGCGCTCGTAGTGGCCGGCGCGGCGGTCGATCACGCCCAGGCCGTAGTACGCCTCCGCCGAGTCGGGGTTCGTGGCCAGGACCTCGCGATATTCGACGACCGCGTGGTCGAACTGCTCCTTCTCCCGGTACACCGTCGCCAAGCCGAGGTGCGCGTTGCCGTTCTTCGGATCGGTCTTGAGGACCGTCGTGAACTCCTTGTCCGCTAGTTCGAGATCGCTGTGCGCCTCGTAGGCGTTGCCCAGCGCCAACCGCGCGTTGACGTTGTCGGGCTCTTTGGTCAACAGTACCCGCAACTCGGCGATCACCTCGTCGGATTTGCCGGAGTACATCTTCGTCTTCATCATTTCGAGATAGAGATCCTGGTCCTGCGGGCGCCGGGCGACCAGTTCCTCGTAAACCTTGACCGAATCGTCGTACTGCTCCTTCCATGAATACACGCGCGCCAGGAGCCGCCGCGTGTCGTCATCGGCGGCGTCGTGCTCCAGGATGAACTGGCATTCGCGAATCGCCTTGTCGTAATACTTGCGGTTTTGTGCATACAAATTGGCCAGTCGTCGGTGAAGTTCCAGGTCGGTGAACTTCATCGTCACCGCCTTTTCGAGCGCTTCGATCGCCTGCGAGACGTCCTGTTGGTAGGCGTAGGCGTCGCCCAGACTGCCCAACACGTCGGCGTTCGTCGGCTCGATCTGGGCTGCGCGGCGGATCGCGTCGATCGATTTCTGGCTGTTGCCCATCTGGGCGTAGACCCAGGCCATGCCGAGGTACGCCGGCACGCTCCGCGGGTCGATTTGCAGCGCTTTTTCGTAGCTCTCGATGGAACTCTTGTACGCCTTGTGCTGCGCATAGACTTCCGCGAGCTTCAGGTGCGGCTCGGTCGCATCGGGAAATTTCGTCGCCGCCTCGGTCAAAACGGTGACGGCGCGGTTGAAGTGCCAGGTTTCGCTCGCTTCGACCCAGAGATAATGAATCCGGTCGATGATGCCGAACGTTTGTTTCTTGATGGTCTCCTGAAGTTTCTGGCCCTGCGCGATGCGGTCCATGCTGTACGCGTGGTGCGCCCAGCCCAGGCCGACGGCCGCCGGCAAATATTGGGGCTTCGCCTTCACCGCGTCTTCATAGACCGCCAAGGCGTCTTCGAACCGCCCCGCTTCGAGCAGGGTTTCGCCGAACAGCACCTTGGCCTCGATCTTGTCGGGCGACTTCTGCATCAACGCGCGGGCCTCGCGGACCGCCTCCTCGTAGCTTTTGGCCTTGATCAGCGTCCGCACCAGCGCGGTGCGCGTTTCGAAGTTGTCGGGGTCTTTCGCCAGGATCAGCCGGTACTGCTCGATCGCCAACGGGAAATTGTTCGATTCGCCGTAGATCCGCGCCAGATCGGTCAGCACTTTGGCGTTGTCGGGCTGGCTGCGCAGCACGTCGCGATACGCGGCGACGGCTTCGGGGTACGTGGCCTCCGTTACGGCGTATGTTTCGGCCAGCAAAAGCTTGGCCTCGATGTCGTCCGGATTGATTTCGAGCGCTTTCTTGAAGGCGTCGGCGGCCTCCACATAGCGGCGCTGGTCGTGCAGGATGAGCCCTTTGAGCCGCCAGGCGTAGCCGTTCTTCGGCTCGCGTTTCAGGACAATCTCGACGACGGCCATCGCGTCGGCGTAGCGCCGGCTGTTGTAATATGCTTGCGCCAGGCCGACGAGGCTTTGGTCGGCCGTTTCGTGCCGGCTGGTCAGATAATTGAATTGCTCGATGGCCTCGTTGTACTTGCCGGCCATCGACAGTTCGTTGGCGTATTCCAAGCGGAGTTTGTTGTCGTTGGGGTCGACATCCAGCGCGGCCGAGTAATGTTGCAGCGATTGCGGATGCTCGCCGAGCCACGAATAAACGCGGCCGGCGATCATATGCGCCCGCTTGTTTTTCGGCTCTTTTTTGACGACGGCCTCGCACTGCTCGAGCGCCTGTTTGTAGGTGTCCGGTTTCCACGAATAGATTTCGGCCAGTTCGACCATCGCCAACGTGTTTTCCGGTTCGTTGGCCAAAAGGGTTTGCAGCTGCTTGATCGCGTCGTCGGTGTCGTTGGTCCACGAATAAATTTGGGCGAGGTGCAGACGGGTGACGCCGTCTTTCGGGTCGATTTCCAGCGCTTTCGAGTAGGCTTCGATGGCGATCTTGCCGTAGTCGGGATGGGCCTCGGAGTAGATGTTGAAATAGCAATCGCCGAGACGTTTCATCGCCTCGACGTTGGCGGGATTTTCTTCGACCGCCGTACGGAATCGCTGCGCCGCCGTCTGGTAATTGCCCGAATTGAAGAGGGACATTCCCTCTTCATAGGGGCCCGCCCAGGCGGCTCCGGCCCAGCCAACCGCCAGGCATCCCAGCAGTGCGGCCCACAGGAACTTTCGTTTTTTCATCGCCCACTCCCCAAACGCGACAGCCGACGCCGGATTCGCCCGAAGCGGCGCGGCCTCAATTCAAGAAAGCGCTACCGCCGCCGCTCGTTGTACGAACGCAACGCAATCAGCGCCTCCAGATTGTCGAAACTGTACACCTCATCGTCGCTGAAACTGCCGTACATCGGCGACAGCGGGTTGAGGTTTTGAAACTCGAGCAACTTCTTGATCAGCGCGTCGCCCATCGTCGCATCGCCGATGCGATAGGCGTACCGCGAGGCCAACGCGTAGACGCTGGTCGATTCGAACATGCCGGTCGGCTCGCCGCTCTGGCTGTCGTACTGCGCGTACAACACGCCATCGGCGGCGAAGCGGCGGCGCAGCCAGCCGGCGAACGGATGTTCGTCCTTCTCGATTTCCGCGGCGAACAGCGCGCAGTAAAGCTGGTTGATCATGTTCTGGCGTTCGCCCTGGTATTGGCCGGCGGCGAAATCGTATTGTTCGAAGAACAAGCCGCTCGGGCGACGGCCTTTGAGCAGGACGTCGCCGCTGCGCTGCAGAATCGGCTGCCAATCCGCATCGCGTTTGGCGAGCGCCCGCAAGACAGCGGTCTCGATATACGAGAGCTGCAGCGTGTCGGCCTTGACCGGTTCGCCATAGTCGCGCCAGTTCAAGAAATCGCGCAGGACGTGGTCGACGACCGTGTACTTGCGCACGTTGTCGGCGATATCCACCGCGAACGCGGCGTACGTTGGCTGCCGCCATTTGTCGGCCGCCGCCAACGCCGCGCCGATGATGCGCAGGTCGTCGATGCAGGCGGAGGAACTGGCCGCCATCTCCGCGTCGTGGCTGATTTTCCAGTAAAAGAGCCCGTAGGGGCCGGTGAGCTTGTGGCGCGCGAATTCCAGTTGGCCGTCGAACAGCGCGCGGTCGTCGGCCGCCACGGCGTATTGCATCGCCAAGCCGGCGGTTTCGGAAAGGACGCCCGAGGCCTGCAGATCGGCCGGGTCGAAGGTGGGGAACAACAACAGGCGGCGCACCTTGCCGTTGGTGAGGATGCCGCCGCTGGGCAGGCGCATCTTTTCCTCGACGAATTTCTTCGCCAGCTTTTCCGCCTTGTCCGGCGTCACGGTCGCTGGATACGCCACCAAGCTGCTCGCCCCCACGACGGCTACGACCACCAACCCGACGATCGCCCGTCCGCCGCGCATCTATTGATCCTCGTCGCGCATTTCGCGCATGCGATCGCGGCTGACGCCCGATTCCTCGGTCTTACGCCGTAACCGATACCGAATCGTTTTTTCCCACACCGTTCGCTGGCCGCGCCGATTCTGCATGAACTGCATGTAGGCGGCGCGGAAGATGACGACGATCCACAATTGGCAATACGTGACATACATCAGCCCCGCCAGCACAATGTTGGTGAAGCTCTCTTCCTCCTCGATGCTGACCGCGATCAGCAGTTCCATGAAAAACAGCATCCCCGCCAGGAACCAGATGAAGCTGAACGGTCCGACCAGCCCCAGTTTGACGACGCCCACGAGCGACAGGACGGCGATGGCGTCCGAGAGGATGAGCGCCACGAAAAACATGTAGTAAAGGCTGAACATGTAGAACAGGTCGACCATGATGCGCCGGTTCTTCATCTGGAACGCAATGCGCATGAATTTGCGAATGATGTAGTGCATCCCTTGCGCCCAGCGCGTGCGTTGGCGCAGGAACACCTTCAACTGCTGCGGCTCCTGCTCCCACGTGACAGCATACGGGATGAACTTGATGCGGTAGCCCATTTCGTAGAGGCGAATGGAGAGTTCTGCGTCTTCGGCAATCGCTTCCTCGTCGAAGCGGCCGGCCTTTTCCAGCACCTTCCGCCAAATGACGTAGTTGGTGCCGGGCAGCGTCGCGAGGTTGAAGATCTTGTAGCGGCCGCCCTGGATGATCCATTGGAACGAAATGAATTCGATGTTGATGAAGCGGGTCAGCAGGTTTTGCTTGGCGTTGATCGTGCGCACCTTGCCCAGCACGGCGCCCAGTTTGGGGTCGTTGACCAGGTTGGCGACCAGGTAGCGCAGCGAGTTCGGCTCCGGGCGGTTGTCGGCGTCGAAAACGCTGATGACGTCGCCCATTGCGTGCTCGAGGCCGACGTTCAGCGCGCGGCTCTTGCCGCGGCCGCCCTCGCCCTGCGGGATGTTCACCAATTTGACGTTGCGGTACCGCTCGGCGTAGCTCTCGACAATTTCCGCCGTGTCGTCCGTGGAGCCGTCGTTGACGATGATCACCTCGAGACGTTCGCGCGGGTAGTTGAAGGCCAGCATCGATTCGATGGTGCGGCGAATCACGACGCCCTCGTTGTGCGCGGGAATCAAAATCGAGACAAACGGGAACGGGAAGGGCTCTTGGAACAGCCGCTGCCGTTCCTTTTCGCTGGACAGGCTATGCAGGAAGGCGAAGAACGTCAGGATGACGTTGAACAACAGGAACAGCCAAATGCCGATCGCCGAGGCGAGGAAGAGCAGATCGATATAGACGCTGGTGTACGGCACTAGCCTTGCCCTCTCCCGCGGCTGCGCAACACGTTGCGGAACTCATTGCCGGCTTTGCGCGTCAACAGGAAAATCCAGATCGTCAGGAACACGAATAGAATCGCCAGGCCGACGAACAACAGGAAAATCGCCACGGGACTCGTGACGCCCGAGATCGTCGGCCGGAATTTGCGCAGGTTGGCGAACGTCAACGGCGGCGCCGCATACACGCCCTGGTACACCTGGACCTCGCCTTTGTGCGCCGAGGCGAACAGATCGACGTTGCCGGTCACGGGCCGGAACGAAAAGGTCTCGGATTGTTTTTCGCCGCCCTCGTCGAGGGTGAACGTGTCGAGGTACTGGCTTTTCAGGGTCAACTTCACTTCGCCGGAGCCGGTCAGCGCCACGGTGTCGTCGGTGCGGGCCTTGTTGTTGAGTTCGGTCAGGCTCACCCACGTGTAGCCGAGTTTGTCCATGCCGTCGACGATTTCCTGGAGCAACTTCAAATCGAGAAAGGTGTGGAAAAAGAAACTGCCCCAGCCGTCGCGAACGACGAGGCTGTTGTCCGCATCTTGCAAGATGGCTTTTGGATCGCGGCCGACCGCCGGCTGCACATAGCCGAGGTTTTCCGGCAGGATGATTTGCTGGTGCATGTCGCGCTTGATGATGTAGGGGAAGAACTGATCCGTTCCCAAACGGTCGATCGGCTGCCGGCGCTCCATGACCGTCGTGAAGTAGCCGCGAATCGCCTCGAAATCGATCTGGCCCGCGGCGTAATGCGGCGTCGTCCAGGCCACCGGATAGACGTCGGCCAGGAAGCACTCGGACAGCGCCCGCACCACGCGTTCGGCGGCGAACTCCGTGTTGCTGGCGAGCGGGCGGTCGCCGTGCACATCCCAAAATTCGTAGTCGACGGCCGTCTCGCCGGTGCTTTGATGCGTGTACCCGTGCACGATCGGCGTGCCGCCCCGCGCCACCAGCCCGTGAATCGTCTTGATGAATTCAGGCGAATTGCTCAGGTAAACCGTTTGTTTGGTCGCCGGGTTCACGTAGACCGGAATCAACGTGAAGCCGAACGGGATATGGCGCGAATGGAGATAATCCGCCGCGGCGATCAGGTCCGCGCTGTTGCGCAACGCGTGCACGTCTTCGAGACGCACGAACCCGGGGTGCTTCGCCTCTTTGACGCCGGATTTCATGATGTCGTGCAGCACATCGCAAAAGGCGAGATACGCGCCGCCTTCGACGGCATAGGAGAACGGATCGGAGGCCACGTACCAAAAACGCCCGCCCTGCACGATCCACGGGAGCCGCGTCTCCGCGGCGACCCGCGGCGCGGGTTCGGGGGTCGCGGCCGGCGCCGGCGGCGGCGGCGCGCCCAGCATCAATTTCTCGTCGAGCGGCGGCAGCGGCGAGCTTTCGGCGGCGGCGTTTTCGGGTTTCCTCTCCATGCCGGCGTAGGTCACCTCGGGGCCGGCCACCAGCGCCTGGCCGGACGGCAACGGGGCGCCAGGCACGCCTTTCGCCCAGGCAAACACCTTGTCGCGTTGGCCGACGACGTCGACCTGGTACGTTCGCGTGTCCAGTTTCCAGAGCGACTTGCCCTTGTATTCGACGCGATTGGTCGCATGCGTGTCGGCTTCGTCGACCAACTGCAGGCCGTAGGAACTAAGTTTGTGGCGTTTGTCCATGCTTTGGAGGTTGGCGCCGATCCAGACCAGCGTGCCCTTGCGGAAAAACAAGTCGTCGATCAGGTAGGTCGGGGGCGCGAGATCTTCCTTCGTGCCGACGTAGAACACCACGTCGTATTTCTTGACCTGGTTGGCCTTGTAATCGCCGGTGCTGACCATGTCGATCGCGGCGAGGTCGAAATGGCCGAGCAGTTGCCGCAGCATCAGCGCGTCCAGGCGATCGAGGTCGGCGTGCTTCGGATTGGGCTCGTCGTAGATGATCAGCGCGGTCTGTCCGCCCTGCAGGAGCCCCTTTAACGGCAGCAGCCACAGGGCAATCAGCACCGCCAGGAAGAACCCGGCCAAAGGTAAGACAAGCCGTCGGAACAAACCGAAACCCTAACCCTTCCTCATCGCATTATTTTATCGGCTCGTAACGCGTATCCAGCACATCGATCAGTTCTTCGAGGTTGCTCGCGTCTTTCGGATAATTGGCCTGGCTGAATTCGAAGTCGAGCGTCGCCTCGTCCCACATCTTGTTCAACCGGTCGTGCATCTCGCCGAACTTCTCGCGCATCCGGTTGCAGACGACGTTGCAGCCCGCCAGTCCCGTTTCCGGAAGCACCAGGCCGATTTCGTTGTCGCTGTATTTGCCGACGTAGTCGGCCTCGCGCAGCATGCTCCGCAAGAAATGGCCGATCTCGCGGAACAACATCACCTCTTTTTGATAATCGTAGCGTTTTTGGAATTCGTCCAGGTTCTTAATTTTCAGGAACGCCATCGACATCGGCGAATTGTAGCGTTTCACGCGCTTCATCTCGCCGCGCAGCATCCAGCGAAAACTCTTGAAGTTGTACAAACCGGTTTCTTCATCCGGCACGAACGTCTCGACGATCGTCGCTTCTTCTTTGAACGGCTCCAACTGCCGGTGGTAGAGAAATTCGGTGATGAGGCCGACGATAAAGCCTGTGCCCACGATCGATGCGAGGTTGAATAACTCGGTTTGCAGCCGCCCCTCGCCGATGCCCGACCCAACGAAGATCTGGTCGTACAACAATTTCGATCCGTACACCGCGCCGGCAATGATGGCCGCCACGGCCCCGTAACGAAAACCTTTGGCCACGGCAAAAAACGCGACGGGCAAGGCGAGCACGAAGGCTAATTTGTGCACTTGCACCACATCAAACTGACTTTCGAAGACAATGGCCGTCATGATTCCGACCCCGAGGATCACGGCCATTTCCCGGAGATCAGTGTTTCTCTTCTCCGATTCTTTCATCCATCTCCCTCCTTCTTGTCCCGCGGTTCATCGTCCGGCAAACGCGGAATCGCCTTCGGCGTGTTGCGGAATCGCCGCGCGAACCACACGAGCAAGTCCCGCGCCAGGATCAACAACGAAATCGCCGTGACGACCGCGACGACAATAAAAGCCATCAAAATCATAGAGTTATTGAAACAAAAATCCAACGTCCGCCCCAACTACCGCGCAATAAACCTTGCCGAATTTGCGTGCGATGTTAGCCAGAACAGGGGCCGATGTAAAGCGCAAAAATGCATGCCTCTCTCCCAGAGAATTTCTGGCCGCGCGGCGTGATTTTGTTGTATGATTCTGCATCCGGAAGACTTGGTAAAATAACCTGACGGAGGACCGATGATTCGCGCCTTGTTTGTCTTCGGCACGCGCCCCGAGGCCATCAAACTCGCGCCGCTGGTTTTGGAGATGAAACGCCGGCCGACTTTCGCGCCGCTGGTTTGCGTCACCGCGCAGCATCGACAAATGCTCGACCAAGTGCTGAATTTGTTTGCCGTTCGACCCGATTTCGACCTCGACCTGATGAAGGCGGGGCAGACTCTCGAAGACATTCTGGCTGGCGTGTTCGCTCACCTTCCGGCTGTTCTCCGAGAAGCGAAGCCGGATGTCGTGATCGTCCAGGGCGACACCACGACGACTTTCGCCGCTGCCGAGTCCGCCTTCTGCCAGCGCATTCCCGTAGCGCACGTCGAAGCCGGTTTGCGCACGGGCAACCCGTACTCCCCGTTTCCGGAAGAGATCAACCGCCGCCTGACGACCGTGCTCGCCGCGTGGCACTTCCCGCCGACCGCGGCAAATCGCGACAATCTGCTCCGCGAAGGCATCACCCCGGATCGCATCTGGATCACGGGCAACACCGTCATCGACGCCTTGCTCGACGTCGCGAATCGGCCGCATCGGTTCGCCGACCCCGCGCTCGCCGAGATTCCCGGCCGTCTGATTCTCGTGACCGCCCACCGGCGCGAAAGTTTCGGGGAACCGTTCCGCGACCTTTGCCGCGGCCTGGCCGAGATTGCGCGGCGTTACCCGGCGGACACCGTGCTGTATCCGGTGCACCTGAATCCGAACGTCCGCCGGCCGGTCGGCGAGATCTTGCAGGGCATCCCGAACGTCCGCCTGATCGAGCCGCTCGATTACGAGCCGTTCGTCCATTTGCTGAAGCGCGCCTATTTGGCGCTGACCGATTCCGGCGGCATTCAGGAAGAAGCCCCCGCGCTCGGCAAACCCGTGCTCGTGATGCGCGAAACCACGGAGCGCCCCGAGGGCGTCGACGCCGGCACGGTCAAACTCGTCGGCGCCTCCGCCGAAAAAATCGTCGCCGAGGCGTCGCGCCTGCTCGACGATCCGGCCGCGTACGCCGCGATGGCCCAGGCGAAAAACCCGTACGGCGACGGTACGGCCTCGCGGCAAATTTGCGATATTTTGGCGAAAGAACTCAAGCGGGAATAAGTCAAACGACGTACCGGCTTTTTGTGGGACATCGCCGGATCTGCACCGCCAATAGCATCGCGGAGGCCCCTGGGTCGCCGCTCGACGAACCCCGAATCGCGCAGTCGGCACTTGCTTCAGAAGAATATTTTTTGTCAGTCGCATAGCGTGCTTGAATACCTTGTGGCGATTCTAAGATTGCCTCAACGGCCAACCCCTCAGTTCTGAATCGGGAATATTTCCGCGGGCCTGCGGCCGAAAGACGACAGGCGTCAACACGCCGGGGCCGGCGCCCTGCGCCTAACCGGCTGCTTCCGTCAACGGTCGAAGTGGCCGATCTTCGCCTTGCGCCGTTCGACGGGTATTTGGCCCGCCCCGCCGCACGCCCAACACGGCCGAACCACCCATGCGGCCGCGCCGGGTTCGCCCGACTTGAGTCGATCGTGCCAGGCTCTAGCCTCGTACGCCGACACGCGGACCGTCGAGACGCCCTTGCATACCGGGCACGCCATTGTCTTCGGCGGCTTGGTTCCGGTTCGACGTTCTTGAACTCGCTCAAACACTTTTCATCCTCCCCCAGGTGCTGCTCGCTCTAACCTGACCCACATTCTCCAACTTTGGAGAGTTAAATCATGTTCAAGAGGACAGTGCAAGCAAAGGAAACGATTCCGTTTGTCTGTCCGGCCTCGACGAAGCAGTTGGCGCTGGCGTTGTCCACGATGGTCACCACGACGTCTCCCAGGGTGTAGTTCGTTCCCGGCTGGACGGTGTTGTGGTCCCCCCGTGGCTCACGAGCGGCTCCGCCATCCCCCGGCGCCGCGCGGACGAAGCCGAGGTGGGGCGCTGGCCGATCATTGAGGAACGTATAGGTTGTGACCGTAACCGCCGGCTCTGGGCCTCGCCGCCGTGAACGGCCGCGTTTGGTCGCGCCTCGTGGGCGGCGCGCACGCGCCCGCGCTCGCCAATTAGCCGGACCACGAGCAACAAACCTGCGGCTATGACGATATTTAGAATCGGTTCCATCTAGAATTCCTCGTCGCGCAGGAACGAAGCGATCGCGCTTTCATTCATGTTCTCATCGGTTGAACCGAAACGCAGCGCCGCCATCGCCCGCCACATCGGGCCTTCTTCGAAAATCCGGTGCGGCGGCATATATAAGGCATTCGGTCTCAGCCGGTAATGCTCGAAAAATGCCTACGGAATGCCTAGGGAATGAAGCGCCGTTCCGAGCCCGCGCTCGCCCGCGGCCAACCGCGAGGCGGCGCCTCCCGCCGCTCGTCCTATTTGAATTTTCGGAGATAGGTCGGCAGATTGATCTTCCGCGCCTTCAACCCG
>CAZHPN010000155.1:0-14671 GCA_964534375.1 uncultured bacterium | reverse complement strand
AAAAGACAAATCCCAAAACTTCAATCATTTGCAAGTCAACATGCCGGAGCCCTGAGCACCTTGGCGCCGAAACCAAAACGCGGAAGCAATTCCTCGACGATCTTCTTTTGAAGAAGATTGTGTTCGCCAGGGCCTAAGTCCAACCTCCGATCGGCGCTGATAACAACTTCATGGCGTTCCAAATTCCGAGCGGAACTTAGGGCGTCGGCCAATCGCCCCCGTTTCGCGGCGAAATTCTCCACGTCCGATCGCCAACCCGATTTCCCGAACTTTCTAATCAAGGCACAGTGCTCGACACTCAACGCGTAACCTCGATTGGGCGCGTTTCGCGCCGAACCCGGCGCCGTTGAAACGACGATTTTCGCCGTCACGGGAAGCAACAGATCTCGCCGCCTAACGTCATCGTAGGAACCTCTCGAAATATTTTCGCCAAAGTGGCGGTTTACGTACTCGATGATGTCTCTCGTCTTGAGAGATCGGCCGTCGGAAAGACTCTTCGCCTTGGCCCATCCTTGCAATTTTGTTACGTCCGCAACCGCCAGGAACGCTTCCGCCATGCGTTCAAGCGCTCTCGCGGTTCCTGTCATCGGAATCCCGAAAGCCGACAAAATATCGAGAGCTTCGTTGATCAACTCGCGTCTTTTTGACGTCTTGGCGGCAAATGTTTTGCAAGTCCGGTCGCCGCCGAGGATTCCCTGCGTGTTCGGCATATGAAGGACCTCTTAAATAAGCGCAAGTTGCCGGCCGGTCGTCTGCTGCTTTTTCGGCCTCGACTCATCAACGCCTCGGGATTCAAGATAGGCCATCACGCGCTCGGCCAAATGCAACGCAAGCAACGGCGGAACGGCGTTGCCGATTTGGTTGTATTGGCTCGTTTCGCCGCCTGCAAACTCGAACGAATCGGGAAAACTTTGCAGACGTGCAGCCTCGCGCACGGTCAATCGGCGCCGCCGTCCGTCGGGAAGTCTGATTCGTTGCATGTCGCTGGTCGCGCCAGCGAGATTTCGGCACGTGAGCGTCCGCGCGGGCCGGTCCAAATGCAAGTCGCGCGGAACCGTGCAAAAGGACGCCTTCTCATATCGGGCAACATATTCGTCCATGCTGCGTGTCAAAAACTTAGACCCCGGCGGGGTTTGAAAGGCCAATTCGCCGAGCGCCTCGCCAGCCGTCACCATGTACTTGACCGGTTTTGGCCAGAAGAAGTCGCCCGTGTGTCCGACGACAATCAAGCGTTCCCGGTTCTGCGGCACGCCGAAATGCCGGGCGTTGACGAGCTGCTTCTCCACGACATAGTCGAGAGCTTTAAGCTGCTCGATCACTTCGTCCAAATACCAGCCGTTGCGATACAAAAGACCGCGAACGTTCTCGAACAGAAATAGTGCCGGGCGCAATCGCTCGACGGCCGAAATAAATGTGGGAAAACCGTCGCGGGAGTCCGCTAACCCGTTTTGATGACCCCGCACGCTGAACGGTTGGCAGGGCGGGCCGCCGATGATCACATCGCACGACTCCAGCGGCGTTTCCTTGGTCAACGCGACGTTGTGGCAGGTCCCGGCCAAGTTCCTGTTATACGTTTCGGTACAGTCAGCGTTTATTTCGTACCCGATAGTTTCAAAACCGGCCGCTTCAAAACCAAGCGCCAAACCTCCGCAGCCGGCAAACAAATCAACCGTCTTCGGTCCGCCGTTTCGCGTCGGAACCAGCTTTTTGTTTATTGCATCAACGTACTTCATCTTCCTAGGAGGTTACGGCATCGGACCGGTTCGTTCAAGGCAAAATCCGCGGACTGTGGACGAGGAACCGCCGCTGAGTCTTTTGGTGTTCCTCTGCTGAGCGCCCCATTGCGGGCCGTTCGCGCCCGCCGGCGCGGGCGCTTATTCGCCCTGCGCAGGTTTGCAAATGGGCTTGCGGACGGATATACTGAATCGAGCGTGGAGAAAAATAAATGGCGCAAAATGCGCGAATCTTGGTCATTGAGCCTGAATCCTTCGTCCGCGATTCGATCAAAGACGTGCTTGGTTCGGCCGGCTACGCGGTTTTCGACGCGGCGGCCGGCCCCGCGGCGCGGCAGATTCTGCACGAAGAGGACATCGACCTGCTGATCGCCGACATCGGGCCGAACGGCTCGGCCGGCATGGACGTGATGAATTACGCGCTGCAGGGGCGCTTCGGGATCGACGTCATCGCGCTCACCTCGTACACCGACATCGACAATGTGCGGCGGATCATCGACAACGGCGCTTACGATCTGGTGCCGAAGCCGGTGCACGCGTACGACCTGCTGCTGGCGGTCAAACGCGCGGTGGAAAAGCGCCGGCTGGTGCTGCAGAACCACGAACTGCAAGCGAACATGGAAAAGAAAATCAAGGAAAAGATGCTCGCGTTGCGGCTGCACAACCAGGAGAAGCAGCAACTGCTGGTGTCGACAATCCGTTCGCTGGTCAGCACGTTGGAAGCGAAGGACAAGTACACCGAGGGCCACAGCCGGCGCGTCGCCGACGATTCGCTGATCGTCGCCAACGACATCGGCCTGCCCGCGGCCGACGTCGAGGAAATCCACCTCGCGGGCCTCTTTCACGACATCGGCAAGATCGGCATCAGCGAGAATGTGCTGAACAAGCAGGGGCGGCTGACCGAAGAAGAATACAATCAGATCAAGAAGCACCCGCTGATCAGCCAGAAGATCATCGAGCAGGTGCCGCAGTTCAAGCGGATATCCCGGATCGTCCGCTCGCACCACGAGTTCTACGACGGCGCCGGCTATCCGGACGGCTTGCGCGGCGAAGAAATTCCCGTCGGCGCCCGCATCATGGCCATCTGCGACGCCTACGACGCGATGACCTCCGACCGCTCCTACCGCCCCGCGCTGCCGGTCGAGCGCGCGCTGCAGATCGTGCGCCGCAACGCCGGCACACAGTTCGACCCGAACTTCGTCAAGGTTTTCCTCAAGGTGAAGAGCCACATCGGCTGACGCTTAAAGCCGGCCTTCCAAGATCACCATCGTGGCGTTCGCGAGCGCGTGAAAGACGATCGGCGCGACGATCCCGCCGCTGCGCCGGCGCAGCCAGCCGAGAACCAGCCCCGGGAAGAACGTCGCCAACCGCGACAATTGCGGCCCCGGCAGCAGATGCGCCAGCGCGAAACAGGCGGCCGCGGCGACGATCGCCAAATCCTGCCCGCGCCGCGAGGGCCACGCCTTGGCGAAGAGCGTTTGCAGGTAGCCGCGAAAAAAAACTTCTTCTGGCAGGGCAAAGACGATCAGCGACGTGAAGGCGAATTTCGCCGCTGGCCCGTTGAATTGCCAGGCGAGCGCGCGGCCGGCGAACACACCCCAGGTCAGCCAGTAGCCGGCGGCGAACAGCGGCAGGATGACCGCCGACGCTATCGCGCCGAGACCGAGGCCGCGCCGCCAATCGGCCGGCAAGAGCCCGTATTCGGCAAAATTGCGCCGGGTGAAATAAAGCACGGCCGGCGGCGTCCAGAGCCAAACCACGGGAACGAGCACCGAGCCGACCGGCAGCCGGCCGCCGAGATGGAGCAAAACCGCCAGCGCGGCGCAAACCGCGAGCCAGACGAGCCCCGCCTCCAACGCCGGATGGCGCGGGCCCACGGCGTTCATCGCGCCGGCCCGGCCGGTTCGACGTCGACGATGAACCGCCGCAACTGCGCGCGCTCTTCGGCGGTCAGGCGCTGCATTCGCGCGTGAAACTCGCCGTTGTGCATCAGGTTGTCGCAGACGCGGCGGCAGCCGATCGCCGCGAAATAGGGGTGGCGCTTGGATTCGCGCAAGGCCATGCGGCGAAACTCGCGGGCTTTTTCGCCATGCCAGATTTCGGCGAACGATTTCCGGCGCAAATCGCCGAGCGGCTTGTTGACGCCGCGGCAGCACGGCGCGACTTCGCCGGTCGGCAGCACGCGTGCGAACATCCAACCGACGTAGCACGGAATCGCCTCGACCGCGGCTTGATCATAATCGCCGCGCGGCGCGCCCGCCGCCTCGACGCGCGCCAGCAGGCCGTCCCAATTGTCGAGGCGGAACAGCCGGCCGGCGGCGCGCACCTCGTCCACGCGCCGGCGCACGTCGCCGAGGTGTTGGCGCAGAATCCGCAACTGCGGCGGGGCGAGCAGCAGGCCGTCGGTGCGCGGGTGGACGGAATCGACCAGCGCGAAATACAGGCCGTCGGCGCCGACGCGCAGGGCGAAATCGAGCATCTCGCGCGACTCCATGAAGTTCATCGAGAAGAGCACGTTGGCCATGACGATTTCGGCGCCGGGCCGCTTGCACTCGGCGTAAAGCCGCAAGTGCCGCTCGATTTCCGCGAAGGTTTTTTCCGTTTTGTTCGGATGGCTGCGGCTGTAAATCGCCGCCGAGCCAGCCCACAGGCTGACTGTCAATTCATCGAGCCCCGCGGCGGCCAGGCGCCGCACGCCCGCGTCGTCGATGACGCTGAAGTTGGTGGTCAGCGCGCAAATCAGGCCGCGGGCCTTGGCGCGTTCGATCGCCGGGAAAATCGCCGGGTGCAGCAGCGGCTCGCCGCCGCCGGTGAAGCGGAGGCGCTTGGCGCCGAGCGTCGCGAGTTCGTCGATCAGCCGCAGCAGCATTTCGGCCGGCATTTCCTGCCGCGCCCACGAGGCCGGCGGCCCGAAGTCGCCGAGCAGCGGCGAGTTGGTCCAGCACGGCAGGCAATTGTTGTTGCAGCGATTGGTCGGGTCGATCACCACGTGCTCCGGCCCGATGAAGGCGCGTTCGCCGTCGAGCGCGCCGGCCAGATCGCGGTGGTCATCCAGAAATTTGCGAAATTCCGCGGGCAGATCCGTTTTCTCGGCCGCGGGCGCTGGCGCGGACGGCGGCTCGGCTAGCAGATAGGTCTCGATCGGGTCGCCGAAACTCTCGAACGAATATTCGACCGCGGCGCCGACCGGCACGGGCAATTCGGCGCGCCACCGGCGAGCGGGTTCGTCGTAGGCCATCGCGGTCCGTTGCGGAGCGCCGCCGCCGATCGACCACACGACATCCACGCGCCGCGTTCCCGGAATCGCCGCGAGATATTCCAGCGGCAGCCGGCCGCTTTGCAGGCGCGCGAAGAAGTCGGCGATATCCGCCTCGGGATACGTACGCCCGGTCGCGGCGTCGGTCATCGTCCAGCGCTTTTTCGCCGGAACGCCCGCGAGCACGTAATCGGCGAACAACGCGAAGCCGAGCGCGATGCCGTCGTCGCTTGCCGCCGGCTGAATGAACACGCGCTCGAAGCCGGCGCGCGCGATGAGCTTGCCGTTGGCAACGCTGTTGAGCGCGACGCCGCCGGCGAGGCAGAGATTCGGGCTGCCCGTGAGCTGCCGCAGGCGGGTTGCGATGTGCGCCAGCGCTTCTTCCAAACGATGTTGCGCCGACCAGGCGAAATCCTTGTCGCGTGGCGAAATATCATCGTCGGGCCGGCGCGGCTGACCGAAGGTCTCGAACCAGCGCGGCGCGAGACGCTTGAACGACACCGGGTCTTCCAGCACGCGATCGTCCGCCCAGAACCGCAGCCAATCCGGATCGAGCGTCAAGCGGCCGTCGCTTTCGATTCGCAGAATCTGTCTGAACAATTCATCGAATTTGTTCGGCCCGCCGTGCGCCGCCAAACCCATGAAGCTGCCTTCCTCCATACCCAGGAAATGCGCGCAGATCGCGTAGAAATAGCCGAGGCTACCGCCGGCCATCTGGTCTTCGATTTCGACGAACCGCTCGCCTCGCACCGCATGGCCGAGGGTCAGGCTCTCGGCGGGGTAGTTGCGGGCCTCGGCTTCGGGATGCGCGCGCAGCAGTTCCGCGACGGTCGGATGGCGATGCGCCGCGCGAAAGCCGCGGTCGCGGAACGCGAGATCGGCGGGCCGAAAACCCCAGCGCCGGCGGTCGGCGGTCAGCGGCGCGACGCCGCCGGAAGCGTCGACGGTGAGCACCGCGGCTTCGTCAAACGGGCTCGGCAGAAACGCCGACGCGGCGTGCCCGAGGTGATGATCGAGCAGCACGATTTTTTCATCGGGGAAATCGGGGAATACGGCGATCGGCGGATGGCCGCCGGGCGGGTAGTAATAGGCGGTATCGCACGCGACGAGATCGATGTCGGCCGGCGTCAGGCCCGCCTCGGCGAGAACGTAATTGAGCGCCCGCCGCACGCTGTTGCGCGGATCGCCGCGGCGCACGCGGCACAGTCGCTCTTCGTTGATCGCCGCGACGAGCCGGCCGTCGACGACGAGCGCCACCGCGCTGTCGTGGTCGCTGACGACCGCGCCGACGACGCAAAGCGGCTTAGCCATGGGAGCCGTCCTTCGCGATCAGCAGCGGCCCGATCGCGAGAAACGCGAGATCGGTCGCGGCGAAGCATTGATAAGCGTCGAGCGGCGTTTCGACGATCGGTTCGCCGTGGTCGTTGAAACTCGTGTTGAGCACCAGCGGCACGCCGGTCACCGCGTGGAAACTTTCGATGACGCGGCGAAACGGCCCGCTCTCCGGTGCGACGGTCTGAATGCGGGCGGTGCCGTCCACGTGCACGATCGCCGGCACTGCCGCGCGCTTTTCGGGCCGCACGCGCGCGACGAGCAGCATGTGCGGGCTCGGCGCGTCGAGTTCGAACCACTCGGGCAGATGCTCGAGCAGCACCGCCGGCGCGTAGGGGCGGAACCACTGACGGTGCTTGATGCGCTCGTTCAGAAATGCGGGCATGTTCGGGTCGCGCGGGTCGGCAAGGATGCTGCGCTGCCCCAGCGCGCGCGGACCGAACTCGGACCCGCCCTGAAACCAGCCGACCGCCTTTCCCGCCGCGAGCAATTCAGCGACGCGCGCCGGCAGATCGTCCGGACGTTCAACGCGCAAGGGCACGTTCGCCAAACGCCATGGCCGCTCGGCGCGGTCGTCGCGATAAAAGAACTCGGTCATGCGTCCGCCGATTGCAAGTGCTTGCCGCGCGCGCGCAGCCACAGCGCCGCGCCCTTGAGCGCCGCGCGCTGCGTCGGTGTCAGCGCCTGATAGCGCCGCGCGAGGTGTTCGAGGCGGCCGAGGTCGTCGCAGGATTTATAGCAGCCGACCCGCGCCTCCGGGTCGTTGCCGATCTGCGCGAACCACGCGTCGCTTTTTTCCAGCACGTTGGTTTTCGCGCGCCAATCGCGCTGGCGCGGGCCGGTCCAGAGGTCGCGGAAACGCACGTCGCGCAAGTTGCCCGCGGGAATGCGGTGCGCCTTCAGGCATTGGTTGACGTTGCCGTCGGCCAGCACGCGGGCGAACTGCCAGCCGACGGTGCAGGGCAGGGCGTCGACGATCGTCTTGTCGTGTTCGCCGGCCAGCGTGTGTTCGCCGCCGATGCGCCGCAGGAATTGGTCGTATTTGAAGAGGTGCAGCCGCGGCGGCGTTTCGCGCTCAATCCGCTCGCGCTGGCGGAGCGCTTCCGCGTGGAGCCAGCGGCGCTGATTTTCATCGAGCAGCAGGCCGTCGGTGCGGCCGGGGATGACGTCGAGCACGGTGAACTCGACGGATTCCGAACCGGTCTGCAGCGCGAAGTCGATCATCGCCGGCAATTCCTGAAAATTGATATTGCTGATGACGTTGTAGACTTTGATGCGCGGGACCTCGCGCTTGGTCGCGTTGAGATAGCGCAAGATGTTTTTGATCTGCACGAACGTTTCTTCGGTCTTGTTCGGGTGCAGCAGGCTGTAGGTTTCCGGCGTCCCCGCCCAGACCGAGACAGTCATGAAATCGACGCGCTGCTCGGCGAGAAAACGCGCCGTCTCTTCGTCGATCAGCGTGAAATTCGTGTTGATGTTGCAGATCAGGCCGCGCGCCTTGATTTCGGCGACGATGCGTTTGATGTCCGGATGGCAAAACGGCTCGCCCCCGCCGGCGAGGTAGACCTCTTTGCTGCCGAGCGCGGTCATGTCGTCGAGCAATTGCACGATCAGCGGCAGCGGCAGCACGGCGTCGCGGCTCGGACTCGGCAGCGCCTTGTCGAGCAGCAGCGGGCTGTTGCACCAGCAAGCGAGGCAATCGTTGTTGCAGCGGTTGGTCGGGTCGATCTGCACCGTGTGCGGCCCAATGTAACTCTCGCGGCCGTCGAGCGCGCCAACCAGATCGAGATTGGCCTCGACGAAACCGCGCACGCGGCCGAGCAGGCCGTCGGCCGGCACGGCACGGTTGTCGTCGGCTGCGCCGGGCTTGTCCGACGTGTCCGACTTGTCCGACCCGTCCGACCGGCCTCGCCCATCCGCGGCTAGCTCAGAAGTTTTTTTTTTCGGTTCGGTCTGCCAGAAAAGCCAGCGACGTTCGCGCAGGCCCGCCTCATAGGCGAGCAGCAGATTCTCGGCCGTCACGCCCCAGTTATATTTCATTTCCGCGCGCCGCCGGGCCTTTGCGCCCAGCTCGCGCCGCCACATCGGATCGGCCAGCAGGCGCTCGATGCCGCCTGCCAGTTGCTCGACGTTGCCCGGCTCGACCAGCACACCGGCGTCGCCAACCATGTGCGGAACTTCGCCGACGCGGCTGGCGACGATCGCCTTGCCTGCGGCGAGATATTCACAAATCTTGAGCGGGCTTTTCGAGCGCTGCTGTTCGGTGTCTTCGAAGCACGCCGCGCATACGTCGGCCGCGGCGACGTATTCCGGAATTTCGTTGTGATCGACCGCGCCGGTGAACACGACGCGGTGGCCGATGCCGAGTTGCTCGGTCAATTGGAACAATTCGCCAAAGCGGTCGCCGCCGCCGACCACCACGAACACCGCCGGCGAGCCGCGTTCGATCAGGATTTTCGCCGCGTGGAGAAACAGTTCGAGATATTGCGCGCCGTGAAGCTGGCCGAGGTACAACACCATCGGCCCTTCGATGTGGTGCAGCGCCCGCACGCGATGGCCGGAAATATCGGGCCGAAAATGCGTTAAGTCCGCGCCGACGTGCGCTTCGAAAATCCGCTGCGGCCGCACGCCGAGCGCCAGCGCCCG
This sequence comes from uncultured bacterium, assembly GCA_964534375.1. Classification (GTDB taxonomy): domain Bacteria; phylum Lernaellota; class Lernaellaia; order Lernaellales; family Lernaellaceae; genus CAZHPN01. The sequence continues at coordinate 5,704 of CAZHPN010000155.1, read as the reverse complement.
CTCGCGCAAGGCGTCGGAGGCGACGCTCACGGTGTCCGCGAGGCGCGGGAGGATCCGCTCGAAAATATCGATCGTCCGGCCGACGACGCGGTTGCCGGGGTTGTAATTGAAAATGCCGTATTCCCAATCGTCCCAATCGTAATGGACCGGTTTACCCAATTTATATCCGGCCCAGACCGCCGGGACGCTGACGTGCGGGAAGCACTTCTGAAAATGGATGACGTCGGCCCAGCGCGCGAATTCGACCGCGCTCTTCATCTTGGCGACGAGCGTCATCTGATGGCGGTATGCGGGAATCGTGGTGAACGGAAAATCCTGGCGCGCGGTGGCCTCTTCCAGGCTGACGCGCGGATCGAGCAGGTGATAAATCAGCCGCACGTGATGCCCGCGCTTGACCATCTCGCTCGCGAGATAGGTGATGCGCACGGTCCACGGCTCCGAATTGGAGTACACGTCGTGCGGATGGAGCATCAGGATATTCATCAGGTCCCCGGGAAAATCTTAATTCCCTTCCGCTTTTCGTAAATCTTCATATAGATATTCGCGCCGAGGTTGACCGCGAGCAGCCACGCCAGCCGCGGCGCCTGCGCAACCAGCCGCACCAGCCGGAACCGCCGGCGCGCGCGCGTTTTCAATTTCTCGTCGTCTTCGAAATCGGCGAGGCGGCGCTCGAGCAGCGCGGCGCGTTTGCGTAGCGTCGCGGTCTCGGCTTCCATTTCACCCAGGCGGCGCTCGGCCGTTTCGACGTAGCGCTCTTTGTCGGCGACCGCGCGTTCGATCTCCGCCAGCCGGCCGGCCATCGTCGCTTTGACGGCGTCGCGTTCCTGCGCGAGTTGCTCGATCAGGCCGCTTTGGCGCTCGGCCTCGGCGCGACGCTCGGCCATCGCCGCATCGTGCACGGCGACCAGGCCGCGGACTTCTTCTTCGTGCGCCAGCCGCTGAGCTTCCTTGTCTTGATTCAGCCGCGCGATTTCTTCATACGCCTCGGCCACCGCGGACTTTTGCTCGGCGCGCAGGCGTTCGTTTTCGGCGTCGCGCTTCTCGATTTCGCGATCCAGCTTTTCCTGCTGGCGGCGCAGGTCGTCTTCCTTGCGGCCGAGTTCTTCGCGGTGCAGATCGGCCTGGCGGCTCAGCCGCTGGTCGTTTTCCTGCTGGAACTTTTTGAATTCGAGCGACAGGTCTTCGTGCTTCTTGTCGCGTTCGCGCCGGTCGGCGTCGGCCTGCACGGCCGCTTCACGCAGGGCCTCGTTGAGTTTGCCGACCTGCTCTTTGGCCGCGAGAATCTGGTTCACGCTTTCCTTGCGGAAATAGTCGCGGAAGCCGGCCAGCAGCGTCGGTTTTTTCTCGCGGATCGTTGGGCTGTCGAGGAAGCGCGCGAGCGGCGCCGCGGCGCGGTCCCACGCGAAACGCTCCATGGCGAGGCGCTGCGCATTGGCGCTTTTGCGACGGACGCTCGCCGGGTCGCCGAAGATTTCGTCCAGCGCGGCGCCGATCGCTTTTTCGTCGGCCGGATCGACGACCCAGCCGGCGTCGTACAGGCGGATCGGCGCGGCCAATTCGCCGTAATCGCCGTAAAGCGGCGGCAGGCCGCACCAGAGATATTCGACCGTGCGCGTGGTGACGGCGAGTTGGCGTTCGGGGTTCGGCTGATAAAGGTCGAACGCGACCGACGCTCCGGCGTAGACGTCGAGCAATTGCTCGCGGGGCGTCAGGTCGTGGAAGGCCACGCGCGCGAGGTTCGCCAGCCGCTCGCCGTAATCGCGGAAGATGTTCTTGTTGATCGCGTAGAGCGGATGCTGATAATTCATGGCCGGCGCGCCGACGAATAAATCCAGCGCGGCGGTCTCGTGCGCGGCGACGCGGCGCGCGAGGATTTCGAGGCCGGGGAACGGGTCGATCCACGGCCAGGTCACGCCGCCGAAAACGAAGCGCAGGTTCTCCGGTTCGCGGCGCGCGGGCGGCGTCGGCGGGAACCCGATCGGCACGACGATCGTCGGCGCCTGCCGCGGCGCGGCGCCTGCGAGCAAAAACCAACTCAGAAAATATTGTCGCTGATATTCGCCCGGGCAGATCAGCAGATCGGCCTTCGCCAACGCATCGATTTTCGTCAGCGCGTCGGAAAGAAAGTTGCTTTCCTCTTTAAAGGCGTTTTCGAGCGACAGCGGGCCGTGCAAATCGATGGCCAGCGGAATTTTTAAATCGTCGAGGTAAGTCGCGAGGCCCCACTGCTCGACGATGACCGCATCCGGCGCGGCGGCGAGCACGGTCTCGGTCAACGTCTCGGGCTCGTACAGCAAATTCGCCAATTCGACCGGCAATTCGACGCCCGCCGGCACGGCCGCCTTCGGCAGCGCGTAACGCACGTCGTGCCCGTGCGCCTTGAGCCCTTCGCCGAGCCCCCAAATGCGCAGCCCGCCGCCCCGGGTCGGCAAACCCGGCAACGGCGGCAATTCACAGGCGACGATCAGGACTTTCTTCCGCATGGCTGGGGAATCTTACGTTAATTGAGCGAACCGGGCAAATGACGGCGCCGTCCGTTACGGCAGCGTGGCGGCCTCGACGGCTTTGCGAAACTCGAGCGGGGCCGCAATGCGGCTGTACCATTCTTTCGTGCCGCCCGAGCCGATGACGACGATCGTGCCGCAACCGAGCGCTCGTTCGAGAAACGACTGCTCGACCCCGACGCTCTCCACCTTGACCAGGTTCATTTCCAAGGTCCGCCGCGTAAACAAACCTAATTTAATGATAACGCGTTTGTTGGTGACGGCGAATTCGGAAGACAGAATGCGGACGCGAGCGGCAATGAAATCGAGCGCCGCGACCGCGCCGACGACGCCGGCGATAATCAGCATGACGCCGCGCCACTCGCGCGAAAGCGACATGGCAAAAATGGCGTCGACGAGCGCGAGAAACAGGATAAAGGCCGGGCGGAGATAGACGATCCAGTGCAACTGCGCGCGGTAAGCGACCGTCTCGCCGGACAACAAATTGGAATCGACGTAGTTCATTTGTCCGCCTTTCATGATTGGTTTGATATCCCGATGGCCGATGATTACCGCGTCGAGAACCGTCCGTCAAGCGGCGGTCGCGGCTTGCCGCGACGATGCCCGCCGGGACGCGCAACGGAGGCGCCGTTTCCGCCACGCGCAACAAAAAAAGGCCGGAGCCTATCGGCCCCGGCCTTGGCGTCATCGCCGTAACGCGAAGGTCAATTCGCCTTGTACTGCAGGTTCTCGAAGAGGCCCGCGGCGCCCATGCCGCCGCCGATGCACATCGAGACGATGCCGTACTTCAGGTTGTTGTCCTTCATGTGATAGATGATCTGCGTCGAGAGCTTCGCGCCGGTGCAGCCCAGCGGATGGCCCAACGCAATGGCGCCGCCGTTGGGATTGACGCGGGCGTCGCCTTCGAGGCCGAGCACGCGGCAGCAATACAGCGCCTGCGACGCGAACGCCTCGTTGATCTCGAACACGCCGATGTCATTGAGGGTCAGCGCTTTCTCGCCGGCCGCCTTGCGCTGGTTGTTGACGGTTTCCAGCAAGGCCGGAATCGCCAGCGCCGGTCCGATGCCCATGACGTCCGGGTCGAACGCCACCACGCGGAACGCGTGCAGCTTGGCCAACGGCTTGATGCCTTTCTTCTCGGCCACTTCCTTCGCCATCAACAGCACCGCCGCGGCGCCGTCGCTCATCTGCGAGGAGTTCGCGGCCGTCACGGTGCCGAGGCCGTCTTTGCCCGGATACTTCGACGCCGGATTGGCGAAGGCGGGTTTCAGCTTCGCCATGCCATCGATCGTCGAGTCGCCGCGCGGACCTTCGTCCGTGTCGAAGATGAACTCTTTCTTCTTGCCTTTGCCGTCATAAATCTGCGCGGGCAGCGGCACGATTTGCTCTTTGAAGCGGCCTTCGGCGATCGCTTTCGCCGCCTTCAGGTTCGAGGCCAGGCCGAACTTGTCCTGGTCTTCGCGGCTGACTTTGTAGAGCTTCGCGACGTTTTCCGCCGTCGTGCCCATGCCGACGAACGCCTTGTGATACTTCTCGGCCATCCGCAGGTTCGGCACGATTTTGTTGCCGCCCATCGGGATCATCGACTGGGTCTCGGTCCCGCCGCCGATGCCGATGTCGATCATGCCGGAGGCGATGTCGAGGTTGACCAGCCAGATCGAGTTCAGGCCGGAACTGCAATAGCGGTTGATGGTGAACGCCGGAATTTCATCCGGAAGTTCCGCGCAGTGAATCGCCTGGCGCGCCACGTTCATGCCCTGCTCGGCCTCGGGCATCGCGCAACCCATGATGACGTCCTGCACTTCTTTCGGATCGATGCCGGCGCGCTTGATCACTTCCTTGAGGACCACGCCGCCCATTTCGTCCGGGCGGGTGTGAATCAGGCTGCCCCGGTTGGCTTTGCCCACCGCGGTGCGGCAGGCGGAAACGATGACAACTTCTCTCATGGTTCACTCCCTCCCTTAGTTCCGCAGAGGTTTGTTGTTTTGCAGCATGTACGCCATCCGCTCGCGGGTTTTGGGCTCGCCCAGCAGGCTCATGAACGCTTCGCGTTCGAGATCCAGCAGTTCCCACTCGCTGATCGTCTGGCCTTCCCAGCGATTGCCGCCCGCGACGATGTGCGCCACTTTCGACGACACCAGCAGGTCGTGGTCGCTGACGTAACCGTTGTCCCGCATGCCTTTCACGAAGACGATGAAGGCCGCTTTGGTGCTTTCGCCGCCGACCACGATGTCGGTGCGCGGCAGGCCCGGATCGAACCCGGCTTCCCGCATGCCCAGCGCGACTTCCTTCGCCCGGTGAATCAGCAGATCGCGGCTCGGACACATAATGTCGGACGCGCGCAGGATGCCGTTGTCCACGGCGTCTTTCATGCCGATCGCCACTTTCGCGGTGGCGACGTTTTCGAACGCTCTTTGCGCGAACGGCAGAATCGGGGCTTTGGCGTCGCCGCGGCCCTCGATGGTGCGCAGCACCATTTCTTTCGTGCCGCCGCCCGCCGGGATCAAGCCGACGCCGACTTCAACCAGGCCGATGTAGGTTTCGGCCGCCGCGACGACCTTCTGGCCGTGCAGGGTGATTTCGCAGCCGCCGCCGAGGGCCATGCCGGCCGGAGCCGTGACCACGGGGCGCTTGCAGTATTTCATGCGCATGTTGGCTTTTTGCAGTTCGTGGCAGAGCTTCTCGACCGTCGCGGCGCCGCCTTTCGGATCCTGGTTCATGACCATGAGGATCAGGAACAGGTTCGCGCCGACCGAGAAGTTTTCGCCGTGGTTGGCCACGACGGCCGCTTCGAACTTGCCCTCGTCCAGCAGATCGACCATCTTGTGCTGCATATCGATGACTTCCTGGTCGATCGCGTTCATCTTGGTGTGGAATTCCAGGCAGATCACGCCATCGCCGATGTCCCAGATCGTCGCGCCGTCGTTCTCGGCCACTTTGGCTTTCGAATCTTCGGGCAGGATGATGATCTTCGGGTTCTTCGGAATTTCGACGTACTTGTTGTTGACGAGGTCGTACTGATATTCCTTGCCCTTTTCCTTCTTGTAGAAGGTCTCGTTGCCCAGGCTCAGCATCTTCTCGATGGCCGGCGGGATCGCTTTGCCTTCCGCCTTCATCTTGTCGACGCTCTTGCGCAGGCCGATCGCGTCCCACGTGCGGAACGGGCCGAGCTTCCAGTTGAAGCCCCATTCCATGCCGTG
>CAZHPN010000154.1:0-14911 GCA_964534375.1 uncultured bacterium | reverse complement strand
TGATGTCGCGTTTGCCGATGACGCCCTCGAATTGCCCGCCCGTGAAGGAAACCGGCGGCGGCGTCGGCGACATCGCGAGTTCCGGAGCGGGCGTCGGCGTCACGGCGGTGTGGCGCGTCGCCGGCGGGTTTTTGGCGGCCTCGGCCGCAGCGGTCATTTGGTCCTTGTGCTCGACGGCGTACGTGATGAACGCCATGACCAGTATCAGGAACAGAGCGACCGCCGCCGCGCGGGTCACCCACCGCTCGATCGATTTCTTCAGCGTCGGGGACGGCGCCGCGACGGGCGCGGGTTCACGTTTCTTTTTTTTCGGCGAGGCCGGCGGGGGAGCCGTTGGTTTCGCGGACGCAACGACCGGTTCGCGCGCCCAGGCCGGTTCCGATGAGGCGTCCGGCGCTGCGGATTGCTTGGCCGGCGGATTCACGGGCGGTTTTGGCGGCGCGGTGGGCGGCGTGGGCGCCGGCCTCGGCGGCGCGGCGGGCACGGGTTTCGGCGCCTCGGCGACCGGCGGGCTCGGCGCCGGCTTTGGCGGCGCGGCAACCACCGGCGTTTCCGGTAATTTAGCTGGCGCCGCAGCCACAGGCGTTGCCGGCAATTGAGCAGGCGCGGCGGCCGACATCCGCCGGGGCGGGGCCGTGACCGTTCCGGCGAGCGTCCATTCTTCCCGCAGGTGATCGTAGACCGCCGTGTTCGCGTCGATTTTGCCCGCTTTGACCTGCCTGGCAAGCGTCGGCAGGTCGGCAACCTCGAGGTCGCGGTCCTTCAGTCGAACTGTGAACATCTTGCGTCCTTCCCTCTGCATCGAACCATAACGCCGATAGCGAAATCCGGCCGGCTTCGCCGCCGGCCGGATCGTTCACCGGCGCTGCTGTCGCCTGGGGGCGCGCCGCGGGTCAGTCCGGCTTGCGCTTGCGCAGGAACGCCGGCACGTCATAGGCGTCCTCCTCGGCCGTCAAGCTCGGGTTGCGCCACGTTTGCCGCTCGGGTTTCGGCCGGTTCACCGCGTTGCCGAAGGGGTTGCCGCGTTCGTTGTTGGCCTCGGGCCGTTTCGCGGGCGGCGGCTCGACCGGCCGCGGGCGATTGCCTTCGTTGTTCGGCCACGGATTGGCCGCGGGGCGATTGAGCGGGGTTTCGCGCTGGCGCTCGACGACCAGCGTCCGGTTCTGGTTGATGTGTTCGCGGGCTTCGTCGAAGCCGGTGGCGATGACGGTGACGCGGACCTCGTCGTTCATATTGGGGTCGATGACCTGGCCCCAGAAGATGGCGGCGTCCTCGGCGCACGACTTCATAATCAATTCGGCCGCTTCGTTGACCTCCGACAGCCGCAGGTCCATGCCGCCGGTGATGTTGATGAGCACGCCGCGCGCGCCGTCGATGCTGACGTTTTCCATCAACGGGCAACTGATCGCCTCGGCCGCCGCTTCCACCGCGCGCTTTTCGCCCTTGGCCTGACCGGCGCCCATCAGGGCGAGTTCGCCGGCGCTCTCGGTCGCCTTCATCACCGATTTCACGTCGGCGAAGTCGAGGTTGACGTGCCCCTGGCGCACGACCAGGTCGGAGATCGAGCGCACGCCCTTGAGCAGCACGTCGTTGGCCTTGCGGAACGCGTCCATCAGCGAGGTGTCCGCGCCCGCGACGGCGAGCAGCTTCTGGTTCGGAATGACGATGATCGTGTCGACGTTCTCCCGCAGCGCTTTGATGCCTTCTTCCGCCACGCGCATGCGCCGCCGGCCTTCGTAGACGAACGGCTTGGTGACGACCGCGACGGTCAACGCGCCGGTTTCGCGCGCCACCTTGGCGACGATCGGCGCGGCGCCGGTGCCGGTGCCGCCGCCCATGCCGGCTGTGATGAACACCATGTCCGCCCCTTCCAGCACTTCCTTGAGGCGGTCGATCGATTTCTCGGCCTCGCGTTTGCCGACCTCCGGGTCGCCGCCGGCGCCGAGGCCGGCCCCGAGCGAAACCTTGATGCCGGCGAGGTTGTTGGTGAGCACCTGCTTGTCGGTGTTGCAGGCGATGAACTCCACCCCGTCCACGCCGTCCTCGATCATCGTGTTCAGGGCGTTGTTGCCGCATCCGCCGACCCCGATCACTTTGATCTTCGCCGCGTTCTCCGGCTCGATAATGCTGAACTTCAAACCCATCTCGTCCTCCGGAAAAAAGGGAGCCCCCAGGCTCGTTTGCCGCGTATCCGCTATTTGATCAATTTGGTCACCCAAGTCTTGAATTTGCGCGAAACCCGCCCGAACAACGGATCGTTCGGCTTGCCGTATTTCGACAGGCTCATTTCGTTGGACCCGAACAGCACCAGGCCCACCGCCGCCGCGTACATCGGGCTGGAAACCACATCGACCAGGCCGCCGATGTGCCGCGGCTGGCCGATCCGCACGTGCCGGTTGAAAATCTTGGACGCCAGCTCGTCGATGCCGCGCAAGTGGGCGGAGCCGCCGGTCAGCACGATGTCTTTCACGAGGCGGTCCAGATCGACGCGCTGCAGTTCGGTCAGCGCCAATTGCAGAATCTCGTCGACGCGGGCCTCGATGATCTCGCACAGCACGCGGTTGTCGATGACCACCGTTTCGCCGTCGCCGACGGATTCGACCTCGATCTCTTCGCCCGGCATGACGTCGGCCGGAAGGCAATGCCCGTAGCGCTTTTTCAGCCACTCGGCCTTGGCGGTCGTCAGGTGCAGGCAACGGGCGATGTCGTTGGTCACGTGGCCGCCGCCGTAGGCAAAGGCCGCCACATGCTTCACCGCCTCGTTGTGGAAGACCATCATTCCGGTCGTGCCGCCGCCGATATCGAGCAGCGCGGCGCCGGTTTGCCGCTCCTCGTCGGCCAGCGCGGCGTCGGCCGCGGCCAACGTTTCGAGGACGACGCCGTCGATGTCGATGCCCGCCTCGCGGCAGCATTGGACGTACGGGGCGATGGCGGCCGAGTCCATCGTGACGATGTAGCAGTTCGCTTCCAGCCGCGCGCCCTGCATGCCGATCGGGTCCTTGACCCCGCCCAGGTAGTCGAGAATGTATTCCTGCGGCAGGACGTGCAGCACTTCCAGGTCTTTCGGAATGGCGACCGCCGCCGCCGCCTCGATCACGCGCTCCATGTCCTCGGCCGTCACTTTGCGCCCGCGCAGCGGCAGCATGCCCTGGCTGGCGAAACCTTTGATCCCCGTGCCGGCGATGCCGATGAAGGCCGAGCGCACCCGCTGATGCGCCATCTTTTCGGCCTCCTCGACGGCCTTGCCGATCGCTTCGGTGGTCGCCTCGACGTCGACGACCATCCCCTTGACCAGGCCGGTCGACGGATGCGTGCCCAGGCCGATGATTTCGACGCCGCCTTCGAGCTGGTCGGCGATCGCGCAACACACCTTCGCCGAGCCAATATCGAGGCCGGTGATCGTCGAGCCGGCTTTTCGTCTCATGCGTCGGTTCCTTTCCGCAGACCGCGCACCACCACCCGTCCGGGCGTTTCCAGATCGACGGCCTTCACTTGCGCCATCCCTTGTTTCAAGGATTGCGCCAGCAGGCCGAAATTCCTCAACTTGCGCTCGTAATCGCCTTCGCCGAAGCGCACGACCATGGCGGAATCGGCCGTAATCAGCGTGAAGCCGGTCACCAGGTCGTAGCCGATCTCGCTGATCTCGGTTTCGCGGATCACGGCCGTCTTCTGGCAAAGCTGCATCAAATGCACCGCTTCCGCGATTTTTCGCGCCTGCCGCTCGGCCATTTCGCCGCCTTGCTCGAAGGCTTCGCCCGAGAAGCCCGTCAGCGCCGGCAGGTCCACCGGATCGCCGCGATCGATGCGCTTGAACACGACGCCATCCTCGTCCACGAGGTACGCCTGCTCGAGGCGCAACACCGCCGCCGCCTGGCGTTCGACGATTTCCACGCGCAACGCGCTGGGCAGTTCGCGGCGAATCACGGCGGATTTGATCCACGGATACGCCTTGAGCCGTTGCGCGAGGAATTTCAGATCGATTGTGAAAATGTTCTGGCCGAGCCGCGCCGTCAGGAAGCTTTGCAACTCCGCCTTCGCCACGTGCGGCCCCGTTTGGATGTCGAACTGCGCCAGGCGGAAGTAATTGGCGTGGCCCAATTGCCGCCAGACCGCGACGATCAGCAGCGCGCACAGCACGGCCGGCCACAGGCGCGCCGCCCGCAGCGAACCGCGCCCCAGCCACGCGAAGCCGGCGCGCGCCCGGACGGCGATCATCGCCCGCCAGGTCGCGCGGCCGCCGCGCCGCCGTGATGTCGCGCCCAATCCCGCCATCGCTTTCCTCGCTCCGTTCTTCAGACGCCGATCTTCAGCCGCGCGGTGTCGAGCACCTTTTCGACGAGATCGGCAAACGCCAGGCCGCGCCAGTCGCGGGCGATCATCGGCGCCAGCGACAATTCCGTGAGGCCGGGCAGGGTGTTGACTTCCAGCACCCACGGCCGGCCGGCGCCGTCGAGAATCAAATCGACGCGCACCAACCCTTCGCCGCCGATCGCCCGATTGGCGACGACCGCCAGGCGCATGATTTCCGCCGCGGTCGCGTCATCCAGGTTCTCCGGCCTGGTGAAATATTCCGTCATGCCTTTGGTATATTTGTGCGCGTAGTCGTAAAACGTGATTTTTTCGCCGGGCATTTTCTTCGGCCGGACCTCGACCAAGCCCAGGGGGTCGTCGCCGAGCACCGCGACCTGAATCTCGCGGCCGGGCAGGTATTGTTCAAGCAGAATCCGTTCGTCGAGTTGGAACGCGGCGTCCATCGCAACCGCCAGTTCCGCAGGCGTCGTGGCGATCGCCGTGCCGACGCTCGACCCTTCGGTGGCCGGCTTGGCCACGACCGGCCAGCCGAACGGGGAATCCGCCGCCACGCCGCGGCGGTCCGCGCGGCGGATCACGCGATACGGCGGCACGGCCAGACCCTCCGCCTCGAAGAGCCGCTTGCTGATGACTTTGTCCATCCCGACGGCCGAGGCGGTGACGCCCGGACCGGTGTACGGGATGCGCAGGACTTCCAGCAGCCCCTGCACGCAGCCGTCTTCGCCCCATTTGCCGTGCAGCGCGTTGTAAACGACCTGTACGCCCTGGGCGAGCATTTGCGCCGCCGTGTTTTCGTGAAGGTCGAGTTCGACCGCTTCGTAGCCCTTCTCGCGCAGGGCCTTCAGCACGGCCTGCCCCGTGCGCAGCGACACTTCGCGCTCCGAGCTCGGGCCGCCCATCAAGACGCCGACCTTCTTATTTTTCCACATCGCGTTCGCCCCAGATTTTCACTTCGGGTTCGAGCCAGACGCCGAACTTGCGGTAGACGGCCTCGCGGGCATATTCGATCAGCGCCAGGATGTCGGCCGCGGTCGCGCCGCCCGTGTTCAGGAAAAAATTGGCGTGCTTTTCGCTCACCTGCGCGCCGCCGATCTGATGCCCCTTGAGCCCCGCCGCCTCGATCAGCCGCGCGGCGTAATCGCCTTCCGGATTCTTGAACGTCGAGCCGCAACTCGGCAGGTGCAGCGGATGCCGTTCGCGCCGCCGGGCGATGATGTCGTCCACGCAGGCGCGGATGACCGCCGGGTCGTCGCGCTTCAGTTGCAGCACCGCCTCGGTCACGGCGAACGGGCCGTCGATCGCCAGGCCGCGGTAGCGGTAGGTCAGTTTTTCGCGCGGCAGGCGGCGTACTTTGCCGGCGGCGTCGACGTATTCGATCTCGACCAGCGCCCCGGAAAAATCGCCGAGCTTCGTGCCGGCGTTCATCCGCACGCCGCCGCCGATCGAGCCCGGCACGCCGGCGATGAATTCGAGACCCGCGAGGCCCGCGGCGATGGCCCGCTCGACGGCGTCCGGCATCGGCATCGCGGCGCCGATCGCCGCCGTCGCCGCGCCGTCGTCGGCGATCCCCACATCGAAGTTGTCGAAACCCTGGCGCAGCAGAATCGTCACTCCGCGCAAGCCGCCGTCGAGCACCAGCAGATTGGACGCCGCGCCGATGACGCGCGCCGCCTGGTTGTCCGCGGCGCACAGCCGGAAGATCTCGCCGATTTCGGCCGTCGTCCGCGGCCGCACGACGCAATCCGCCGGCCCGCCGACCTGCCACAGCGTCAGCGGCGCCATCGGCACATCGAACGCGCACCGCTCGCCGAGCAGGTCCGCCAATTTCTGGTGCAATGCCGTGCGCATTACGCGAACTTCGCCTCCAGCCGTTGCACGAGTTTCTCCGCCAACTGGTTCAAATCGCCGGCGCCCAGCGTGATGATGAGGTCGCCCGGCCGCGCGGCCTCGACCAGCCGGTTGAGCAGGTCCTTTTTGTCGGGCGCATAGACGACGTCCGGATGGCCCATTGCGCGGATGCCGTCGACCAGCTTCTGCGCCGTGACGCCCTCGATCGGCGTTTCGCTCGCCGCATAAATGTCGGTCACCAGCACTTTGTCCGCCTCTTGGAAGGCGGTGAGGAACTCGTCGAAGAGGTCGCGCGTGCGCGTGTAACGGTGCGGCTGGAACGCCACCACCAGACGGCGGTCGAAACCCGCGCGCGCGCCGGCGAGCGTCGCCTTGATCTCGGTGGGGTGATGCCCGTAGTCGTCGATGACCAGGATGTCGTTGATCAAGCCGACTTTTTGAAAGCGGCGGCGCACGCCGGTGAAGTCGCGCAAGGTGGCCGCGGTGCTGGCGAACGGGATGTCGAGTTCGTGGGCCACGGCGACGACGGCCATCGCGTTTTGCACCATGTGGCGGCCGGGCAGGGGCAGCACGACCTCGCCCAGGACGCCGTGCTTGCCGTGGCGCGCGGTGAAGCGCGTGTGGAAGCCGTCCGAGGCAATGTCCGTGGCGCGGAACTCGGCTTCGGGCGACAGGCCGTAGGTGGTCAGCCGTTTGCGAATCGCCGGGATGAGCGACCGGACGTTTTCGTCGTCGTAGCACAGCACGCTCAGGCCGTAGAACGGCACCTTGTTGATGAACTCAAGGAAGGTGCGTTTGAGTTGTTCGAGGCCGGTGTAGTAATCCATGTGTTCCAGGTCGATGTTGGTCACGACCGCGACGGTCGGGCTGAGCAGCAGGAAGCTGCCGTCGGACTCGTCGGCCTCGGTGACGAAGGTGTCGCCGCCGCCGAGCTTGGCGTTGGAGCCGATCGAGTCGACGCGCCCGCCGACGACGACGGTCGGATCGAACCCGGCGGCCGCGAGGGTCAGCGCCATCAGGCTGGTCGTCGTGGTCTTGCCATGCGCGCCCGCGACCGCGATGCCGTAGCTTTTCATGCGCATCAATTCGGCGAGCATTTCCGCGCGGGGGATCACCGGAATCTTGGCCGCCTTCGCGGCAATGATCTCGGGGTTGGTCGGGCGAATGGCGCTGCTGGTCACCACGACGTCGGCCCGTTCCACGAATTTGCCGTCGTGGCCCGTGTAAATCTTGGCGCCGAGGCGGGCGAGGTTGGCGGTGATTTCGTTCTCTCGGAGATCCGACCCCGAGACTTGGAACCCGAGATTGAGCAGGATTTCGGCGATGCCGGACATGCCGATGCCGCCGACGCCAACGAGATGAACGTGTTCGGTCAAACCTAACATGTGGGCTCCCCGGCCGCATCCGCGAGCGTGCGCCGCGGCAGGACATGCAGCACTTTGCGTTGGACGGAGTCTTCTTCCCGCCGCGTCCGCGCGACCGCGAGAATGACGCCCGTCAAGAAGAAATTGAGCAACGTGTTCGAACCGCCGTACGAGAAGAACGGCATCGCCAGGCCCTTGTTCGGCAGCAGCGACATCACCACGCCGGCGTTGACCACGATCTGCACCCCCAGCAGCGCCGACGCGCCGACGCCGCACAGGCGCAGGAACGGCTCTTCGGCTTTCATCGTCAGGCGAATCGACCGCCAGACGAGCGCGAAGAACAGCAAGAAAACCGCCAGCAGGCCGACCAGCCCCAGTTCTTCGCCGAGGTTGGCCAGGATGAAGTCGGTGTGCATCTCCGGCACGTAGTTGAGCTTTTGCCAGCCGTTGCCGAACCCGACGCCGGTCAGGCCGCCGCGCCCGATCGCGATTTGCGCCTGCCAGCTCTGCCAGTTCACGCCGAGTGTGTCGGCGGCGGGATTCAGAAAGCCCAGCAGCCGCTTGAGGCGCCACGGCGTGGCGATGATCAGATAGGCGACCGGCGGGACGCTCAGCGCGAAAAACGCGGCCAACAACCGCTTGCGCGCGCCGCCGATGAACAACATCACCAGCAGCAGAAACGCGATCGTCGTGGCCGCGCCGAGGTCGGGCTCTTTGGCGATTACCGCGGCGAAGAGGCCCGTGATTCCGACCATCGGCAAGACGCCGTAGACGAGCGAACGGATCTTGTCGCCCGCCTGCGCCAAGTGGTGTGCCATGAACAACAGCAGCGCGCCCTTGGCGAATTCCGACGGCTGCATGTGCAGCGGCAGCCGCAGCCAGCGATGGGCGTGGTTGGCCGGCGCGGCGAACGGCGCCTTGAACACGAGCAGCAGCAGCACGAACACCACGCCGAGCATGGCGTACACGACGCGCCAATCGTTCAGCCGGCGCAGGTTGCCGAAACTGACGGCGAGCATCAGCGCCACGCCGCCGAGCATGTACTCGGCCTGCGTGCGCAGGTAATAGACCGGCCCGCCCTTCAGCGACAGGCTGACGCTGAACACCATCAGCAAGCCGAGGGCCGCCAGGCCCGCGACCAGCGTCAGGATCAGCGGATCCAGCCCGTGCCGTTTTTCGGTCTCTTCGTCGATCATTGCGACAACACCCAGCGGCGCATGGCCTCGCCGCGTTCTTCGGCATTCGCGAACTGGTCGAAACTGGCGCACCCCGGCGACAGCAGCACGACGTCGCCCGGCCGGGCCAGGGCCCGCGCCTGCGCCAGCGCGTCGGCGAACGGCCGCACGAGCCGCACCGGCAACGGCGCGAGGCCCGCAGCGATGCGCAGCGCGGCTTCGCCATACACGAGGACGGCCCGGGCGCGGCCGACGTCTTCGGCGATCGTCGACCAATCGCCGCCTTTGTCCCGCCCGCCGAGAATCAGGACGACCGGCCGCGTCATCGCGCGCAACGCGGTCCGCACCGCGCCGGGCGTAGTGGCTTTGGAATCGTCGACGAACAACACGCCGTCCACTTCGGCGATCGTTTCGAGCCGGTGGGCGAGGCCGTGGAACGCGGCAGCGGCCCGGGCGATCGACTCCGTGTCGGCGCCGGCGAGCCGGGCGAGCAGCGCGGCGGCTTCGAGATTGCGCCGATTGTGTTCGCCGGGCGGCGCGAAGCCGCCGACGTCCAGGATTTCCTCGTGCCCGTTGACGCGCAGCCGCAATCGATCGCCGTCGCGCCAGGAATTGCTGCCCGGCGCGCCGAACGTGTACGGCCGCGCGCGGACGGCCGGCGCCTGCGCCATCACCAGCGGGTCGGCCGCGTTGAGCACGGCGGCCTCGGCCGGAAACTGGTTGGCGAACAGCCGCAGTTTGGCCTGCACGTAATCGTCGAAACTGTTGTAGCGATCCTGGTGATCGGGCGCGAGGTTGAGCAGCGCCGCAACGGCCGGCCGGAAATTCACGATCGTTTCCAATTGGAAGCTGGACAATTCGACGACCGCGACGTCGAGCGGCTGGTCGTCGAGCACGGCTTCGGCAAGCGGCGTGCCCAGGTTGCCGCCGATGAACGTTCGCAGGCCTGCGGCGCGCAGCATCTCGCCGGCCAGCGTCGTCGTCGTCGATTTCCCTTTGGCGCCCGTAATGCCCACGATCGGGGCCGAGAGGAAGCGGAACGCCAACTCAACTTCGCCGATGATTTCCGCGCCCCGGACCCGCGGCGCGGCGAAGATCGGGTTGGCGAGCGGCACGCCGGGGCTGGCGACGATCAAATCGGGCCAGGCGAACAGTTCCGGCGTGTGGCCGCCCAGCTCGCTCATTTCCAACAGCGGCGCCAGGTCGCGGATGGTCGCCTGCAACGCCGGCGTGACGCGGCTGTCGCTGACGACCACCTGCGCGCCGAGGCGGTGCGCCAGGCGCGTCGACGCCACGCCGCTGCGGCCCAGGCCCGCGACCAACACCCGGCGTCCGGCGAGCGTCGTCACAGCGTCTCTCCTTTGAGCGCGCGCACCAGGCGCTCCATCCGCATGCCGCGGCTGCCCTTAACCAAGATCACGTCGCCGCGACGGCTCGTCTCGCGCAGTTCCGCCGCGACGGCCGCGTGGTCGGCGGCGATGACGATGCGCGCGTCGTCCATCTTTTCCTCGCGCGCCCCCGCCGCGACGAACGCGGTCTGTTCGCCGAGCAGAAACAGCCGGTCGAGGCCGATTTTCGCCGCGTGCCGGCCCAGCCGCCGGTGCGCGGATTCCGTTTCCGGGCCGAGTTCGAACATGTCGCCGAGCACCGCGATCTTGCGGCCGTCGCCCGCCAACTCGTCGAGCGCGGACAGCGCCGCGTCCATGCTGCGCGGATTGGCGTTGTAGGTGTCGTCGATCACGATCACGCCGAAGATGTTGAGGACGCGGCTGCGCATCGCCGCCGGCCGGAACGCCTCGAGCCCGCGCACGATGGCGTCGTCGGGCTCGCCGAACGCGTAGGCCGCGGCGGCGGCGGCGAGGGCGTTGCTGACGTTGTGGCGGCCGAACGTCGCCAGGGCGACGGAGAGGCGGCGCCCGGCGACGGTGAAGTCGACGTCGATTCCCTCGAAGCCCTTGGGCCAGATCGCCAGCGCTTTGACGTCCGCCGCGCTTTGCGGGTCGGACGAGAAAAACACGCGGCGGAACGGCCGGCCGTCGCCCATCTGCGCGACGCGCGGGTCGTCGGCGTTGAGCACGGCAATGCGGTCGGCGCCGAAATTTTCGAGCAACTCGGCTTTGGCTTCGGCGACCGCGGCGATGGTCTTGAGATTTTCGAGATGGACAGCGCTGACGTTGGTGACGACGCCCAGCCGCGGGTTGGCGATTTCCGCCAGCCGCCGAATCTCGCCGCGCATGTTCATGCCCATTTCCAACAGCGCAACCTCGTGCGCGCGCGTCAAATTGAACACGGTCAGCGGCAGGCCGATCAGATTGTTGAAATTGCCCTCGCTGTGCAGAATTCGGCCCGGGCGGCGCGCCTCGAGAATCGCGTAGAGCATTTCCTTGGTCGTGGTCTTGCCCGTCGAGCCGGTCACCGCCAGCACCGGCAGCCCGGCTTCGGCCAGCGTCCAGCGCGCCAATTCGCCCAGCGCGTACAGCGGATCGGCGACGCGGATCACCGCCGGGCCCGGCGGCGCGTCGGTCGCGTCGGGGCCGACCACCAGGCCGGCGGCGCCGCGGGCGACCGCCGCGGCGAGGAAGAGCGCGCCGTCGAAATTCGGGCCTTTGAGGGCGAAGAAACAGGCCCCCGGCGGCAGCGTCCGCGTATCCGTGCCGATCGCCGTGAAGGGCGTGGCCGCCGCGCCGGCGACCAGTGCGCCGTTCACGGCGCGGGCGACGTTTTCGGCGGTGTAGAAATCGCGCATCAATGGTCTCCCGCCCGGCGGGCCAACGCGGCGGCGGCCACTTCGCGGTCGTCGAAATGGATGCGCTCGGCGCCGATCACCTGGTAGTCCTCGTGGCCCTTGCCGGCGATGAGCACCACGTCGCCGGGCCGCGCCGCCGCGACCGCCATCGCAATCGCCTTGGCGCGATCGGGCTCGACGAGGTACGCCGCGGCGCCGTTCCATTGCGCGGTCGTCTCGATCCGTCGCCGGCCGGCTTCCTGCACGCCCGGCAGGATCATGTCGATGATCGCCTGCGGGTTTTCCGTCCGCGGATTGTCGCTGGTGACGATCGTCAGGTCGGCCTGCTGCGCCACGGCGCGGCCCATCAACGGCCGCTTGCCGCGATCGCGGTCGCCGCCGCAGCCGAAGGCCGCGAGCAGCCGGCCGTGGGTCAGGCGGCGCAAGGTGGCGACGACGTTTTCCAGCGCGTCGGGCGTGTGCGCGTAATCGACCAGCACCAGAAATTCCTGCCGGCCGACCGGTTCGAGGCGGCCGGGAATGCGGCGGCAATTGGCGAGGCCCGCGGTCACCGCCGTGCCCGGGATCCCCAGGCCGAGGCAGGCGGCGGCGCCAGCCAGCACGTTGGCGGCCTGGAATTCGCCAAGCAGCGGACACTGCACGTCGATGGTTTCCGGGCCGTACTGCATGGTCCCGCGCAGGCCGGCGAAGTCGCAGGTCAGCTTCAACCAGGCGACGTTCGAGCCGGCGCCGTAGGAAATGACCGGCACGGGCGTCGCGCGCCGGATCGGCTCGCTCGCCGGATCCTCCGCGTTGAGCGCGGCGAAGGCCTTGGGTTTAAGGCGCGCGGACTGCGGCAGGACTTCGCGAAACAACCGCATTTTCGCGCCCAGATAGGCGTCAAAAGCGCCGTGAAAGTCCAGGTGGTCGCGCGTGAGGTTCGTAAAGATGCCGGCGTCGAAATGGCAGCCGACGACCCGCTGCATCTGCAAGGCGTGGCTGCTGACTTCCATCAGCACCGTGTTGACGCCGTAACCTTTCATTTCCAGCAGTGTCGCCACGAGGTCCGGCGCCTCGGGGGTGGTGAAACGCGTCGGCGTCCGCACTCCGTCATAATGCGCATCGACCGTGCCGATCACGCCGACGATGCGGCCGGCGGCTTCGAAGATCGCTTCGAGCAGGTAGGTCACCGACGTTTTGCCGTTGGTGCCGGTGACGCCGATCAGCGTCAGATCGGCCGTCGGGTCGCCCGCCAAGCGGTGGGCGGCGAGCGCGGCGAAACGGCGCGCGTCCGCCACACGGACCAACGGGGCCCGCCCGCAATCGAGGTCGTCCTCGGCGGCCACCGCGACCGCGCCGGCCGCCAGCGCGTCGGGCACAAAGCGGGCGCCGTCGGTTTGTTGGCCGCGCAGGGCGACAAACAAATCGCCCGGCTCGACCTGGCGGGAGTCGATCACGGCGCGGCGCACGTCGACGTCGCGGTTCAGCGACGCCCACGGCAGATCGGCGATCAATTTGCTCAGCAACATGCCGTTCCCCTTCAGTTGCGCAACGCGAACTCGACGGTGACGCGGCGGTCCTCGGTCAGCGGTTTGCCGGCTTCGGGCGACTGCCGGACGGCGACGCCCGTGCCGTGCATCGTCGCGCTCACCCCGGCGTCGGCGGCCAGTTGTCCGGCCGCGCGCATCGTCAGACCCAGAAAGTTAGGCGCCGAAGCGGCGTCGTACACGCGCCGGCCGACGTTTTCCTCGGCGGTCGCGGGCGCGGCGCTGCGCGGATTCTTGTCGATTTTGGCCGCGGTGCGCGTCGGCTCTTTTTGTTTGTCGGAGAACACCTGCAAATGGTCGAGTGAGCGCTCGGCGATCTCGCGAAAGGCCGGCGCGGCGACCACGCCGCCGTACGAGGCGCCCTGCGGCTCGTCGACGACGACGATGATGCCCAGCTTCGGATCGTCGCCCGGCACGAGGCCGACGAAGCTGCCGATGTATTTGGATTCGCTGTAGCGGCCGCCGATGACCTTCTGCGCGGTGCCGGTCTTGCCCGCCACCTTAAAGTTGTCGACCTTGGCGTTTTTGCCGGTGCCGCCTTCTTCGGTGACGAGCGTCATCATGTAGAGCACCTGGCCGGCGACTTCCTCGGGCACGGCGCGCTGAACGATTTCGGGGTTGATGCGCCGCTCGGTTTGGCCGTCCTTGCCGAGCAGCTCGGCGACCAGATGGGGCCGCATCAACCGGCCGCCGTTGCCGAGCGCGCACATGCCGTTGAGCAGTTGCATCGACGTAACCGTGACGCCCTGGCCAAATCCCTGCGTCGCGACTTCCACCGGTTTGGCGTTCTGCCATTTGCGCAGGCGGCCCGGCGACTCCCACGGATAGTCGATATTCGTGCGCAGGCCGACGCCCAGCCTTTGGAATCCTTCGAACAACTCCTGCGCGCCGCAGCGCAGCGCCAGCTTCGCGGCGCCGACGTTCGAGCTCTTTTGAATGATCTGCGCCGGGGTCAGCACCCCGTAGCTGTGATGGTGCGCTTCCTGCACGGCCTTGCCGGCGAACACTACCGAACCGACCGCGCAATTGATCTGTTCGTCGAGCCTCACGCGACCGTTGGCCAGCGCGACGGCCATCGTCAGCGGCTTCATCGTCGAGCCCGGCTCGTACATGTCGAGCAGCGCGTGGTTGCGGCGGGCGCTCGCTTCGTAATCCGCCGGATGGTTCGGATCGAAGGTCGGCCGATTGGCCATCGCGCGGATTTCGCCGGTCGGCACGTCGATCACGATCGCCCAGGTCGCTTTCGGCTTGTACAAGGCGACGATGTTGTCCAGCGCCGTTTCGGCGTAAAGCTGAATCCGCGCGTCGATCGTCAGCCGCAACGTGCGGCCTTCCTCGCGGTTCACCACATGGACGCCGTCGGGCGAAATCGACCGGCGCTTGGCGTCTTTCATCGCGACGATGCTGCCCGGCTGGCCGGACAGCAGCGTCTCGTATTGCGCCTCGAGGCCCTCCGCGCCCTTCAGGCCGCCGGCATTGTCGGTCGAGGTGAAGCCGAGCACCGACGCGGCGAGCGCCCCAAACGGGTAGCGCCGCGCGGGCTCGCGCTTCCGGCGCACGCCCATGCTCTGCAGCAGCCGCGGGTCGATTTTGTCGAGCGCGGCCGATTCCTCGGGCGAGATCCGGCGCTTGAGCCACTCGAAGCGGCCGGGCTGCGTAATCTTGGCCAGCACGTAGTCTTTTTCGAGGCTGAGAATGCGGGCGACCGCCGCGGCCGATTCGTCGAGGCGCGGACCGCCGGCGGCCAGCTTGGCGTCGACGTAAACGGCCGGCACGCCGTTGTCGTTGCGCGAACTGATGCCGAGGCGGAGCGGCTTGTCGAGTTCGGCCAGCGCCGACAATTCCTCTTCAGTCGCGCCGGTTTTGAGCCGTTCGAAACGCCCGGGGCTGGTCAACGTCTCGCGCACGTCGCCCGGGTCGAGCGACAGCGCCTTGGCGATA
>CAZHPN010000153.1:0-15099 GCA_964534375.1 uncultured bacterium | reverse complement strand
GCGCGCCGCGTGCGCCGCGCTCGAGCGGCCGGCGCTGCACGCGCGGCGGCTGGCGTTTCGCCACCCCGCAACCGCCGCCTGGCTCGAGTTCGCCTCCCCGCCGCCGGCCGATCTGCAACGAATCCTGGCCTTGCTGGAGATGAAAAATGGATGAACCGGTCGTCTGGCGCAGCCGCGTGCTCGCTTCCTTCGGCTACCGCGCCGTGTTTTTTGGGCGCGAGGGCGGCGTCAGCCGGGGGCCGCTGGAGTCGTTGAACCTCGGCGCGTACGTCGACGACGATCCCGCGGCGCTGGCGGAAAACGAACGCCGCGTGCTCGCGCATCTGGGCGTCAACGGCCTCTACCTGCCGCGGCAGGTGCATGGCGATCGAGCCGAGTTGTTGAACGAACCGGTGACCGGCGTCGTGCGCGGCCCGGAGGCGGACGCCGTGGTGGCGAAAACGGCGCGGCTCGCCGGCGGGGCGCTCGGCGTGCTGACGGCCGATTGCACGCCGATTCTCATTGGCTCGCAGGACGGCGAGGCGATGGCGGCCGTACACGCCGGTTGGCGCGGCCTGCTGGCGGGCGTCATCGGCCGGGCGATCCAGCGCCTGACGCGCGCGTTCGGCGTGCCGCCGGGCGAATTGGCCGCGGCGATCGGGCCGACGGTCGGCGCGCCGGAATATGAGGTAAGTGCGGAATTGGCGAATCGTTTCCTGCGCGAACGCCTCGATCTGCTGGGCGTCATCTGGCCGGACCGCCGCCGCAAGCCGCATCTCGATTTGCGCCTCATCGCGCTCAAAGATCTGCTCGCTGCCGGCCTGCCCGGCGAATCGGTCGAAATCGTCGGCCCATCGACGGCCGATCCGCGCCTGTTTTCGCACCGGCGGAGCGGCGGCCGCAGCGGGCGGCAGGTGTCGGCAATCGCGAAATGAAGGTTTCGCGGACCGTCTTAAGCGCTGTCCGCGGCATTTTCTCTGAGGAAATCGAACAGCGTTTTGGCGTGGCGAGAAGCATTTTCGATCAATTCGGGACTGAGCTTCGCCAAAATCTGAAAACTGTGATCGCCCTTTGAATAGGCGCCTTTCGTTGTTTTTCGCGTCGCGTGTTCAAGGATGCGGAAAAGGTCGTCCTTCGAAATCTCCTCGATGTTCGCGCGCCCAGGCAGCGCCTTGAGCAAAAATCCCTTGTCGTAAAACTTCTTCAGCGCCTCCTTGTCGGCAAGAAACCAAGCTTCCATGCATTGCACCATCATTTGGGCTTGCTGATTCTTCACGCCGGACGGGCGCTTCCACTTGTCCCGCGTCTTCAAGTGCGACCAGGCAGTTGTTCCAACGGCAACGGGGCCTTCGCTGTCGACCAGCAAGACGCAGAGCGAGTCCGGGTGGGCGACTAGCGCGGTGCAAAAGTCGTCGAAAGCCGCCTGGCGTCGCCCGCACGCTTTCACGAGGGGTTGGTGTCCCGCGGGCACAATTTTTTCGAACAATTGTGCAAAGCCGATACGGCACGCCCGGCGAAGGCCGGCTTTGTCGCCGCCGCCCTCCACGTAGATGCGGACGGCTACCATCGGTTGCCGCCGATCTCGCCATCGCGCCACAATTGGCCGAGCGAATATTTTTCGAGCCACACCGCGAGCGATTCGCGATCCAGACGACGCATGCAAGTCGCCCCCTGGCGTTTCTCGCAAACTATTACCGCTTCCGGATGTTCGGTCAGCGCGTCAACCAGAACGTCCGAATGGGTCGTGACAACAAGTTGCATCCGCTCCGAGGCCGCGACCAGCAATTCGCCGAGCGACGCAACGATATCCGGATGCAACCCGAGTTCGGGCTCTTCGATGCACACGAGCGGCGGCGGATTCGGGTCCAGCAAGATCGCGAGCAGGCACAGGTACCGCAATGTGCCGTCCGACAGCCGCGTCGCGGGAACGATCCAGCCGCCGTCCGAGGCTTTGGTGGGCGACTCCTGCAGGAAAACCTGCACCGTGCCGCCTTCGACTCGAACGTCAAAATCGTCGAAGCCTTCGTGAAGAAGTTGGAGGCGTTCGACGATCTGTTTCTTGACCGCCGGGGCGCGCCGCAGTCGGTTCAGCACCAGCCCGAGATTGCTGCAATCTTCCATCAAGAAGTCGGTGGGCATGTCCGCCTTCTGCGGCAGACGCGGTACGGAGCGACGACCAAACGACCATTCGCGGTAAATGCGAATGCGTTCGAACGTTTCGCCCAAGTAGGTCAATTCTGGGTAACGATCGGGATCCTTTCGTTGGGCGAGAATGGAGCGCGCGCGGTCAAAGTTCTTCCGCATGAACAACAGCGTTCTTTTCGCCGTGCTCCTAATCCTCGGGACAGTTCCCGTGAAACGATACCACGTGCGCGGCTTCTTCTCTTTTTCCGTTGTTTCAGTGTTCGCGATTTCTTCCAGAGAAAACTTCAACCGGTCATCGGATTCGGCGAATTCAAGATCGTAACGCAAGGGAATTCGACCGCTGAGGCCATCAACAACGACCTTGATGTTTGCCGGCGCCGGCTCTGTCGCGCCGTGCCACAGCCATTCGTGAATCCCGCCGCCGTTACGAATCGGAGCCGCGACGTCTCTTGGCGCGGCCTGTAGAAGTCCGATTGCCTCGAGTAAGTTGGATTTCCCGGAGCCATTTGGGCCGATGAGTACATTCAATTTTTGCAACGGCAGCGGCTCGCTGTCCGACCCGAACGAAAGCAGGTTTTTCAACTGAATGCTCTGAAGCATTGCGAACCTCCGCACAACTCGGCCTGTGGAACGCCCGCGAGTTTACCGGACGGCGCCGCGAAACTGAAGCCCCAGGGCCGCGGTCCCGCCGCCGGCGGGCACGGCAGCCGCCGGACCCGCCGGTTGACCGCTGCCGTTCGCGCTGCAAACGACGAATCCACGGCAGTTCTGCCGGGCCTCAAAAATTGGCGCACATTGCCCTTGACAAAATTTGCGGCTGGCCCCATATATTCCTTGCTGCAATCCTGAGTTGCGCTGTTTTTCCTAGGCGCGGTTACCCCTGGTTGATATTTTCGTTCGACCGGCAGCGGGGTTTTTGCTCCTTACAACGTAATCGCGTGGGCATCTGACTTGTTTACGCGAGCGACTCCCGGCGGCCGAGAAAATCAAGCGTGTTCTGGCAAAGGCGTGCGCAAACCAAAACGCGAAACCACCACGGAGCTGAATTATGGCGGATGACTTGTTCAAGGATGGCCCGGACCTGGGAAAGAAATTGGCCGATGAAGACGAAAACGGGGATGAGGAAGGCGCCGAAGCCGTAAAAAGGCCGCGCCGCACCGCCGCCGACGGGTCGATTCAGCCCGAAGAAATCAACATCAAGAACCTGAAAAAGCGCAAGATCAACGATCTGTTGCGGCTGGCGAAAGACTTGAACGTCGAAGGCGCCACCGGCATGCGCAAGCAGGACCTGATTTTCGCCCTGCTCCAGGCGCACACCGAACGCAACGGCATGATCTACGGCGAAGGCACGTTGGAAATCCTGCCCGACGGCTTCGGGTTCCTGCGCGCGCCGGATTACAACTACTTGCCCGGCCCCGACGATATTTACGTCAGCCCGAGCCAGATTCGGCGCTTCAACCTGCGCACCGGCGACACGATCAGCGGCCAAATTCGCCCGCCGAAAGAAGGCGAGCGCTATTTTGCGTTGCTCAAAGTCGAGGCGATGAACCACGAAGACCCCGACCTGGCGCGCAACAAAATCCTCTTCGACAACCTGACGCCGCTGTATCCGATGGAGATGCTGAAGCTCGAAACCGAGTCCGACCAGTATTCCGTGCGCATCATGGATTTGGTCTGCCCCATCGGCAAAGGCCAGCGCGGCCTGATCGTTTCGCCGCCGAAAGCCGGCAAAACCATGCTGCTGCAGGCGATCGCCAATTCGCTCGCCCGCAATCACAAAGAAGTCATCCTGATCGTGCTGCTGATCGACGAGCGGCCCGAAGAAGTCACCGATATGATGCGCAGCGTCCGCGGCGAAGTCATTTCGTCGACGTTTGACGAGCCCGCCACCCGCCACGTGCAAGTCGCGGAAATGGTGCTCGAAAAGGCCAAGCGCCTCGTCGAGCACAAGCGCGACGTGGTGATTCTGCTCGACTCGATCACGCGCCTCGCCCGCGCGTACAACACTGTGGTTCCGCACTCGGGCAAAATCCTCTCGGGCGGCGTCGACGCCAACGCGTTGCACAAACCGAAACGTTTCTTCGGCGCGGCGCGCAACGTCGAAGAAGGCGGCAGCCTGACGGTCATCGCCACGGCGCTCGTCGACACCGGCAGCCGCATGGACGAAGTGATCTACGAAGAATTCAAAGGCACCGGCAACATGGAAATCCACCTCGACCGCAAGCTGGCCGACCGCCGCATTTTCCCGGCGATCGACATCAACCGCAGCGGCACGCGCAAGGAAGAGTTGCTGCTCGACCCGGCGACGCTGCAGCGCGTCTGGGTGCTGCGCCGCGTGCTCAGCCCGCTGAACACCATCGACAGCATGGAGTTCCTGCTCGACAAGATGACCGGCACCAAGTCGAACAACGACTTCATGGATTTGATGAATCAGTAGCCGGCCCGCGCCTTAAAACGGAAGCGCCCGACGGGAAACCGTCGGGCGTTTTTTTGTGGCCGCTTTCGAGTTGCTTCGATCACCGAGATTTTCTACTATCCGCGTAACCATGGGGAGACGCAGAAATGATTACCAGGATCGAGATTGAGGGTTTCAAGAGCCTGAAAAAAGTGGCGCTGGATCTCGGTCCGTTCAATCTCTTCATCGGGACCAACGCGAGCGGCAAATCCAACTTTTTCGACGCGTTGCGCGTACTGCAAGGCATCGGCAATGGATTCACCGTCGATGAGATATTTAACGGCAAACCGCGAAGTGCGACGAGCGCGGAATGGGCGGGCATTCGCGGCGGGAGCGCAAAGGCGGCTTTCGCGGCAATCGGAAAAACCGACCTCGCGAGAAAGTCGACATCGGTGAGTTTCGCCGTGGACATGCGGCACGAATTAGGGAGTAAGGCAAAATACGAAATAGAATTTGATCTGAATCACGGAACAGTGGAAAATGACAGATTCACTGACGGGGAACGCAACGTTTTCGTGAGCGGAGGCCGAAGGTTTGCGCGCCAGACTCGGGGGATTCGTTATTTCCCCGGTGCGCCCCGCGACGAGAAGGGTTACCAAGTTCTGGGTTCCGTTCCGTCGCTCGCTCAAATGGCGAAATCAGACCCGCCCATGCGTACAGAGCACGCGACCGCAGTTCAATCGACTTTGCTCGCTTTTGCGAATATGCAACAACTGTCCCCGTCAGTCGGGTTGCTGCGGAGCTACGCACAAACGCATGCGGTTCGACGAATGGGAGAGCACGGCGAGGATTTCGCTGGAATCGTCAAGGCGATCATTGCCGGCAAGAAAACTAGATCGAGCTATTTGTCCTGGTTGCGGGAATTGACCCCAATCGACTTGGATGATGTTGCGGTTTTGCCGGGCGCTCTAAAAGAACCGATGTTCGCCGTCAAAAAAAAAGGCGTCGTCTACCCGGCGCCGATTCTCTCGGATGGCACGCTCCGTTTTGCCGCGATCACGGCGGCGTTTTTTCAGCCGACCATGCCGGGTTTGATCGCTATCGAGGAAATTGAAAACGGATTGCACCCAACGCGCATCCGTTTGTTGGTCGAGTTGCTGAAGTCGCAATCGGGCCGCAAAACGCAGGTCTTCGCGACCACACACTCACCGCTTGTCGTCGCCTGGCTGAACGAAACGGACTACGAGCATGTCTTCTTCTGCCGCCGCAATCCGAGATCCGGCGCTTCCATCATCACGCCGCTGTCCGAACTGCCGCATTTCGTGGAAGCGGCGCGCACAAATTCCGTCGCCGACATGATCGTCGAAGGGTGGTTGGAGACGGCGGAATGAGTCTTAACGTTCTGGTTGTCCCCGAAAATCCGAAATACAATGGCTACATATTGAAGCCCCTTGTCGAACGAATAATGAAAGCGTGCGCAAGGCCGCGGTCCGACGTGACAATCATGACGAACCCCAGCGCCAATGGATACGAGGACGCCACAAAACTGATAAAGGAGCAAGTGCCGCTGCGTTACAGGCATGTGAAGCTTGTGCTTTTCCTGCCCGACAACGACGGCCAGAGTCGACGTGCGGATCTTGACGCTCTGGAGAAACACGCCAAGAAGAACGGCATTCGTTTGTTGTGCTGCGCCGCAGTGGAGGAAGTTGAAACGTGGCTGCTGGCCGGCCACGTGGGAAAACTGGGCCGACCCTGGCTCGAAGTCAGGCGCGACAGCGGGGTCAAGGAATCGTTCTTTCAGCCATTCGTCGCGCAACACGGCAATCCTGACGATCCCGGCGGCTCTCGGCGCCGACTGATGAAAGAAACCCTGCGAAATTACCGCGGCCTCAAAAGCCGCTGTCCCGAAATCGCCGAGTTGGAAGAGCGAATCCGAAATATCATCGCTGCCGAAAACCTATGACCGAACCCCTCGCCGCGCCCACCCTGATTTTCGACGCCGGCACCCTTCTCCTGCGCGGCCTCAAACTCGACGCGGCGAAAAGCCTGCTCGACGGCAGCGTGTGGCGCTGGGATTGGCGCGTCGGCGGGTGGCGGGCGGACGCGATTCATCTCGCCGAAACCGAGCAGCTTTTTCGCGCCGCCGGGCTGCCGCTGCATGTTGATATCCCAACGCCGCGCGCTGTGGCGTGGCCGCTGATCGCGCTGCCGCCGCCGCGGCCGCAGCAGGAAGAAGCCGTGGCCGGCTGGCTGGCCGCCGGCGGGCGCGGCGTGATCGTCATGCCGACCGGCACGGGCAAGACGGTCGTGGCGCTGGCGATTATGGCGCGGACCTGGGTCGCGACGCTCGTGGTCAGCCCCACGCGCGACCTGATGCACCAATGGCATCGGCGCATCCTGCGCGCGATGGGCTACGACGCCGGCGTGCTCGGCGACAACACTTTCGATCTGCGCCCGGTCACGGTCACCACCTACGACAGCGCCGCGATCCACATGCCGAAGATCGGCGCGAAATTCGGCCTGATCGTTTTCGACGAGGCGCACCATCTGCCCGCCCCCGGATATCGCGAGGCGGCGCTGATGTGCACGGCGCCGCGGCGGCTCGGCCTGACCGCGACGCCGGAACGCCCGGACGGGCGGCACGTCGATCTGGACCGGCTGATCGGGCCGGTTTGCTGCCAGTGCGATCTCGCCGACGCGGGGGACTCGCTTGCGCCGTACGAGACCTATCGCATTTCCGTGAAATTGACCGAGGCGGAAAAACAGAAACACGATTGGGCGTCGACGATCGTGCGCAACTACGTCCTGGCCCGGCGGCGCGACGTGCCCGGCTACGAATGGAAGGACGTTCTCGCCGACGCGGGCGCCGATCCAGAGGCGCGCCGCGCGCAGCACGCGTTTTACGAAAAGCAATCGCTCGAAGACCGGGCGCAGGAAAAATTTCGCGCGCTGGAGGAGTTGTTTCGCCGGCATCGCGGCGAGCGGGTGATCGTCTTCACGGGCACGAATGCGATGGCGCTGGAGGTCTCGACGCGCTTTTTGCTGCCGACGCTGCTGAGCCATTGCCGCAAGAAGGAGCGGATCGCCGTGCTCGAACATTTCGCCGCGGGCCGCTTCCCGGCGATCGTCGCCAACCAGGTGCTCGACGAGGGCGTCGACGTGCCCGAGGCCAAGGTCGCGGTCGTGCTCGGCGGGCAGTCGTCGACGCGCCAGGCGAAGCAGCGGCTCGGCCGCATTCTGCGGCCCGTCGGCGACGCGCGGGCGGTGCTCTACGAGGTGGTTTGCGAAGCGGCGGGCGAGGAACAACGCTCGCGCGCGCGCCGGAAAAGCGATGCTTACACGCGAACACGCCATCGCCGAATATGATCGCGGCCGGGTGATCCCCGACCGCCTGCTGCGCGGCCCGCACCGGCAATACCTCGCCTACGCCGCGCGCATGTTGGAGATCTACGCCGCCGGCGCCGGCCGCACGCGCCGCGACCTGCACCGCGCGGTCGAGCGGCTCTTCGACGAAGAACCGAATTGCCAGCCCCGGCGCATCGCGGCCTTCTGCAAATTGCTCGACGACGCGGCCGATTTCGACACCGACCGCCACGGCAATTCGGCCGAATTGCGGCTCAAAGTTTTCGCGTTGGCCGCGGAAAAACACCCCCTGGTCGCGGAACGGCGCGCGCTGTTCGAAAACGAGGAACGCGCGGTCAAAGAGGAAATCGCCCGCGCGCTCGATCAGCCGTGGGCGGAAATCGAAAACCGGCTTTACGCCGACGTCATGGACCGCCATCGCTTGCGCGCCTTCGCCGCCGACGAAACGCCCGCCGCCTTGCTGGCGCGCTACAACGTCGCGCAGGCGCAGGTCTGCCTCTATCGCGCGGCGCGGATGACGATCGACGTCACGCAGGATTTCAAAATCGTTTTGCGTTACGTGAAACTGGCGCGGCTGCTGCACGAAATCACGCGGCGCGGGCCGTCGGCGTATCGCATCGTGCTGACCGGCCCGGCGTCGATCTTGCGCGAGACGCGCCGCTACGGCGTGGCCATGGCGCGCTTCCTGCCGGCGCTGCTCGCCTGCCGCGGCTGGCGGCTGCGCGCCGACATTCGCACGGAGCGCGGCAACGCGGTGCTGGCGCTCGACGACGCCTCCGGCCTGACCGGCCGCCTGCCCGCGCCGCCCGAGTTCGATTCGAGCCTGGAAGAGAAATTCGCCGCCGCGTTCGGTTCGGAGCGCGACGGCTGGTCGCTGGACCGCGAGGGCGCGATCCTGGACGTGCGGCAAAAGACGTTCGTGCCGGATTTCGTCTTCCGGCGGGCCGACGGCGCCGAGGCGTATCTCGAAATCGTCGGCTTCTGGACGCCGCAATATCTCGCCGCGAAACTCGAAACGTTTCGCCGCTTCGCCGACCGGCCGATCGTCGTCGCCGCGGTCGCGCAACGGCAGGAGGACATGGCCGCCCTGCCCGGCCCGGTCATTTTTTTCAAAAACTCTTTGCCGGTCGCCGAGGTGCTAGCCGCGTTGGAGAGGCTGGAAGGCCCGCGGCAAGGCTGAGAGACTGGGAGGCTGAGAGGCTGAGAGGTCGTGCTGCCGGTCGCCTTGCGAGTCTCCCGGCCTTTCAGTCCACGGCTCGGCCGCGCAGCCCCGCGGCTCGGCCGCGTCTAACGCACGCAACGCACCGCGTTGTTGTAGTCGATCAGGGCGAGGGAGACGCTGCCGAGGTTGAAATCGACCGTCCAGCCGGCGTCGTCGACGAGGTTGTTGGGCGCGACCGCCGAATCCGACCAATACCACCAATTGTCGGCGTTGCCCGACAGTTCCGACGGCCAATAGAAGCCGCCCGGCGCCGGCCCTTCGGAGTGGGGGCAACCACCGCACGAAGCGAGACACCTGAGTTCCAGGCAGCCGTCGGTGACGCCGCACGCGCCGCCCGGCTCTGTGGCGGCGCAACCCCGAATCAGGCTGCGAAGCTCGGAGATCGTCGGCAGCCGCCAGCCGCCGAATCCGCCCCAACTCAGACCCGAACAATAAAGTTGCGCGTCCGTCACATCGTATTGGATCGAGCCGACCGCGGGGCCGTTCTGCCACGTCAGAGCGGTCGTCGAATCGGTCCAGACAGTCTCTCCGGCAGTGTCGTCGTTGTCGTCGTCGTTGTCATCGTCGTCGTCGGCGGGAGAAGCATCGTCGTCATCGTCCGTCGGCGAGGCATCGTCGTCGAGGGCGCCGTTGCTCCCGCTGCTGTTGCTCTCGCGCGCGCACGAGAGGCTCACGGCCGCGCCGAGGCACAACAATCCCAACAACGCCAGGAAAAGATAGCGCACAACGCGGTCCTTCGCGCCCCGTGCGCCTTTCGTCACCGTTTCGACCGTCCGACGAATGTCAAATCCCTTTTTCGCGTTCGATCACGGATGATAAAGATGGCCGAGCGAATCCACCGACGTGATCGAGCCGTTCGACGGAATCTGCGCCAATTTTGCTTCGATCGCCGCCGGAATGGCGAATGTCAGGGCGACGTTGCGGTCGCTCAACTGACCCATGCCGGCGAACGGGGTCTTGCCGTCCCAACCCTTCGCCATCCAATCGGTGAACGCCAATTGGCGGCCCAGGTCGCCCAATACGTCCGCGTCGTCGCCGACGGTCGACCAGTGATCGTACAGCGTCGTGTACACGATGCCGGTGCCGTCGCGGTTGTCGACGATTTCGAAAATGCGCGCCTGCTGCGGGAAGTCCATGTCGGAAGGCGTCTCGACTTCCCAATACCCGGGCGAATCGCCCGTGCCCGGCCGAGGCGCCACGAGGTTGTCGTGGCCGTGACCTTCGAGGAAGATGAAGAAGTTCGGATACGACGCGAGCAACGCCGCGAGTTCGGCGCCGTTTTTCGAGATGGAACTGAGGTGGAAGTGGGACGTCGCCATGACCAGCACTTCGTCGGTCGCCGCTTGGTCGAGTTCGCTTTCGAACCAGGCGAGTTGGGTGTCGCTGATGCCCCCGTCGGCGATGTTTTCTTCCTCGGTGCTGTCCAGGGTCAAAATGCGGAGCGGCAGGTCGGACGACGGGTCGATCTGGCTCCAATCGAGGCGGTAATAGCCGAAGTCTTGCGCGGGGCGATTCTTGAAACCGTGGCCCATCGGTTCGAGCAGGTTGATTTCGCCGGCGCGGCCCAGGTAGGCGCGATCCGGATCGGGCGCCACGTGGACGCCGTTGGGCGCGGAGGATTTCAAAATCCGCGCAAATTCGGCATCGGGTTCGAGGGCCGGATTGATGTCTTCGGTGTAACCCGGCGGAATCATGCCGATGTCTTTCATAATCTCGAACACATCGCGCCAATCCATCAACCCCAACAAGCCGTTGCCGATTTTGATGTCCGCGGTCGGATTGTCTTCCCAATACTTGATCATGTTGGCGAACGCCGGCAGCATGCCGAAGGGCGCCCATTCGCCGACGTAGTCGTCGGGTTTGTAAATCGTCAACAGCGTCGACATTTCGAAGACGCCGCAGTTCTCTTCGTCGTGGTTGCCGATCGTCGCGAACCACGGCACGTGCTCGCCGGAGGCGCGCACCAGGCCGGGCGTTTGGAAGTCGGCGTTGGAGTTCGGGTAGCCGGGCCGGTTGAACGGGTCGATGTTCTTGCCTTCCAGGTTGGTTTCTTCAATGTCGAAATTGCGCTCGCCGCGGTCGTGGCCGGTCTGC
Organism: uncultured bacterium; assembly: GCA_964534375.1. Lineage (GTDB taxonomy): Bacteria > Lernaellota > Lernaellaia > Lernaellales > Lernaellaceae > CAZHPN01. Next base: position 3,901 of record CAZHPN010000153.1, on the reverse strand, counting down.
GGATCGATGTCGAGATCGCCGCTGTCCACGCGCACCCAACCCGGGTCGCCGGTGAGCAGGCCCGTGGCGTCGAAAATGTCGATCGCCGTTTTCATCTCGTTGGTCTGGGCGTTGTCGCCCACGTCGCCCAACAGCAGCATGAAATCGAAATCGCGGCCGTAGTCGCTTTGGATGCGGTCGGCGGTGCGCACCAGCTCGTTCAGCATCTGCCCGCCGAGATCCATTTGCGGCCGAAACGCCGCCTGGAAGAGGCCGTCGAGAATGACGTTCCCGTCGAAGAAAGTCAGCCGCGCCGGCGCCTCTTCGTCGGTGATGTGCAGATCCGAAAAGACCGAAAAGTACGTCATCGACAACGGCTTGGCGCCGGCCGCCGGGCTGAGCGTCGGCTTGATGTTCAGATCGTTGCGCGCCATGTACGGTTCGCCGGGAAATTGCGCGAGCACGTATTGGCCCGAGCCCGGCGCCGTTTCTTTCGGCCCGAACGTCACGTCGAGCGTCGTCGGGATGGCGTTCACGGGACTGGTGTCGTCGTTGTCGTTGTCGTCATCGTCGGCGGGCGAGGCGTCGTTGTCGTCGTCGTCGACGAGCGAATTGGACGACGAACTGGACGATTTGCCGCAGTTCAGGGCCAGGAAGGAGAAAAACGCCAACGCCGCGAGGCAGAGCAAGAATGTCGACCGCGGGAACACTCGATTCATCGCGAACCCCTGGGTTTTGGATGCGAAATTAACGGCCCAACCACTAACTAACGAAATGCTAACAAATTCTTCATGCGTCCACAATCCACCAAAACGGGGAAATTCGACCAACTTCCGCGTCCGCCGAACGAAGCGCACGGTGGGCTGCCTTTACGAACGAAGAGAAATCGAGTAAAAACACGCCGCTGACAAAATATTTTCGCCCGTTGAAATCTCGGTCGTCTTATGTTATCAAGCACATCTTTTCCGACGCCGTACGAACGCCGGCGTCGACTGGAAGGGAGAAGATCGATGAAAGAGGGAATCCACCCGAACTACATTGAGACGAAAGTCCGCTGCGCGTGCGGCAATGAGTTCCTGACCTTTTCGACCCGCGGTCCGGAACTCAACATCGACATCTGCAACAAGTGCCACCCGTTCTTCACGGGCAAGCAAAAGCTGGTCGACACGGCCGGCCGTGTCGAGCGCTTCAAGCAGAAATACAAAGACTTCGGGAAAAAAGTAGAAAAGTAGCGACGCCGATTTATCCGACCCGCGCGGTTGACTTGTCGCCGCGCGGGTTTTGTTTTGCGCAGAGTTCGCCGCCGACCGTCGCCGGCCGCGGAAAACTCTCTGCCGCAAGGAGCGCCGATCAATGGCCGACAAACCAACCGAACCGATGCGCGTCGGCGGGCAAGCGCTGCTGGAAGGCGTGATGATGCGTTCGCCCAACAGCATGGCGGTCGTTTGTCGCCGCGCCGACGGCCGCATCGTCGTCAAGGAACAACGCTGGATCAGCCTGTGGGACCGCTGGAAGTTCCTGCGCAAGCCGTTTCTCCGCGGCGCGATCGTCCTGATCGAATCGATGTGGAACGGCATGGGCGCGTTGTCGTTCTCGGCAAAAATGTACGCCGAGGACGATCCGAAGGAGCAGGAGAAGAAGGCCAAAGCGAATGCCGAGGCCAAGCCGGAAAAACCCGGCGGCATGACGAACGCAATGATCGGCCTGACGATCGCCTTCTCGCTCGGCGCGGCGATGGCGCTGTTCGTGGTGGCGCCGCACCTGGCGACGGTGTATCTGCCGAAGCTGCTGTTCGGCCGCGAACTGACGGTCGATATGATTTCGTTCCACCTCGTCGACGGCGTCATCAAGATTGCGCTGTTCATCGGCTACATCTGGGCCATCAGCCTGCTGCCGGACATCCGGCGGACATTCATGTACCACGGCGCCGAGCACAAGGCGATCGCCGCGTTCGACGAAGGCAAGGAACTGACCGTCGAAAACGTGCGGCCGTACACGACGCTGCACCCGCGCTGCGGCACGAGCTTCTTGATCGTCGTGCTGCTTTCGAGCATTTTGCTCTTCTCGCTGCTGTTCCCGTTCATGCCGAAGCTGGAAGGCGTGCCCAAGATTCTGCGGCACCTGATTTACATCGCGGTCAAGCTGCCGCTGCTCTTCCCGATCGCCGGCGTGTCGTACGAGTTGATCCGCCTGGCGGCGAAAAATCGGCGCAATCCGTTCCTGCGGGCGGCGATCTGGCCGGGCCTGATGACGCAGAAGATCACGACCAAGCCGCCCGACGACCGCATGCTCGAAATCTCGATTCTCAGCCTGAAAAAATGCCTCTGGCGCGAAAAGCACGTGCAGGACGGCGCGCAGGTTTCGGCCGAAGAAGAAACTTCCTATCCCGATTTCGCGGCGGCGCTGGCCGACATCGGTTCGCCGGAGTTGCTGTTCAAGGGCGGCTCGTGCGAAATTCAATGACGGATTGACAATGTTCGCCAAGCTGGCCGAAGTCGAAACCCGCTACGAAGAACTGACGCGCCTGCTCGCCGATCCCGAGTTGTACACGAACCAGGGCAAATTCGCGCAGCTCAACAAGGAACGGGTCGATCTCGAGAAGATCGTCAACGCCTATCGGCGCTACAAGAAAATGGCGGCCGATCGCGACGGCGTGCGCGACATCATCGCCAACGAGGCCGATGAAGAATTGCGCGAGATGGCCAAGGCGGAACTGGAGCAACTCGAGGCCAATGTCGAAAAGCAGGGCAGCGACCTCAAGCTGCTGCTGCTGCCCAAAGACCCGTACGACGACAAGAACATCCTGCTGGAAATCCGCGCCGGCACGGGCGGCGAAGAGGCGGCGCTGTTCGCGGGCGATCTGTTCCGCATGTACACGCGTTACGCCGAAGAACTGAACTGGAAGCAGGAAATCCTTTCGGCGCACGAGACGGGCCTGGGCGGCTTCAAAGAAATCATCTGCGGCATTCGCGGTCAAAGCGTCTACAGCAAATTGAAGTACGAATCCGGCGTCCACCGCGTGCAACGCGTGCCCGAGACCGAAGCGCAGGGCCGCATTCACACGAGCGCGGTGACCGTCGCCGTGATGCCCGAGCCGGATGAGGTCGAGGTGACCATCGCCGAGAAGGATCTGCGCGTTGACGTCTTCCGCTCCAGCGGCCCGGGCGGCCAGCACGTCAACAAGACCGAGAGCGCGGTGCGGATGACGCACTTGCCGACCGGCATCGTCGTTTCGTGCCAGGACGAAAAATCGCAGTTCAAAAACAAAGCCAAGGCGCTGATGATTCTGAAGGCCCGCGTCCTCGACAAGATGCGCGCCGACCAGGAAGCGACGATGTCCGCCGAGCGCAAGTCGCAGGTGGGCACGGGCGACCGCTCGGAGCGCATCCGCACCTACAATTTCCCGCAGAATCGCCTCACCGACCACCGCATCAACCTGACGATCTACGCCCTCGACCGCATTCTCGAAGGCGCGTTGGCGCAAGTGATCGACCCGCTGATCGCGCACTTCCAAGCCGAAGCCCTGAAAGGGGAAGGTTGAGACCGGGAGGCCGGCGCCGGCTGAAAGGCTGAGAGACCGGAAGGCCGAGAGGCTGGCAGATCGCGCCGCAGAGCGTGGCCTGCTCGTCCTCTCAGCCTCTCAGCCCCGCGGCCCCGTCGCGCAGCCCGGCGGCCGCGCCGCGCAACCGCGCGTCGTCTCGCGGCGCATTGACCCCGGCGGAACCCGCGTCTATAAATAATCGAACCAAGCAACTATTCAAGCGGGAGGCGACGATGTGGAACCGGTTCAAACGGTGGGTGCGCAGCCTGTTCGGCGGAGCTTTGGATTCGTTGGAAAACCCGGAAATGATCTTGCAGCAAAACATCCGCGACCTGAACGACCAGGTGCCGCGGATGAACGAGTCGCTGGCAATGATCAAGG
>CAZHPN010000152.1:0-15199 GCA_964534375.1 uncultured bacterium | reverse complement strand
TTGCCCGCGAGCACGATCCGCAGCGGGCGTTTTTCGACATCATTTCGCGCCATGGCTTCTTGCCTTCACAGAACGCGGTTGGGGTTAGATCGGCGAAACGAGAATGCCCTGCGCCTCTTCCTTGCGCAGCGACAACTGGAAGCCGCGCAGTTTGATCCAAATCGGGTCGCCCGACGGCGCCACGCGCTCCACTTCGACCTCCGTGTGCGGCAGCATGCCCATGTCGATCAGCCGCTGGCGCAGCGCCCCGCCCGCGCGAATCTTGGCGATGAGCCCTCGCTCGCCGGGCGCGAGGTCGCTGAGCGTTTCGGTCGGAAAAATCGGCGTGCAAGGCGGCTCGCCGGCGCGGCGTTCGCACGTTTCGTCGCACACGCGGTGCTCGGGGCCGACCTCGGGGCAGCTCTGGAACGCGGCGAGCGCGCGCCGGCCCTCGGTGCACGTCTCCAGAAATTCGAGCAAACGCACGAAGCGGTCGACGGTTTCGTCGGAGACGTGGTGCTCGATCTGGCACGCGTCGGAGTCGGCGGTCTCGGGCGACACCTGTAGAAATTCGGACAAGAACCGCCGCAGGATTTCGTGCCGCACCAGAATCCGCCGCACGACCTCCTGCCCGTGCTCGGACAGTTCGATGTACTCGCGCTGGCTGTAGATAATGAGACCGAGTTCCTGCAAGCGCCGCATTGCCGTCGAAACCGACGCCATGCGCACCTTGCGTTCGCGCGCAATGTCCTTTACCCGTGCCACTTTACGCGTCTTTTGGAGATTGTGTATCGTTTCAAGATAATCTTCGAGCGAGTCGGAAATTTCCGGTTCCGCAGGCCGCAAGTCGAACATCAAGTCGTTCCTTCCGCCGGTAGTGGCGACTAACTATCGTAGAAGCGACGCGATTTGTCAAGAGGTATTATTTTTGTACGTGAATTGATGTTTTCAATAGAATCAAGGACTTACCGAGGAAGAGCGATCAACGGGTGTCCGGGATCGTTCCTTTATACACGTAGCCGCAAACCTCGCACTCGTAGCGAATCGGGCGCTCACGCTTTTGAAATGCGCGGCCGTCGCACCGCGGACAACGGGCGCTCACGATGCGGGAGAAAATCATATTGACCAACAAGACGCCGAGCAGTCCAAAACCGAAGAAAATCACGAGAGTTGCGCCGGAACCGAGGCGTTTGCCGACGTCCGGAAACCACTTGCCAACGTAAACCCCCGCAATCATCCCGCTGAATGCAACGGCCGCGCCGGCCGCATTTTGGAATGCGATATGCCGCCGAATCGGCAAGAGCCCACGGCGCATGTGCATGCGCGGTGCGTTCGGCGCCGAAGCGGGCGGCTCCGCCGGCGGTTGCCAGTCGGTGATTTGCGGTCCGACAAACGGCGCGACGGCCTTCTGTTCCCGGCGACGGAAGAACCACATCGTCAGTGCGTGGCCGCCGGCTCTTCGCTGTCCGGCGAGGCGGCCTGGCTGTCCCACTTGACGGTGACCCACTTGCCGGTGCGGTTTTCCCAGTCGATGCGGCCCTTCCAAATCAGCGGTTTGCCGCCTTTTTCGATGCGCAGCTTCACGTAAATCGAGCCTTGCGTGCGGCTGATGCGCGGGTAGGCGACGACCGAGACCAGTTTCATCGCCTTGGTCTTGCGCAAGCCGTCGACCGACGGCACGTTCGGGTCGGCGCGCATCGCCCGCGCCTTGACGTACTCGCCCTTGTTGACCGCTTGCACGTAGGCGTTCATCGCGGCGGTCAAATCCTTGCCGCCCGGCTCGATCGGCGGGGCCGGCGGCTCGGTCGACGGCGGCGGCGTGGCGGCGGCCGCCGCCGGGCTGGCCGCAGGGGCCTCGGCCTCCGGCGCTTCCGCCGCGGGCGCCTCGGCGGCGATGGCCGGCGCGGCCGGCGCGGCCTGGGCGGATTGCCGGGCTTGCTTCGCCAACGCGCCGTTCATCAGCAGATAGTAGGTCAGCAGGCCGCAGGCGATGTAGCCGCCGAGCAGCAGCAAATCGAAGAGGCGCGTCAACGCCATGGTGCGCGAACTGCGCGGCGACTGCATTTCGAACATGCTCTTGCGGCTCATGGCGCCGCCTCCGGCGGCCGGCGCCGCGACCGGCCCGCCAGCCAGAACGACGCGGCCAGCGCGGCCGAGCCGGCCGGCGCCACGCGCAGCGCCGTGGCGGGCGAGCCCCAACCGAAGAGGCCCCACATCGCCAGCAGGCCGAGGAACCAGAGCAACAAGAGAGCCAGCGCGACCAGGCGGAATTTCCACCAGCCGCTGAGGTGGCGCCACGACACCGGGCGACCGGCGGCAAGGATCAGCGTCGGCGCCGGCGCAGCGGAGGCGCTGAGTTTTTGCCCTTGTTCCGCCGGCTCGCTGAACTTGATGATCGCCAGCGACGCGCTTTCGGGGCCGCTGCCGTTTTGCACGAGGTCCATCAAACCGTCGCAGGCCCCCTGCGGCGATCCGGACATCACGCGTCGACCGATCTCGACGTCGTTCAGGCGCGAACTGAGGCCGTCGGTGCAGAGGATGAACGTCTCGCCCGCCTGCACGAAATGGGCGTCGGAAACGTCGACCTCGACGATCGGATACATGCCCACCGCCCGCGACAGCACGAACTTCGCGCCGCCGGGCCCGCCGCCGGCCGGCGCGGCGACGAGGTGATCTTCGGTGAGCTGGTCGATGAGGTAGTTCCGCTGGCGATAGGCGCGGCAGTTGCCGACGTGGGCGATGCGCACCGCGCCTTCCTGATGGTGCAGCAGCGCCACGCTGACGGTCGCCGCGCTCAGGCGCTTATCGCTGGCCGCCGCCTGCCGCCACGCCGCGTTGGCGAGGCCCACGGCGTCGACCAGCATCTTGCGCGGGGCCTGGCCGTTCCAGTCGCGGTAAAATTCGAGGACGGTTTCCACGACCAGGCGCGCCGCGACGCCGCCCAGGCCCGTGCGATCGTGGCCGTCGGCGACCACCAGCAAGTGGCCGTGCTGGTTCTGCTGGTTGCCGCAGCAATCCTGGTTTTCCGCCTCGCCGCCGGCCCCGGGGACCGACCCCGCGGCTCGCGAAATCCGGAGAAAGCGGTTTTCGTAAAGCCCCGTCATGCGCTGACTTCCGCCTTGGAGTTGCGGCCGTCGAACCGAAAAAGATGCAATGCAATGGTCGCTCTGACAGCCCCGAAACTATCGCATTCGGCGCGAATGCGCAAACCGCCGCCCGCCCGGTTTTCCTCGGGCGGCAGGGCGGCTAGAATAACCGCCCGGAGGCAATCATGCAGCAAAACAAAGCGCGTCGCCGCGGCCTCGCCGCCGGCTTCGCCAAACGCGACTTCACGCCGCCGCTGCCGTTTCCGCTGGCGGGCATCGCCGGCAAGAAAGAGCGGCTGGCCGAGACCGTGCACGATCCGCTCTTCGCCCGCGCGCTGGCGCTGGGCGACGGCAAGAAAACGGCCGTGATCGTCTCCGCCGACCTGCTCATCATCACCGAGGGGCTGCGGCTGGCGGTCGAACGGCGGCTGCACGAGCTGGGCGTCGCCTACGACGGGCTGCTGCTGGCCGCGACGCACACGCACTCGTCGACGGGCGGCTACTGGGATGCGCCGTCGGCCAAACTGTTCCTCGGCGCCTATCGCCCGGCGATTTTCGCCGCGCTCGTCGAAAATATCGCCGCCGCCGCCGCGGGCGCCGTCGCCGATTTGCAGCCGGCCGAGCTGCGCTTCGGCGAAACGCAGACGACCTATCTCAATTACAACCGTCGCCATCCGCAGGGGCCGATCGACCGCACGGTCGGCGCGCTCGCGATCGCGCGGCCGGGCAAGAATATCCGCGTCGCTTGTTTCGGCGCGCACCCGGTCGTCGTCGCCTTCCGCGAATTGCACGCGGCGTCGGCGGATTACCCGGGGGCCGTGGCCCAGACCATCGAAGCCGAGGGCGACGAGGCGCTGTTTCTGGTCGGGCCGGTCGGCGGCGTCAACGTGCTCTTCCCCGAGGGGCCGCTGGCGCTCGCGGCGCATCTGCCGCTGCTGGCGCGCCTGTTGCGCGAGGCGCTCGACCAGGCGCTGGCGGCGGCGACGCCGGTGCGCGGCGGCGACGTGGCCTTCGCCGCGGGCGAGGCCGCGTTGCGCCTGGCGACGCCGCGCCTCTTCCCCGATCGGCTGGCCTGGCTCGACGCGTTGGCGTTGCCGCTGCGCCTGTATGCGCGGCATTTCGGCCGCGGCGGCAAGCTCGAAGGCCGGCGGCCGCGCGTGCCGGCGGCGCGCGTCGGCGACCTGGTGTTCGCCGGCTTCCCGGCGGACCTGGGCGCCGGCGTCGGGTTGGCTGCGCGGCAGGCGATCGCCGCCCGCGGCTGGCGGACGGCGGTGACGGCCTCGCACACGGACGACTACCTCGGCTACGTGCACCTGCCGGCGGAATATCAGCAATTCGAAACCGTCGACCGCGAAGCGATGTGGAACAGCATCTACGAAAATGCGATGGCCTTCGGCGGACGGGGCATGGGCGAGGAACTGCTCGGCGCGCTCGGCCGGGCGTTGGCGGAACTCGCATAGGCCGGCTCGGCAGACAGCGGCGGCCAGGCGCGGAACTCAGTACGTCAGCAGCAATCGGTCGTGCACGACTTCGGATTCGAGCGTTCGCCCGCCCATCTGAAACCGGCGCAACATCGAACGGCCGCAGTCGACGAACGCCTCCCGCCGGAAAAGTCCTGCCGGAATATTCACGTCGCAATTGAGCGTGCCGGATTTCTTGATCCCGTCAATGCTCAGCGCGACAAAAACTCCGCGCGCCTGGCAGTGGGCAATGGCGTCGAAGAGGTCGCCGACTTTAAATGATTGCGCGCCGTACAAGATGCCTTGGCTGTGGTGATACGGCGGGTCGCAGTAAACCAAATCGCCGCGTTTGGCTCGCGCCGTCGCCTCGCGGAAGTCCAGCGCAAAAAAGTCGGTTCCCGTGACGCGCTTGCTCCATTCATCGACGCGCCGCGCAAAACTCTCCGGGCGAATCGGATCGTGCGCGCCGACCGGGGTCGAGATATGGCCGTCGGCCTTGCGGAAACGCACCACGCCGCCGTAGCACGAACGGCTGATGAAAAGCAGGTCCGCCCCGTTAGGCGACCGGTTGTACCCCGATTTGATGTTTTCGTATTCCGTGGCCTTGTCGCCGCCGACGAAGCGACGCCACCGTTCGGCGTACCATTCCTTCAAAACCTCCGGCGACTTCTTGAGCGCGTTCCAAATCTCGATCAGCGGCGGGAAAATATCCGACGCGACGGCTTTGGGCGGCGCGACCGCGGCGAGAACGGCGCCCGTGCCAAGAAACGGTTCAAAGTACGTTCCGTATGACCGTGGGAAGTAGGACGCGATTTCCGCGGCAAAACGTTGCTTGTTGCCGATCCATTTGAGCAACTGGCCCCTCGGTGGATTGGCCTTGCGGCAATTCGGAATGTCGAGCGCCAGTTGTTCCATTCCACCACGCCTTCGCCTGCACGTACCCTTGGAGCGTACCACAAGCAAGAAGATATCCTGTTTTGGGATACGTGTCAACATCGTGTAACCTTTGCACCTGTGAACCATGATCGAGATTCATTGCGCTATGCGGACCTCTGCAATCTTCTGAGGAAGTTGCGGAAAGAAGCCGAGATGCGCCAGGTCGATCTGGCCGCAAAATTGAATCAGCCGCAATCGTTCGTGAGCAAGTACGAGTCCGGCGAACGGCGCTTGGACGTTGTCGAAGTCGAAGCAATCTGCCAAGCAATAGGAATTTCGTTGGCGACATTTGCCCGCCGGTTTCAGGAAACGAAGTAATGCTGCCCCATCCGGACTTTGTCGCCATGCCACGAAACTTCTGGGGTTACGTACGTTTCATCAGCCAATGGCGCGGATACACGGAACGAGGAACCCAAAAGGTGCTTGTGCCGCAGATCGACGACATGGTGCAGACGCTGGAGGCGAATGACTTCGACATCCGGGCCGTAATCGACAAGCGAGGCGCTCCGACGAGACTGGGAAAGGCGCTGGCGAATTATTTCCTTTATCGAGCCGAAGTCCTTAATGTTTTTGTTGAACCGCGGCTGATGGACGTTGCCGAGGCGAAAAAGCTCTTCGAAAAAGTTCGGGCGAAATGGCCCGGCGCCGATGTCCCGACGAACAAGCAGTCGGGCGAGAAAAAAGGGCTAAATTACTTTGCCGGAATCATTAATACTCTCGTAAAGGCTCACATCGGCGGTCAACCGTGCGCTTTCAAGCCAAGAAAGCTGGCGACAGTTGTCGACGAGCATGGCGCCATCTTGCAGACCTCCTCGCGATGGTTTGACGGCGCATTTCCGGACGTCATCAATCCGATCGCCGTTTGGGAAATCAAGGAATTCTATTATACGACGACCTTCGGCAGCCGAGTCGCTGACGGCGTATACGAGTCGATTCTCGACGGAATGGAACTCAACGAACTGCGTAGGTCCGACGACATTCACGTATTTCATTACCTGATGGTTGATTCCCACAACACGTGGTGGAACGACGGTCGATCGTATCTCTGCCGGCTCGTCGACATGCTGCACATGGGTTTCGCGGACGAAGTGTTATTCGGAAAAGAGGTCGTGGATCGCCTTCCCGCGTTGGCGAAAATTTGGTTGAAAGAAGCGCGTCGCCGCGGTCGCTGAGCCTACTAAAACAGATCATGGCCGTCGAACAACGCCGCGGCGGACGGGAAAAAACGCGGGGCTGAAATTGCGAGCCAGGCGCGCCGTCGCGGCTTCGGCGAATGATCTCGACGCTTTTCAATTTTCCTGTTTCGTTGTATATGCTCAACGATCACGATCTGTGGGCAGTTGCGATAAAAGGTTCACCGGCGCATCGGAAACGCTCGTAAAGATTGTTTTTTCGCGGCGGGACGCCGCTGGGCATGGCGCCGCAAACAATGGCCGTGGCGCGCGGCAGGAGTTCGCCGGACCGGCCCGCGAACCGGCCGCGGCCAAAGCGCGGTTTTTTTCCGCGCCGAGCGTCGCGACGATGCAGATTTTCGCGCGATTCGTCGGGCGGCGAAGCGTCGAGGTATGGGCGCCGCGGGGCGCCGCGGCGATCCTGCGCCGCTCGGCGGCGGCGCTGGCCGCCGCGCTGTTGCTGGTCGCCTGCCAGTCGCTGACGGCCGGCGACCGTGCGCCGCAGGCGAAGGCCGGCGTGATCGACCTGACGCACTGGGACTTCGCCGCCGACGGTCCGGTTGACCTGCGCGGCCAATGGCGGTTCGCCTGGAAACAGGACGAGCCCGCCTTTGCGCAGACCGACTTCGACGATTCGCGCTGGGAAACGATCGAGTCCGGCGTCAGTTTCGACGCGCGCGAAGGCACGCGGCTCGGCTACGGCTGGCTGCGGCTGCGCGTGCTGCTGCCGCCGGCCGCCGCGGCCGCGGCGCCGCTGGGCGTCGCGGTCCCGCCGATTCATTCGGCCTCGGAAGTTTATCTCGACGGCGCGCGCTTGTTCGTCAACGGCCTCGTCTCGCATGCGCGCGACGAACCGCATCAGCCGAACATGATGCCGCGTCTGCTGCCGCTGCGGCTTGATCCGGGCCGGCGCGAGATCGTGCTCGCCGTGCGCGGTTCGAACTACGAGGCGCTCCAGGCCGGCATGCTCGACCATCTGCGCCTGGGCCTCGTCGACGATTTGCGGGCGCGGCAATGGCGGCACGACGTGTGGGATTCGATCCTGCTCGGCGTCTATGGGCTGCTGATCTGCTTTCACATCATTATCTGGGCGTATCGGCGCGAGGATCGGTCGTCGCTGTATTTCTCGGCGTGGTGCCTGTGCATCCTGCTGCGGATGGCGACCGGCAGCTATTTTTTCGAACGCGCCTTTTCTCCGCATGACGTTTTCGCTCTGTCGCTGAAATTGCCGTATGTGGCGGCGGCGCTCGGCGTCTTCACGCCAGCGTTCTACCGCGAACTTTTCCCCACGGAATTTCCCCGCCGGCTGATTCGAATTTTCAATGCGGCGGCGCTTGCCGAAATCATCTATCCCATTTTGGCCCCGTCGAGCCTGTACGCGGCGACCGTGGTCGCGCACGAGCGGATCGTCAGCGTGTCGTTGCTCGCCGCCTGCGGCGTCATCACCGTGCTGCTGGCCGTCGCGCTGCGCCGCCGGCGGCCGGAGGCCCTGCTGGTCTGGTGCGGTTGGATCCCGATGTGCTGGGGCGCGACCAACGACATCGCCCACGGCTGGAATTTGCCCGTGCCCGGCAACCGCGCGCAGTACGGCGGCCTGATTCTGATTTTGTTGAACGCGGTGGTGCTCGCGATCCGCCAGGCGCGCGCGTTCCGCACGGCCGAGCATCTTTCGGCGGAGATGCAGCAGGAAGTCGAAGCCAAGACGCTCGAGCTGAAAAAGAAGAACGTCCAACTGCAGCAGCTCGATCGCCAGAAGACGCAGTTCTTCCAAAACATCAGCCACGAGTTCCGCACGCCGCTGACGCTGATCATCGGGCCGCTCAACGCCGCGCTCAACGCCGCGCCCGGGAACGTCCTTTCCCTGGCGCGCGATCAGGGCGTGATCATGCTGCGCAATTCGCAACGCCTGCTGCTGTTGATCAACCAGCTCCTCGATCTTTCGAAGCTCGAAGCCGGCCGGATGCGCCTCGCGGTGCAGCGCGTCGATCTGGTGAAAATGCTCGGCGCCGCGGCGACCTCCTTCGAGTCGCTGGCCCTGCGCAAGCGCATCCAGTTTGATTTTCTCCACGACGGCCCCGCGCTCGACGCGTGGCTCGACCCCGAGAAAATCGAGAAGGTGTTCTTCAACTTGCTCGCCAACGCCTTCAAGTTCACGGGCGAGGACGGCAAAATTCAGCTCCGCCTTTCCCGCCACGAACACGAGGCGTTCGTCGGCGTCGCCGACACCGGCGTCGGCATTCCGCCCGCCGAACTGCCGTACGTCTTCGAGCGCTTCCGGCAGGCCGACGCGTCCACGACGCGCCAATTCGGCGGGACCGGCATCGGCCTGGCGCTCGTCAAGGAGTACGTCGATCTCCATCACGGCCGCGTCGAGGTCGAAAGCGTCGTCAACCAGGGCGCGAAATTCACCGTCGCGTTGCCGCTGGACCGGGATCGTTTCGCCCCCGAGGAGATCGCCGCGGAAGCGGACGCGCCGCGCCCCGCGGCCGGACCGGACGCGCACGGCGGGCCGCCCCCCGCCGCCGACGCCGCCGGCGCCGCCGCCCTGGCGACGGCGGAATTGCTCGAAGCCGCCGCCGACGGCGCGGGCGCCGCGGCGCCGCCGGCTGCGCCGGAGGGGGCCGACACGGTGCTCATCGTGGAAGACAGCCGCGACATGCGCGCGTACCTCACGCAGACGCTCGGCGGCCGCTTCCGGCTGCTCGAAGCCGGCGACGGCGAGGAGGGCCTGCGGAAGGCGCAGGAGTCGCGGCCGGACTTGATCCTCACCGACGTGATGATGCCGAAAATGGACGGCTACGCGCTGCTGCGCGCGCTGGCGGCGCGGCCGGAAACGCGGCGGATTCCGGTGATCGTACTCACCGCGAAAACCTCGGAGGATTTGAAGATCGAGGGCCTGCAGGAGGGCGCGCAGGATTTCCTTGCCAAGCCGTTCAACCCGAAGGAACTGGCCGCCCGCGTCGCCAACCTGCTGCGGTTGGTGCACCAGGAAAAAGAGATCGACGCGCTCAATCGGCGCATGCGCGAGAACGTCTTGAAACGTTATCTGCCGCCGCCGTTGGTCGAGCAGATCCTCGCGGGCGGGTCGGATGTGGCGGATAAACCGCAAAACCTCCCGGCGACGATCCTGTTTGCCGACCTCGAAAATTTTGTCCGCGCTTCGGGCGAGTTGCGCGCGCACGAAATGGCGCGGCTGCTCAACGAGTATCTCGATGCGATGATCGAAGTGATCTTCCGCCACGGCGGCACGATCGACAAGTTCATCGGCGATTCGATCATGGTCATTTTCGGCGCGCCGCTGCCGATGACGCCGGCGCAGCAGGCGCTGCGGGCGGCGTCATGCGCCGTCGCGATGCAGCAGGCGATGGATCGGCTCAACGAACAGTGGCGGCAGCGGGGCGGCAACGCGTTGCGCATGCGGATCGGCGTCCACCACGGCCCGGTGGTCGTCGGCAATTTCGGCAATCAGCGACGGCTGGACTACACCGCGATCGGGCCGACGGTCAACTTCGCCGCCCGCATCGAGTCGGCCTGCGAACCGGGGGAGATCTACGTTTCCGGCGAGGTCTGCGATTACCTGCCCGCCCGCACGTTCGAACGCGCCGGGTGTTTCTCGCTGCACAATATCGAGGGCGAGGTCACGCTCTACCGTCTGAACCGCCGCGCCAATTGGGATGAATTTCGCGACGGCTGGCGCCAGGCCCGGCTTCAATAAAACGGATAATAGCCGTCGTACGTCGCCGCGGTGATGACGACGACGGCGAGGGTCAGCGCCGACGCCGCGATGCCGGCCCAGGCGGCGCCGGCCCCGCCGCCGCGCTGCTCGACGACCTGTAGCGCGCGCGCCGCGCCGGCCGAGAGAAACGGCACGGCCGGCAAGAGATAACGCGGATTCGGCAGCAGGATCAGGACGAACAAAAGGTAGCCGCCGCCCAGCGCCAGCAGCGTCGGGTTGCGCCCCGCGCCTTTCCATAACGCGAGCAGGCTCAGCGCGGCGATGGCGATCACGTGCGCCCCGGCGTGCAGCGGCCAGAGCGGCAGCAAGGTCTCTTTCAAATAGAACATGCCGCCCGGGTTGAGCAGCAGCGCCATGCCCTTCATTTTGCCGGCCTGCGTCATCAGCAGGCCCGTTTTCGCGGCGACGACGAGGAACGGCGCGAACAGCAGCGCCGGCAGGCCCAGCAGCCACCACGTGCCCGGCTTTTTCAGGACCGCGCGGTGCTCGGGCGACAGCAGCAGCAACGCCACGCCCGGGGCCAGCAGCGCCACGTTGTAGCGGCACAGCAGCGCCAGCGCCAGCCAGCCGCCGACGGCGAGCGCGCGCCGGGTCGACGGCGTCTGCAGGAACACGGCCACCGCGTCGGCCGTCAGCAGGAAGATCAACAAAAACGGGCCTTCCATGATCGCGGCGGCGCCGTTGTACAGCCACAGCGGATAAAACACCCAGCACAGCGAAGCGAGCGCGGCGGTCGGCGCATCGGTCACGCGGCGCACCAGCCGGGCCGCCGCCGCGAGCGCCGTCAGCGAAAAACCAATATTGAGAAGGCGGCCGGCGAGCAGGTGCGGGCCGACCAGGGCGTAGAAGCCGCCGTACATCAAGGCCAGCAACGGCGGATGGTGCGGCCCCATCCAGGCGTTGATCGCGCGGTAATTCCGGATCCATTCCCGCAGGCCGTGCGTCGTCAGAAACACCGCCTGCTCGACGTTCGACACTTCGTCGTTCCACGGCCGCATCGCCAGCGCCGTCACGATCAGCAAGGCGCCCTGGCCCGCCAGCGAAAACCAGAACAGCCGGCGCGGGTTCGTTTCGGCCAGGCGCGTCAGCGACGGCGCGCCGTCCCAATGCGTGAGCAGGGCGGCCGCCAGCAGAAAGGCCTGCGTCAGCAGCAGGCCGAGCAGCAGCCGTTGCGGCGCCATGGCCTGGCCGACGTACGCTGCGCCGATGAACAAGGCGCCGTAGCTCGCGGTCGCCAGCAGCCACGTGACCAGCAGCAAGGTGCGCGCCGGCCGCCAGGTCCGCGGATAGCCGATTTTCATGCGGCCGCCGTTTCTGCGCCGCGGCCCCGCGGACCGTCGCCGCACTCCCATTTCGCTTCGGGTTTCGTCACCGCTTGACCTTACAGCGTCGAACGCACGGCGGGGCTGGCCTCACGCCGCAGCCAGCCGTCGCGCCAACCCGCCAACAAGCCGCGGGCCTCGGCGTCGCCGGCGAGCGCGCGCGGGCCGTAGTATAACAGCGCCGCGGCGACGGCCCAACCCGCGACGCGCAGCCACGCGCCGGCCCCGCCGTTTTTGCGCGCCACGAGCAAGCTGTTGCGCCCGAGAAAATACGCCTTGGCGGCGCGGCGCGCCGGATCGCCGCCGGGCCCGCGGTGCCTCACGACGGCGCGCGGTTCGAGCCAGATGCCGTAATGCGCCCGAGCCAGCCGCCAGCAGAGGTCGACCTCCTCGTGATAGGCGAAGAGAAATTCGTCGAAGCCGCCCACCGCCCGCGCGGCTTCGACGCGCAGCAGCAGCGCGGCGCCGTGGCCGTGCGGCACAGCCAGCGGCGTCGCCGGCGCGCCGCAGTCGATCGCGCCGCCGCCGAGGCCCGACGTCAATTTGTGCCGGAAATTGCGGCGGCCGGCGAGGCCGGCGAGCACGTACGGCTGATCGAGACGCACGACCTTCGCGAACGCGGCGCCGAGCGTCGGGTCGGCGCCAAACAGCTCGGTCAGGCGCCGCACGCCGGCGAGGTCGATTCGCGCATCCTGATTGAGCAGCAGCAGACCCGTCGCGCCGCGTTCTTTCGCCCAGGCGAGCGCCGCATTCGCGCCGGCCGCGAAGCCGCGATTTTCCGGCAAACGTCGGATCGTAACGCCGGCCGGGGGCAGCGCGCCGTCGGTCGACGCATTGTCGACCACCAGCACGCCGGCCGCGCCGAACGCCGCGATCAGATCGCCGGCCGCCGCCGCCAAATCGGCGCCGCCGTTGCGGGCGACGATCGCCCCGACGATGTCGTTCACGGCCGGCTCTCCTCTCCCACGCGGCGGTGACGATGCCAGCGGCGCGGCCGGCCCGCGAGATCCGCCAGCAGCGCCACCAGTTCGGCCGCCGCGTCGACCGCCGCCAGCGCCAGCGCTGGAACCGCCCGCGCCATCCGGCGTGGCGGCCAGCCGTCGGCCGCCATCGCCAGCGGCGCCTGCAGCACCGGCAGCGCGGCGACGGCCAGCAAATATTGCCACGGCATCCACAACGACGGCAGCCGTACGGCGGCGACAGCGAGCCCGCACCCGAGCAGGAACGAAAAACGATCCAGATAACCCGCGCAGAACAGGCCGCGGTCGATTGCCAGCCAGGCCGACGGCGTCGCGCGCACCGCCCCGCGCAACCGTCGCCGCGCAACCTGATGGAACCCGCGCGACCACGCGGTCCGCTGCGCGAGAAACGCGCGCCCGTCAGCCGGCGGCCGGTGGCAACAGCACGCCGCCGGCGCCCACGCCAAGCGCCGGCCGCGAGCCAGCAGGCGCAGCGACAGGTCGATGTCCTCGAGCCGGTGCGTCGGGTCGAAGCCGAGTTCGTCGAGCGCCGCGCGGCGCACGAGGTAGGCCGAGCCGAGCAGCGCCGTGGTCGCGCCGAGCCGCGCGGCGCCGGTCATCGTCAGCCGCTGGTGCACGGCGGCTTCGAGCGCGGCGTAAACGGCCGCGGGCCGGTCGTCGGCGTCGGGGATCATCCGCCCGGCGACGGCGGCGACGACCGGGTCGGCGAGCGGCGCCACGAGCCGGCGCAGGCAATCCGGCGCCGGGCGCGCGTCGGCGTCGAACACCGCGACCGCCTCGCCGTCCGGGTCCGCCGCTAACCCGGCTTGCAGCGCGGCGCCCTTGCCGATGGCCGGGCCGGCGCGGCGCACCAGCGTCGTCCACGCGCGCGCCACGGTGAAATCTTCCAGCAGGCGCGCTGTGCCGTCGGCGCTGGCGTCGTCGATGAACGCCAGCCGCAAGCGGTCGCGCGGATAATCGACCGCATCCCACGCCGCCAGCGCCGCCGGCAACGCCGCGGCCTCGTCATGGCACGGCACGAGCACGGTCAGACGCGGCGGCGGGTCGAGCGGCGGCGCGGGCGCCGGCGCGCGGCCGAGCAGCGCGGCCACGGTCAGCGTAATGCGCCGCACCGAGACGAGGCTCAAGTGCAGCAGGACGACGACGTTCAACAGCAGCGCGACGAAGAGCAGCGCCGCCCAGCCGAACGTCGCCGGCGGCATGGCGGGGTTAGTCCTTGGCCGCGTCGGCGGCCGGGGCGGGGGCGGCGGGGCGGCGCTCCGGCTCGACCATGCCGGCGGAAACGATCATGCGGAACGCCTCGTCGACCGTCAGGTCGGTGGCGATGGTCTGGTCGCGCGGCACGATCAGAAAATAGCCGGAGGTGGGGTTCGGCGCGGTCGGCACGAACACGGCGCAGCACGGTTTGTCGTGCGGCTGCGCCAGGCGGCCGGCGTCCTCCGCGGTGACGAACGCGACCGAGTGCATCCCGACGCGCGGAAATTCGACCAGCACGACGCGCGAGAAGCGCTGCTCGTCGGACGAAAAAATCGCCGTGGTCAATTGCTTCGCCGCGGAATACACGGAGCCGATGACGGGAATCCGGTTGAGGATGCTCTCGTAAAAGCGAACCAGCCGCTGGCCGAAATAATTTCGCGCCAGGAAGCCGATGAGCACCAGCAATAGAAACGTGAGGATCAGGCCGAACAGGCCGGGGATGCGAATGTGCAGCAGCTTCTCCGGCCGGACCGATTGCGGCAACCATTGCAGCGTCGCGTCGGCAATGTCGAGCACGATCCGCAGCACGTACATCGCCGCCGCCAGCGGCACAACGACCAGCAGGCCGGTCAGCAGATAGTTGCGCAGCCGCACTCGCCACGTCGCGGGCGCGGATTTCTTTTCCTCATCCATCCCCTAATTCACTTCCAGAACCGGCGGTTGCGAGGGGTGCGGCGGCGAGATGTCCAGCACGCCGAAGCGTTTCTCGAAGGCCTTCACCTGTTGATCGAGCAGGAGAAACAGGCGCTTGGCGTTTTTCGGCGACATGATGATCCGGCTGGCCACTTTCGCCTTCGGCCGGCCCGGCTGGATAAACACGTAATCGAGCACGAATTCGGAATCGGAATGGTTGACGATGCACAGGTTGGCGTACACGCCGCTGGCGATGGCGTCGTCGACCTTGATCTCCAATTTTAACGGTTCCTTTGGCTGTTTTTCCGGCTGTTTGTCGTCGGGCATGGCGGCCTCCTTTGCGGGCGAAAGCATGTACCACCGTTGACCGCAGGTCAACTGTGGGAATGCGGAATGCGGAATGCCGAACGCGGACCGGCCGGCCGGAAATTCCGCATTCGCCATTCGCCATTCGCCAATTGCCGAACCCCGAATCCCGAATCCCGTTCACCAGTTGAACCCCTCCCCCGCCGGTGCTAAAAAAGCCGCAACCCTGAAAAAGGAGCCTCGCATGCGCGACCTGATTCTGGCGATCGACCAAGGCACGACCGGTTCGCGGGCGTTCGTGCTGGACCCGCAGCTCAACGTTCTGGCCATCG
>CAZHPN010000151.1:0-15291 GCA_964534375.1 uncultured bacterium | reverse complement strand
CGCGAAACTCGAACTTGTTGCCGGTGAAGGCGACGGGCGAGGTGCGGTTGCGGTCGGTGCTGTCCAGTTTCACGCCGGGCATGTGCTTCACGTTGATGTCGAGCGTGCCCTTTTCGAGGTCCGCGATGTCCTTCTGTTCTTCGATGGCGTTTAGCAGCGCGTCAAGGTAACCGCCGATGTAGACGGACATGATCGCCGGCGGGGCTTCGTTCGCGCCCAGACGGTGATCGTTGCCCGCGTCGGCGACCGACGCGCGCAGCAGGCCGCTGAACTTGTTGACGCCGATGAGCATCGCCGACAAGAACGTCAGAAACTGGATGTTGCGTTTGGGCGCCTCGCCGGGCTCGAAGAGGTTCGCGCCGGTGCTGTCCTGCAACGACCAATTCAAGTGCTTGCCGCTGCCGTTGATGCCGGCGAACGGCTTGTCGGCGAACAGCACGGTGAGGCCGTGTTTTTCGGCGACGCGCTGCATGACGTCCATCACCTGCAAGTTGTGATCGACCGCCAGATTGCTCTCGACGAACGTCGGCGCCAATTCGTATTGGTGCGGCGCGACCTCGTTGTGCCGGGTCTTGAAAGCGATGCCGCGCTCGGCCAGGGTTTCGTCCACGTCTTCCATGAAGCCGATGACGTTGGGGCGAATCGCGCCGAAGTAATGGTCTTCAAATTGCTGGTGCTTCGCCGACGCCGCGCCGAGCAGCGTACGGCCGGTCAGCAACAGGTCCAACCGCTTGTCCAGATAATCTTTCGCGATCAGGAAGTATTCCTGCTCGGGCCCTACTGTCACTTTGACGCCCTTGGCGGTGCGGTTGCCGAACCGTTTCAACATCTTCAGGGCGATGTCTTCCACGGCGGCGTTCGACCGCAAGACCTGCGTCTTGAGATCCAACACTTCGCCAGTGTACGACAAATACACCGAGGGGATGACGAGCGTGCGCCGTTTGTCGCCTTGCGCGAGGAAAACCGGCGAGGTCGCGTCCCACGCCGTGTAGCCGCGGGCCTCGAACGTGCTGCGCATGCCGCCGCTCGGGAAGGAAGAGGCGTCGGGTTCGCTCTGCGCGAGTTGCGAGCCCGAAAAGCGCTCCATGGCCTCGCCGTCGTCCAGCGTCAGGAAGGCGTCGTGTTTTTCCGCGGTCGGACCGCGCATCGGCTGAAACCAATGCGTGAAGTGCGTGGCGTTATTATCCAGAGCCCATTCTTTCATGGCGTGCGCGACTTGGTCGGCCAGGTCCGGAGTCAAGCGTTCTTTTTGTTCGATTACGTTGCAGATGCTCTTACAAGCTTCCTTGCTGAGATACTGCGCCATCTTGTCGCGCGTGAACACGGCAGCACCGAAGTTCTCAAATGAACGAATGACCTGGCCCATCGAAAATTCTCCTTTTTGAAATTGCGACCCGTTACCTGTGGGTCTGCGAAGAATCTTAGTATCTGCCATTTTCGCACCCTCCGCAACAGTTTTTTTCGAGTTTAAGCGATTTTTCGTTGCGAAAAAGCAAATTTCTTTGTTTTTTCGCAAACCTATCTTGCCGCCCGCGATTTTCGGTCGATCACGAAAATACTTTGTCCGAAACCGAGCTTGGGCCCGCCACCGAGCGCCGACGATGGCGTCGCCCCGACATTTCGCAAGCGCCTACCGCTTGGACCGGCTCGAAAAAACCAACTATGATGACTCTTTAATTCTTGCGATGCACCGCGTCAATGAGTATCCTTCAAAAAATGTCGGGGGCTTTGTTTAAGGAGCGAGCAGTTGTGAATGAGGCAGTAAGAAAATTCCTGCCCCACGTGCTTGTAGTCGTTGCGGGCGTTGCGTGCTTGGCGATGATTTGGCATTTCGAACCGCCGATCCGTTCCAGCAACGCCGCGTGGCCGGCGAAAACCACGCCGAATTCGAACGATCTGGACTTTTGGCTCGCCACCGACCGCGACCAGGAACTGACGCAGATCGTGGTCAAGCTCGCCTGGGACAAGCGCTCGTTGGCCGTCCCGCGCGTGTCGCCCGCGGAACCGACCGGCGGCTGGCGCACCTTCCTACAGCCAGGCGACGGCGAAATGTCGGTCATGCTGAGCGCCGCCGGCGGCCGTCCGCCGCAGACGGCGGAAAACCATACGTTGCGGCGCATTGCCCGAGTGACCTTTTCGCCGGTGAACGCGGAGCAGCCCGTCGATCCGAACGCCGTCGGCATCGTCGAGACGCACGGCGTTGACGCGGCCGGCCATGCGGCACCGGTCGAGGGGCTTGAGCTGCTCGGCCCCGATCGGCGCTCGGGTCCCGCCGCTCCTCGCAACCCCAACCGCTGAGAGACAAAGTTGAACGAGACCATCAGCCAAGCCGCCCCGACCGCCAAGCCAGTGAAGCAGTTTGCCATGGAAGACTATGTCGCCATCGTCCGTTATCGGATCTGGCTGCTGCTCATTCCGCTGGTCACGGTGACCGTCGCCACCGCCATCGGCAGCCGCTTCATAAAAAACATTTACCGCGCCAGCACCACCGTCCTGGTCAGCAGCGGCGAGGTGCCCGGAACGCTGGTGCCGACAACCGTCACCGACTCGATCGAAGACCGGGTCAAGACGGTCCGCGAGCAGATTCTTTCGCAAACTTTGCTGATGAACGTCATCCAGTCCTACGAATTGTACCCCGAGATGGCCAACGGCGCGACGGAAGCGCGGGTAGCCCGGATGCGCGCCAATATCAACGTCGAGTTGCACGGCAAAGAGTTGTTCGAGATTTCCTTCATGGGCAGCGATCCGCTGACCGTGCAGAACGTCGCCAACCGCCTCGCTCAAAGTTTCATTGGCGAAACGGTGGGCGACCGGCAAAAATCCGCCAAAGCGACCGCCGAGTTCCTGTCGCAGCAGATGGCCGAGTTAAAGGGCAAACTCGACGAACAGGAGCAACGGGTCGCCGACTTCAAGCGCAAACACATCGGTGTGCTGCCTGAGCAGATGGAAGCGAACCAGCGGTCGCTCGATCGCTTGCAGGCGGAGGCCGACAATCTCGGCGAGCAGCTCGCCAAGGCCCAGGACCGCAAGGTCGCCCTGGAAACCAGCATGGCGCAGTTGCAGGGCTCGATGGTGACGGCGGGCGGCGGCCAAATGGTCACCGAAAAGGACCAGTTGGAGCAGCTGGAAGCTCAGCTTACGCAACTCCAACAAACGCTCACGCCCGAGCACCCGGACGTCAAGGACCTGCAGGCGAAGATTTCGCGCCTTAAGGCGGAAATCGGCACCGATCAATCAGTCGGCGGCCATCAATACCGCGTCAACGCCATCACGCGGCCGGTGTTCGAGCGGCTGCAACAGACGACGATGGAAATCAACTCGCTGCAAAAGCAACGCGGAGCCGCGCTGGGGCAAATCGGCTCGATTTCCGCGAAAGTGGCGATGGCGCCGGAAGTCGAGCAGGAAATGTCGGGGCTGGCCCGCGACCTGCAAAAGATGCGCGACGGCTATCAGGATTTGCAGAAGAAATACATGGAGGCGAAACAGGCCGAAGCGCTGGAAGGCCAGCAAAAGGGCCGCCAGTTCAAAATCATTGACGCCGCGCGGTTCCCGGAAAGGCCGTTCCGGCCCAACCGCCCGCGCCTCATCGGCCTGGCGGCGACCATCGGGCTGATGATCGGCATCATCGCCATTTTCATCGCCGAACACCTGGATCACAGCTTCCGCGACGACGAAGACCTCGCGGCGTTCGCCGGGCAGCCGGTGTTGGCGACGATCCCGCGGTTCCTGATAGAGGCCGACGAGGTGCGGAAATCCAGGCGTCTGAAACTGCTGATCGGCGCCGCGACGGCAATCGGCGTCGTCCTGGTGTTGTTTGTGATCCTGCGTTACGGTTTCGGCGTCAATCCACTGCGGCTCATTCACCGCTAAGCGGAATCGTCACCGCAACGACGGATATTTAGCGAAGCAATTTACGAGAGCTTCTTGCTTCGCGAAGAAAGAGTATTTTCACCGCGGAGAGCGCAGCGGCGCGCCAGGAGGGTCACTTGCGGCGGCAGACCCGCACGTCTCCGAACAGCATAGCGTTTTCCACCCAGGCGCCTTCCGGCACGAGCGCGATGTCGCCGGCGAATTTGGCCTGGCCGCTGGGAATGCCGTAAACGTCTTTGTCCAAGTTGACGACGATCAGGTACTCGGCGCCGAGCTTCGCCAGCCATTTGCGGTCGTCGTCGCCGAGGCGTTCATTTCCCGGCACTTCGACGCCGATCGTCGAGGCGCTCTTGTTGACCTTCTTGCCGTCGATCTTCACCGTCCGGTCCCACGGCAGCGTATTCAGCGTCAATTGCAGGCCGTGCGCCACCGGGGCGTAAACCTGGGCCCGGAAGTTATACAGCAAGGCGACGAAATCGTCGTAGTAAACGTCGGGCGGAATGCGACGGACGCGCGGGCCGCTGGTCTTGACGCCGTTCGTATAATACGAAAACGACCAGCGGCGGCGTTGGTAGTCGAATTCGTTGCGGGTCTCCCGCGCGCTGTCGCTCTTGATGGTCTTGCGAACAAACATTCGTGAAACGAACCGCTCGCGTTCGCCGTTTCTATACACGTTCATGATCGACGTCATCGCCACCTTGCGCAGCGACGTGAGGGCGCCCACGAGGTCCGACGTCGACGCTTCCAGCGACGCCGTGTACTCGTTGCGGTCGGTTTTGGCGAAGGTCATGATGCCCGTCGCCGTCTTGGCGCCCAAAAACGTCACGTCGAACTCGTACCGTTCGTTGAGAAACCGCTGCGCAATCGCCGACGGAACCTCGGCGCGACGGCCGATCCCCGCCGCCGGCGGCGCCGCCGCGGCATGGCCGACTTCGAACACCGCCGCCCAGGCCCGTCCGCCGAACAAAAACGCGCCCGCCAGGGCGGCGGCGCCATCGTGCAAAAATGCCCGCCGACTCGCCTGCCGCACGTCGCCGGATGCCGCTTCGTCCTTCTTTTCGCTCGTCATTCCTCGCCTCGTCCCCAGAGGCCGCTCGCCGCACGATAGGTCTCTGCCCGCGCGCTTGTCAAACGAATCGGCGCCGGTCGGCGGTCGTGAGAGTCCCGGGAATTTTGGGAGATCTGGGAATTCTGGGAGTTATGGAGTCTATCGATTTTCTCGGAATTCTGCATTCCGGTTTGCGTTCGCAAGAACTTTAAGTTCGCCGCTATCGGTGGTCGGCGGGGGCGTAATTTGTCGAGAGTCTCTATTGGCTCATGCGGCTTCCAGCATCCCAGGCCTCCCATGATTCCCATAATTCCCAGGCTGCCCAGCCGATTCTTGTTCACAACTCCTGGCGGCTGAGCAACCACGACGCCGCGAGGCAGGCAGCGACGGCGTAGAACAGCGAGTAGGGGATCATCAGCAGATAAAGCGTCCACCCGGCGTCGGCGCGGACGAAATCGCGGTAGCTGAGGAAAAAAGCCGAAGTCGGCGGGCACAGCCAATAGAGCGTTTTGGCGATCGGCGTCAGCACGGCCAGCACGCTGTCCGGCAGCCAGCGTTCGTAGCCGGCGAGCGCGCGGCTGCTGAAAAACTCGTCGCGGGCGAGCAGCGCGGCGACGCCCGCCGCAAACCCCGGCAACGCCTGCGCCAGCGCCATGGTCAGCGTCAGGACCAGCCCGTCCGCCGGCAGCATCGACGGCAGGTACAGCAGCATCGCCCACTGGAACTCCGCGCCGCGCAGCAACGCCGTCAAGGTGAGCAGCCCGGCGGCGGCCAGCGCGAACAGACAGAGCGCCGCGAAGCCGCCGAGCGCTTTGCCGAAGATCGCCTCGGGCAGGCTGATCGGCCGCGTCAGCGTCGAACGCAAGGCGCCGTCGGCGCGGTCGTCCTGGATCAAGTGCAGGCCGAGCCAGATCGCGGTCAGCCACATGACCAACCGCGCCAGGCCTTCGCCCCACTGCACCTCGCCCGGCCCGCCGATTTGCGCCTTCAGCGTCGTGACGAGATATACGCCCATCGTCGCGGCGAGGAGAATCGCCGCGGACAGCAGGTAGCGCGAACGCCGCAAGCGCAGCAACGTGAAGCGGGCAACAGCAAGAACCTTCAAACTGTTATCTCCACCAATTCAATTGCGGATTTCGGATTTCGGATTGCCATGCGGCGGCCCCGAATCCCGAATCCCGAGCCCCGAGTCCCGCGACGTCATGCCAACTCATTCTCCTTCACGACGCGCACGAGGTAATCTTCCAAATCGACGCGCGCCGCCCGCGCCGCAATCACGCGGCCGCCGGCCCGCGCGAGGCGTCCGGCCAAATCGGCGAGCGCCGCGGTGTCGGCGACGATGGCTTTCCACGTGCCTTTTTCGGCGGCCGTCGCCGGGCCGAACGCGGCCGGGTCGACGCCGGGCGGCAAGGCGAACTGCACGTCGATGTGCTCTGATTCGACGAGCAACTCGGACAGCAAACCCTGCACGCGCACCTCGCCCCGGTCGAGAATCGCCACGCGGTTGCAGAGCCGCTCCACTTCGCTCAGCAGGTGGCTGTTGAGAAACAGCGTGGCGCCGCGGGCCGCCAGCGACTGCAGCAGGTCGCGCACCTCGCGGCGGGCGAGCGGGTCGAGGCCGCGCGTCGGCTCGTCGAGAAAGACAATGCGCGGTTCGTGCAGGATCGCCGCCGCCACGCCGAGCCGCTGCTTCATGCCCTTGCTGTAGCCGGCGATCGGCCGGTCGGCCGCGTCGCTTAAGCCCACGACGGCGAGCGATTCGTCGACCCGGCCGCGCAGGCGGGCGCCGGTCAACTCGCACAGCCGGCCGAAATACAGCAGATGTTCGCGGCCGGTCGCGCCCTGATAAAACTGAGGTTCTTCCGGCAGGTATGCGGCTTGGCGGAAAAACGACCGCCGATCGACGCGTTCGCGGCCGGCGAGGCGCACGGCGCCGGCGTCCAGCCGCGTCAGGCCGAGGATGCCGCGCATCGCGGTCGTCTTGCCCGCGCCGTTGGCCCCGAGCAGGCCGAAGACGTCGCCCTCCTGCACCGCCAGGTTGACGTCGACCAGGGCGTTGATGCGCCCTTGTCGCGTGCGGAAGGTCTTGCGTGCGTGGCGCAATTCGATCAATGGCTCGCTCATGGCGTTCCCGGCAGCGGCAGGCGCAACGCCTGGTTCAGGTAGTAGTTCATGACCGTGTGAAACGCCGGGTTGTCGGGCTTCACGAAGCCGGTGCGGGCGAAGCGCGCGCGGCCCGTCGGGTCGATCACGACGAGGGCCGGCCCGCGGCCCACGTGGAACGGCGCGTGGCGCGTGCCGCCGCGATCGACGACGGCCGCCTCGCGCGGCAGTCCGTGGGCGTCGGCGAAGGCGGCGAGCTGCTCGGCCGGCGCGTCCGCCAAGACCGCGACGAAGGTCGCGCGGCGGTCGGCGTACGACTTGCGCCAGCCGGCGAACGCATCGGCCTGGTCGGCGCTCGCGGGCGACGCGATATCGAGAAACACCACGACCACCAGGCGGCCGCGATCGTTGAGCGAATCGTATTCGCCGCCGGCCAACGTCGGCCCCTGGATCACTGGCGCCTGCACGACTTCGGCCGGCGGCTCGCGGTCGCCCTGACTTTTAATGATGATGTGCAGCGGCACGCCGACCAACGCCAGGCACGCGACCGCGGCGTACGCCCGGCGACGATCCTTGGCCAGCCAACCGAAAAAATCCACCGCATCCCCTGAATAAGGCAACGTTTAATCAAAGCATTACGTGATATGGCGCCAGCGAATTGTTGCGGGCGGAGTGTAGACCAACCACAGCCGAGTTCCAAGCCCGCGACTCGCGACTCGCGACGGTGGCCATCGAACTCGCTCTGTTCGAAAAATGCGGGTCTTTTTGCCGGAATCGTCAACGATTTCGAAGGCTCAAGCGCACGCACACCTACCCGCGGCGACTGACCTCAATGGTGACGTGCGCCAGGTCGGGCATCTCGGCCAATCGGCCGCGGTAATGCGCCGGTTCGCGCGGCTCACTTGCCACGACCGACACGATCGCGGCCAGGTGGCGCGGCCCGACCCGCCAAACGTGAAGATCGGCGACCCGGCCTTCGCCGTCGTTCTCGATCGCCTGGCGGATCGCGGCGATCCGGCCTTCGTCCACCTCCGCGTCGAGCAGCACGGCGGCGGTGTCGCGCAAGAGGCCGTACGACCAGCGCGCAATCACCAGCGACCCGACGACGCCCATCGCCGGGTCCATCCACGCCCAACCGAGGATCTTGCCGGCGACAAGCGCCGCGAGCGCCAACACCGCCGTCAGCGCGTCGGCCAGCACGTGCAGATAGGCGGCGCGCAAATTGTGGTCGCGGTGCGCTCCGTCGTCGTGATCGTGGCCGTGTTCGTGCCCGGGCTCCCGCAGAAGCAGGGCGCAGGTCACGTTGACCGCGAGTCCGACCGCGGCGACCGCGATGGCCTCATCGAACCGGATGCGGACCGGCGACCCCAGGCGGACGAGGCTTTCGTACAGCACGAACAGCACGACCGCCAGCAGGCCGATCGCGCTCGCGAAACCTCCCAGCGCCCCCACTTTGCCCGTGCCGAAACTGTAGCGCGGATCGCCGGCGTGCTTGCGCGCGTACGCGTAGGCGAACAGCGCGATGCCGATCGCCGCCGCGTGCGTGCCCATGTGCCAGCCTTCGGCGAGCAGGGCCATCGACCCGAAGAGCAGGCCGCCGGCGATTTCGGCGACCATCATGGCGAGCGTGATCGCCACGACCCACTTGGTGCGTTGCTCGCCGTGTCCGTGCACGTCGGCGCCGAAGCCGTGCTCGTGCCGCCAGGGCGCCAGTTCGTCGTGTTGCATTGCCGTCTCCGCCTTCACTGCGCCGGCCGTTCGAGGAGCAGGAACCAGCAGCCGTTGTGCGCGCCCTCGTCGCGGCGCTCGAACCCGGCGCGGCGGGCCATGTCGCGCCATTGCCGCTTCGAGGTCAGGAAAAACGACAGCACGTTGGCCATGGCGAACATCGTCCAACCGGGAACGCGGATCACCATCAGGAAACGGCCGCCGGGTTTGAGCACGCGCCGGATCTCGTCGAGCCCGCGTTGTTTGTGCGGTCCGAGGTGGTCGATCACGTGGGCGCTGGCGGCGCTGTCGAACGTGGCGTCGGGGAACGGCAGCGACGCGATGTCGCCGGCTTCGATCCGCACTTGGTCGACGATTCGGGCGAGGCGCAGGTTACGGTCCAGCAAAGCGCGGCCGCCGTCTTCGATGTACCCGGCGTCGAACCGGTCCACGGCGACAATGCGGCCCTGCTTGACCACTTTCGCGAGCGCGATCGTCGTGCGCCCGGCGCCGCAACCCGCGTCGAGAACCAGATCGCAATCGCCCGACAACAGCGGGACCAGCGGCAGCACGGCCTCATCGAGCCGCCGCGTCGAGCGCAACGACAGACCGCCGGCGAAAAAACCGACGGCCAGCAGCAGCAAGCCAAACGCCGCCGGCCACCACGCCGGCGCCGCGACCTGCACCGCGACCGCGCCGGCCCCCAGCGCGAGGGCGGCGAGCCACAGCCCGTTCATCCAACCCCACGACCAGCCGAAATCGAAATCGTTCGTGTCGGAAGTCGACCGTCGCGGCCGGAGATGCGACCACGCCCGCGCGAACTGCTTCGGTGCCAGCCCGAACAGCGACCCGAAAAACACTGTTGCCCCCACCAAATGCATGACCGCCATCAGCAAAATGACGCCCGACACGCCCTTCAGCGTTGGGACGTAAATCATCAAAAAGAGTCCGACGGCCAAGCCGACGATCCCGACCAGCCACGCGTGACCGTGAACCGCATTGAGATTTTTCACGGCTTTGCTCCGCTTATTTCAGGAAGGTCCGCACGATGTCGATGAGTTCCTGGCTCGCCTCGGCCTGCTCCGGGGACGCCGGACGCTCGGGGTCGAGCACGTGAAACAAGATGTGGCCCTCGATGATTTCAGCCATCAGCGAGTTCAGCGCCCCGCGGCAGGCGGCGACCGTCTGCAAGATAAAGTACGGGTCTTTCTCTGCCTCCAGCGCCTTCTCGACGCCCTCGACCTGGCCGCGTATGCGGCGAATGCGGTTGAGCAATTTTTTACGTTCGCGAATCGTGTGGGCCATGGCGCTGTTTCTCCTTGCTGAATAATATACCCCCCTACTGTATAAAGGTCAAGGTCTGCGGGGAGATGGCGCGGTGGCTCGGCCGCCCGCCGAGCGGATGGGAACGCGCTGTGAAAATACCGAACCGGAACGGCGAGCTAGTCGGTCGGCGGCTCGGCCGCCAGCGCGGCTTCGGCCAGCAGCTTGCGATACTCCGCCGCCCGTTTCACATAATGTTCGGCCGCATGGGCGATCCGTTCGAGATCGTGGCTGTGGAGCGTTCGCTTTACGGCGGCGGGGTTGCCGGCGACCAAGCTGCGCGGCGGCGCCTTTGTGCCCTCACGCACCACCGCGCCGGCCGCGACGAGGCAATCCTCGCCGATGACGGCGCCGTCGAGGATGGTCGCGCCCATGCCGATCATGCAACGGTCGCCGATCGTGCAGCCGTGCAGGATCGCGCCGTGGCCGACCGTCACTTCGCTGCCGACGATCAGCGGCCCGATCGAGCGCGTTTCGTGGCAGACGCACAGGTCCTGGATGTTCGTCCGCGCGCCGATGATCACTTTGTGCTCGTCGCCGCGCACGATCGTCCCGAACCACAAGCTCGATTCCGCGCCAACACGAACGTCGCCGACCAGCACCACGCCCGGCGCGACGAATGCCGAAGGGTCGATCTTTGGCGAGATGCCAGCGAAGGGCAGCAGCAACGGCGCGTTCATGACTCGCGCCCCTGCGCCCCGTCGGGGGACTGGGGATTGGGGATTGGGGATTGGGGTTTCTTGCGCCGCGGCGGGCCGAACATCAACTCTTCGATCTGCTCCGGACGCAGGCGCACGAAGATGTTGAACTTGCGTTCGGCCTCGATGTTCGTCCGCGGCCCGTGGCCCGGATAGACGAATATGTCGTCCGAAAGAATGAACAGCTTGTCCTGGATGGCGGCGACGAGTTGATCGTAATCGCCGCCCTTCATGTCCGACCGGCCGATCGCGCCGGCCAGCAGCGTGTCGCCGGAAAAAATGTGCTTCTTGTACCGCAGGCAGATGCCGCCCGGCGTATGCCCCGGCGTGTGGATGACCTCGAACTGCAGCGCGCCCGCTTCGATCACGTCGCCTTCTTCCAGCAGGCGGTCCGGCGGCGGACTCAGGCGCGACCGGCCGCGCAGCAGAAGCGACGGCCACGAAAAACGGCCGGCCAGGCGCTCGCTGTCGGCGCCGTGGATGCAAATCGGCGCGCCGGTCAATCGCTTCGCCTCGTGGTTGCGGTTGGCGTGGTCGTAGTGCCCGTGGGTGTTGACGATCGCGACGACGCGCGCGCCCGTCTCGCGAATCATGGCGGCGATCCGCGGCCACTTGCCCGCCGGATCGATCAGCAAGGCCTCGCGCGTGTCTTCGTCGATGGCGAGATAGGTGTTGGTCTCGAAGAAGCCGCTTTCGATTTTCTCGATCCGCACCGTCTCCTCCTTATTGTTCCGTGAACCTAGAATTACGGTTTCCGGCTGTCAACCGCGGCGCCGCTTGGTTGACAAAACATCACGGGGCGCCTAGAAATTGATAACTTCGCTTCGGCTCGGAGGAAATTCATCGTTCGCCGTAAACCAAGACTTGTGGCCCTGTGCCGGGCCTGCCTGCTCGTCGCCGGCTTGGCCGCGGCGCTCGCCGCGCCGGGCTGCCGTCGCGATCCGCGCCAAACGATCATCCTCGACGTCTTCGATCTGGTCGATCGCTATTACGTCGAGAAGGTCGACCGGCGGGAACTGACCGCCGACGCCTTCGCGGGCTTGATCGACTGCTTGAAAAAAGACGTGCAGAACGGCGCCCAGGAAGCGCTCATCAAGGAATTCCTGCAAGCCCGCGAACGCGGCGAAGATCCGACCCCGCCGGGGTTTTTCCAGGAGGACAAAGAAGTCTCGCCGACGCCGATTCCCACGCCCTATGACAACGTCGAGGTGCAGGCCTCGCCGACGCGCGTCGCGATCAAGGCCGGCGGCGACGCCTTCGCGCGCAATCTGCCGGCGGACAAACGCAAGCTGGCGCAGATCATTCTCGACGGCGTCGATTTCTGCAAAACGGCGTTGCGCTTGACGCAATCGCGCGACGATCTTCTGCACATGGCGCTGGACGCGATGATGTACCGGCTCGATCCGCATTCGGGGTTTCTCGACCTCGGCGATTACAAGAATTTGCAGCAGGAAACGCAGGGCAGCTTCGGCGGCGTGGGCGTCGAGATCGGCCTGCGCAAGGGCCTGCTGGTCGTGATCGCGCCGCTGGAAGGCTCGCCCGCCGCGAAGGCCGGCCTGGAAAGCCAGGACCGCATCGTCGCCATCGAACACGAGGACACGCTGGGGCAGACGCTGGAATGGGCGGTGCGACGCATCCGCGGCAAGATCGGCACCGCGGTGCTGCTGACGGTCAAACGCGCCGGCCGCCCCGACGCGTTCGAGGTGTCGCTCGTCCGCGACAAAATCGAAGCGGTGGCGGTGCGCAGCAAGCTGCTGCCGGGCCGGATCGGCTGGGTGCGGCTCATCCAATTCAACGCCCGCATCGAAGACGACATGGACAAGGCGATCCAGGAGTTGGAGACCGCGAGCGGCGGCCTGCGCGCGCTGATTCTCGATCTGCGCAACGACCCCGGCGGCCTGCTCGACCAGGCCGTGGCCGTGTCCGACCGTTTCCTGTCGTCCGGCCTGATCGTCGACACGATCGGCCGCGGCTACCTGCAAGAGCGCGAGCGCTTCGCGTCGGGCCACGGGCCGTGGACGAAAGTCCCGATGGTGACGCTGGTCAACGGCGGCTCGGCCAGCGCGGCGGAGATCGTCGCCGGCGCGCTCAAAGACCACGAACGGGCGCTAGTGCTCGGCTATCAGACCTTCGGCAAAGGATCGGTGCAATCGATTTTCGAGTTGCCCAACGAAAACGGCCTGCGCTTGACCACGGCGATGTATTACACGCCGTCGGGCGCCTCGATTCAGGAATTCGGCATCACGCCGCACATCCGGTTACGGCCGCCGCACGAGGACGTCGATCCGTATTACTCCGAGGCGCGGATGGAACACCACCGCAAAAACCAAACGCGCGCGCAGCCGCCGGCGCCGAACCTCGAAATCGACGCCAAGGCGCTGTTCGACTACGCCATGGCCAAACGCTGGATCAAGAAAGAGGTCGACGAGTACTCCGACTATCCCGCCGACAACGACATGGTGCTGGCGCTGGCGACTCGTCTGCTGGTCGGCGATGATCTGTCGATTCCGGCCCTGATTTCCCGCGCCAAGGACATTGACGCGCTGCTGCCGCACGAAAAATAGGGTAAGGCTGGGAGACTGCGAGGCCGGCCCGACAATCCGCAATCCGCAATCCGCAATACTCTACTTCATTTCCACCCTGCATCCCGTTTCCGCATCGCACACCGCCTTCCCCGGGCTGCCTGCGCGCGTAATCGTGATGCTGTAGTTCGCATCGTCGGCCGGGCCGAAGTCGAAGACGACTGCCGGGTCGTCGGCCAACGTGGGGTCGAACGGCAAGAGGTCTTCCAAACGGCCGGCGAAACGCGGCTCGCCGCCGGGCGCGTGGTGCAGGTGCATCTCTTCCGCATCCGCGGCGCGTTGGCCGAGTTCCAGCAGTTTGTCCGTCGCGGCGGACTGCGCCGCCCGGTTGAACAGCCGGCATCCGGCGGCCAGGCAAACGGCCGCGACGACGATGACGGCCGCGAGGGCGATCTTCCGCAAGGGCGTGCTCCGCGTTCCGCGCCGGCTGGTTGAATCCGGCGCAACCGGTTATGTTAATCGCATGTTTTCCGTTTACATCCAAGCCGGCGAGTTCGAAATTCCGGAAGCCAACGAGGTGCTGCGGCTGTTTCGCGAGCAGGAATTTCGCGAGGGCGATTACTTCACGATCGGCCGCGACAACGTCGAATATCTCGAAATCTTCTACCTCGACGGCGCCTTCGCCTTGAGCCACATCCGCGCCGACGCCGACGAGGGCCAGCCGCTGGCCGAAGGCGTCGATTTTCCGACAATCGAACGCATTGTCGACGCCTTCTGCGGCGGCGGCTGGCATTGGCAATCGCTGCTGCGCGACGCCATCGGCGCCAACACGCCGCCCGTCGCCGACGAAAGCCCGACGCCGGCGCGCGGCGCGCCCGATCCGGCCGCGCCGGCGATCGTCATCGGCGCCGAGCCGATCCACCCCGAAGGCGTTGGCTTTACGGCGATCTTGTGGATTCTGCTGCTGGTCGGCCTGCTCGTCGGCACGGCATCGTATTTTTTGTTTATTAAGAAATGATGACTTCCAACGATCCTGACGACGATCGCTTCGCCGCGGTTGTTCCCGACCGTCCGGCGGCCGTGCGCCTCGACGCTTTTCTGACCGAAATCCGCCCCGGTTTGTCGCGGCGGCAGGCGGCGGCGTTGATCGCAGCCGGCGGCGTCCGCATCGACGGCAAGAAAGCCGCCAAAGGCACGATGCTCGCGCCAGGGCGCGTCGTCGAACTGTTGACCGAGCCCGCGCGGCAAGCGGCGCAGCCGGATGACGCCTGCCCGTTGACGATTCTTTATGAAGACGAAGCATTGCTCGCCGTCGCCAAGCCGGCTGGCTATCACAGCGCGCCGCTGCGCGCCGCCGATCGCGCCACCGTCGCGCAAGCGCTGCTCGCGCACTGGCCGGAACTGGCCGGCGTCGGTTTTTCGCCGCTTGAGCCGGGCCTCTGCCAGCGCCTCGATTTCTGGACGTCCGGCGTGCTCGTCGCCGCCAAGAGCGCGGATGTTTTCGCGGCGGTTCGCGCGGCCTTTGCCGAGCATCGTGTTCGCAAGGAATACCTGGCGTTCTGCGCCGGGGCGCCGCCGGATTCCTGGCGGGCCGACGCGCCGATCGCCCACCCGGCGCGCCGCTCGCCGCGGGTAGAAACGCGTCCGGCGCACGGCCGCGGCGCGCGCCCGGCCACGACGCAATTCACGCGGCTGCGGCAATTGCCCGGCTTCGCCTTGGTCCGCGCCGAATGCGCGACGGGCGCGATGCACCAGGTGCGGGTGCACGCGGCACACGGGGGTTTTCCGCTGCTGGGCGACGAACTGTATGGCGGCCCGCCCGAGCCGGAAGGGCGTTTCTGGCTGCACGCAGCCGTTCTGGAATTGCCGCATCCGCGGACGCGCGCGCTGCTGCGCATCGCGTGCGATCCGCCGTCGGAATTTCTGCGTAGAATCGGAATTCTAACCACAGAGGGCCCAGAGTTCACTTAGCGCGGCCCTTCGGGCCGCAACCAAATGGCGGCCTTCGGCCGCGGTCAAC
>CAZHPN010000150.1:0-15409 GCA_964534375.1 uncultured bacterium | reverse complement strand
GCGGGGACGCCGTTGCTGCTCGCCGCGGTCGGCGAGATTTTCGCGGAGCGGTCGGGCGTGCTCAATCTCGGCGTCGAAGGGATGATGCTCGCCGCGGCGATGTTCGGCTTCTGGACCGCGCACGCGACGGGTTCGCCGTGGCTGGGCTTGCTGGCCGGCATGGCGGCCGGCGGCGCGTTGTCGCTGGTGCACGCGTTCGGCGTGGTCGTTTGCGGCGGCGACGCGGTGGTGTCGGGGTTGGCGCTCGGCTTCTTCGGCGCCGGCCTCGCCTCGGTGCTCGGCGGCGGACTCGTCGGCGTCGCGGGGCCGACGCTGCCCGAGTTCTCGATCGCCGGGCTCGATCAGTTGCCCTTCCTGGGCCGCGCGCTTTTTCGGTTCAACGTCATCGTGCCGCTCGGCGCGCTCGCGACGGTCGCTTCGTGGGTCGTGATGGAGCGCACGCGCTTCGGCCTGTTCGCCAAGGCCGCCGGCGAGGCGCCGGACGCGGCGCGGGCGCTGGGCGTATCGCCGCGGCGGCAGCGGATCGCCGGCGTGCTAATCGGCGGTCTCTTCGCCGGCGCGGCCGGCGCGTCGTGCAGCCTCGCGGTTACGCCGGGCTGGGTCGACAACATCACCGGCGGCCAGGGCTGGATCGCCATCGGCATCGTCATTTTCAGCCGGCTCAAGCCCTGGCGCGCGGCCGTCGGCGCCTTACTCTTCGGGGCGCTGCGCCGCGGCCTGCTCGACTTGCAGGGCCTGCCTTTTTTGCCGTTCTTCAAGAATCCGAATTTGGGATATTTCCTGGCGATGGTCCCGTATCTGGCGACCATCGCCGTGCTCACCGCCGAGGGTTACGCGCGCACGCGGCGGCGCAATCCGGCGTAAAAGCGCCTTTCCTGACCCGACGAAGCCTCGGCGAGGTCGGGTCCAGGCGCGATCGCTTATCCCTGTAAGAGCGCCTTTCCAGGCGCGATGTCTTATTCCTGTAAGAGCGCCTTTCCGGGCGCGATCGAGGAAATCGCACCCGGAAGGGTGCTCCTACAGATGATTCGGCGCCCCCGCCTTCGCGCGGGCAGGCTGTTCCAGGCGCGAATCCCGGCGGCGCCTTCAAGCGATGACGTTGTGTTCCACGGAACGCGGGTTCTCGATCCGCATCGACGCGTCGAGAATTTCCAATCCCACGACGTTGCCGTCTTTGTCGATGTCGAGAATGATGCCCGGGTGTTATCCGCGGTCGCCGCGTTCCCCATCGTCCGGCCGAGCGTCCGGAATGAAGGGCCGGCACGGAACGGCGGCGGGCGCGAACCACCGCGGCGGATTCTCAGATTTTGTCCAGCAACTCGTCGTACGTCTCGACGCTCATGTTGAGGTCGCGAAGGATCTTGCGCAGCAACGGCCGAACAATAACCATCGAGCCGTGGTCGGGAACAGCGACGGTTTTTCCCTCGGGGTTTCGGAAAACATTGTGGCTGCCGACGGAGCGAACCCACACGTAGCCGCTCGACTCGACGACTTTGCGAAGTTGCCGGAACGGAACCAGCCGCAGGCGCGTCACGTCGTCACCTCGACGCGCCATGTGCCGACGAAGTCCGGAAGCGGGTCGTCAAGCTCGGTCGTGTCGAGGTACGCGCGGATCGCGTCGCGGATATTGGTTTCCAACGTGGGAAGATCGGGGGCTTGCGAATAACAGCCCGGCAACTCCACCACCTCGCCGACGAGCCAAGCGGTCTCCGGGTCTCGCTCAATCACCACAGTCCAGATTCGCTTCATGGCGCCTCCCACGGACAATATACAGACGGCGCGCCGCGCCGCGCAAGAGCTTGGTTGCGGCCAACGGCCGCGCGCGGCCTCTGTGGTTCAAATCCAAGTTTTCTCAGGCCGTAGCGGCGTACTCCACGGAACGCGGGTTCTCGATCCGCTTCGCGGCGTCGAGAATTTCCAGGCCGACGACGTTGCCGTGTTTGTCGAAGTCGAGAATGAAGCCGGGTCGAACTTCGTCGCTTTCTTCGACAGGCGCCCGGCGAAAGACGATGCGAAGCACGTCCACCGCCGGATCGTACGTGGCCTTCATTGCGGCCTCCCCCATCTAGCGAACTTACGTCCTCGGGCGGGCCTTTTCAGAGATAGTGCACGGCCGGCGTGAGCGCGATCTTGCTGCGCGCGAATCGCCCGTTTCCGCGCCCGATGAGATGTCCCTCGCTATCGAACAATTCTCCGGCCGCAACGATTCGCCGCTCGTCGCGCTCCGTCACGTGCGCCACGGCCCGCACCTCGCCGGCGACGACCGGTCGCAGCAGTTCGAGCTCGAAATGAACGGTGAGCAGAAAAACGTCTTCCACGAGCGAATTTGCCGCGAAGAACGTGGCGTCATCCAACGCCTTGAAATACAGGGTTCCGTGAGTCGCTCCGGCGGCGTGATGAAATTCCGGCCGCAGTTCGATGCGAATCTCGGCTTCGCCGTTCGCCACGCGCAACGTCGGTCGAAACCAGACATTGATCGGCGCGGCGGCGTACAGTCGTTCCAGCTTGCGAAAATGCTCCATTTTTTCTCCGGCATGTGGTTTCGCGAGTTATTGCAGAACTTAACACATCAGGGCCGTCTCTGTCGAAGGCGAGGACGATGCCGGGGCGGATTTCGTCGGATTCCGCAGCAGGAACGGCGGATTTTCGCAGTTTGTCCGGCAACTCGTCGCAGCCCGGCAATCCCACCGCCTCGCCGACAAGCCCGGCGGCTTCCGGGTCTCGCTCAATCACCCCAGGCCAACGACGTTTTTCGGTTTCAGTTTCCGTAATGGAAGATTCCCCAACCCACGGCAAACACGTCGGTGGGAGAGCTTCCCCATACGCCGTTGAGCTGATCGATCGCGCCGGTCGTCATCTGCGACCAAGAGGACCCGTCACAGTGCAAAATCAAACTGTCATTCGTATTCCAAACCCCTCCCACGGCGAAGACATCCGAGGCCGAGCTTCCCCACACGCCGTACAGGTCGGCGACGATGCCGAAAATCATCTCCGACCAGTAGGCGCCGTTGTACAGCCAAATCTCGCCGCCTACGGCGAAAACATCCGCGGCGGAGCTTCCCCAGAGGCCGCCCGTTGTTTGGGTCATCTCGCCCTGATTCCACATTTGCGTCCACGTAGAGCCATCGTAGCGCACCATCGTTCCCCCCATTCCGGCGGCGAACACATTGGAGGGAGAACTGCCCCAAACAGCGTACAAGGGCAGATGCGCTATGCCTTCCGTCGTCGCCCACGAATGGCCATCATAGTGAAAAAGCACGCCCCCGCTGGCGCCGTCGCCGGCGCCGACCGCGAACACGTCGGACGAAGAGCTTCCCCAAACGCCGCTCAACGCCGTTGCGGATCCGCTGGTCATCCCGGCCCAGGAGGCGCCGTCGTATTGCAGGATCACCACGATGTATTCGCTGTAATAGTGGATCGTGCCGACCGCGAACACATCCGTGGCCGAGCTTCCCCAAACGCCGTTCAACACGCCGGTCGTGCCGCTTGTCATCGACGACCAGGTCGTTCCGTCGTAGTGCAAAATCGTGCCGGCGCCGTTCGGGTCCAATCCACCCACGGCGAACACGTCCGACGAAGAGCTTCCCCAAATGCCGAATAATTCCGCATTTGTCCCGACGGTCATCGGCGACCAGAACGGCGAATTGTCGTCGTTGTCGTCGTTGTCGTCATCGTCGTCGTTGTCATCGTTGTCGTCGTTGTCGTCGTCGTCATTGTCGTCGTCATCCGCGCACGGATTCGGAACACAGATCGTGTCCGCGCCCAGCCACGCGCCCGCACAATCCTGGTAGGGTTTCACGGCGCAAGAGTTTCCCAGGCAGCACGCGCCCAACGGCGGCGTCGTATCGTTGTCGTCATTGTCATCATTGTCGTCATCATCGTCGTCGTCGGGCGAGACGTCGTCGTCCGGCGAGGAATCGTCATCGTCGGGGGAGTGGTCGTCGTCGCCGGGCGAGGAATCGTCATCCGGCGAGACATCGTCGTCGGGCGTCTGGTCGTCGTTGTCGTCATCGGCCGCCGGCGATGCGTCGTCGTCCGCCAGATGGCGGTCGTTATGTGTGGCGCCTCCGGCACTTCCGCAAGCGGCCGCCCCGGCAAGCAAGGCGATCGTCAATAATGACGACAAGAACAATCTGGCGCCTTTCATTTGGCTTCCTCCGCGCTCACTCTTCGGTCGCGATTCCGCTATGGAAAGTGTAGTTCAAGATTGTGCCCTCGGCGCCGACGGCGAAGACGTCGAACGCCGAACTGCCCCACACGGCGGTCAACCCTTTCGCCGTCAGGCTCAATATCGGCCACCAGAGGTCGCCGTTGTAGAACACGATGCCGCCGCTCTGGTTAAAGACGTCGCCGCTGGCAACGGCAAACACCTGCGAGGCAGAGGCCCCCCAGACGCCGTCCAGCAGCGGCGCCGCCGAATTGGAGGCCGTCGGCGACCACGACGAACCGTCGTAGTGCAAAAGCACGGCCGCGTACGGCAATGCCATACCGATTCCCGACGCCCACACGTCCGAGGCTGAACTTCCCCAAACAGCGGCCAACTCGGCGGTGGCCCCCGAGGTCATGGGCGACCACGCGGCGCCGTCGTAATGCATGATCACGGCCGCGTACGAGAAATAATTCTGGCCCACGGCGAACACGTCCGAGCCGGATGCCCCCCAGACAGCGTGGAAGTCCGTCCCTTGCGTCGCGCCCGTGGGCATCGCCGACCACGAGGAGCCATCGAAGTGAAAAATCACGCCCGAGCCCGCTGCCGCGAAAATGTCCGTTTCAGAGCTGCCCCACGCGCCAAACACGGCCCCGGTCGAACTGAAATAAGTCGGCGACCAGGCCGAACCGTCGTAGTGCAAAATCAGACCTTCCGAATTGATCTGGCCGACGGCAACCACGTTGACCGCGGAGGTTCCCCAGACGCCGAGCAGCTTCGCGGCGACGCCGTTCGTCATCGGCGACCACGCGGAGCCGTCGTAGCGCAGCGTTACGGCGATCGAGTTCCCGAACATGTCGGTGTCCCAACCGACGGCGAACACCTCCGAGGCGGAGTTTCCCCAGACGCCGGTCAACGTCGCCGTCGTCCCGCTGGTCATCGCCGACCAGTCCAGCGTCAGATCGTCATCGTCATCGTCATCATTGTCGTCGTCGTCATTGTCGTCATCGTCGTCGTTGTCGTCATCATCGTTGTCGTCATTGTCGTCATCGTCGTCGTTGTCGTCGTCGTCGTCATCCGCGCACGGGTTGGGCGCGCACGCGGTGTTCCCGCCCATCCATGAGCCGGAACAATCCTGATACGGCGTCAGGGAGCAAGCGGCGCCCTGACAGCAGGCGCCCAGCGGCGGCGTGGCGTCATCGTCGTTGTCGTTGTCGTCATCGTCATCATCGTTGTCATTGTCGTCATTGTCGTCGTCGTCGTCCGGCGACAAATCGTCGTTGTCGTCGTTATCGTCGTCGCCGCCCGGCGATGCGTCATCGTCGGCCAAGTGACGGACGTCCCGGGTGCTGCCGCCCGCGCTGCCGCAGGCGATCAGACCGAGCGCCAGCGCGGTGGTCAAGAAGAGCACGAGAAACCGACGGGGAAATCTCACGGCCTCACCTCCGGTTCAAAAGGGCCGGTCCGTTCGCGCGGGGCGCCCGCTCATGGCTTGGGCCCGTAATGCAGAATCCAACCGTCGTCGCCGACGGCGAACACATCCGAATGGGAACTTCCCCATACGCCGCGCAGCGCGACGCCTTCCGTCACGACATTCGTCATCGCCGACCAGGAGGCTCCATCGTAGTGCAGAGTTTGCGCCCCTTGATTGGCTTCGTAACTGCCGCCGACGGCAAATACGTCGGAGGGCGAGGCGCCCCAAACGCCGTTGAGGAACACATTCGTCTCGGTTGCCGTCGTCGACCACGAGGAACCGTCGAAGTGCAGAATCAACCCGGTCTGCTTGCTATTGGCGTCTTCGCCATAGCCAACGGCGAAAACGTCCGCGAAAGCGCTGCCCCACAATCCCTCCATTCCGCCGGGACCCGTATTCAAGATAGTTGACCACGTAAAGCCATCCCAGTAGAGCAGGGAGCCGTATACGGCGATTGTTTCGGCCGCGGCAAAAACTTGCGACGCGGAGCTTCCCCAGATGCCGTTGAATCCGGGCCATGGCGTCCCGCTGGTGACCGTCGACCACGACGAACCGTCGTAATGCAGGATTCCGTCTCCCACCGCGTAGATATCCGCGGACGACGATCCCCAGACCGCGCTCATCCAGGCCGTGGAGCCGCTCGTCATCGCCGACCACGAAGCGCCGTCGTAGTGCAAAATCAGCGTGCCGACGTCCCAGGCATTGCCCCCCACGGCATACACATCGGAAGCGGAGGTTCCCCAAACGCCCTGCAAAATCGTCAGATAGTTGTTGGACATCGGCGACCACGAGGCGCCGTCGTAGTGCAAAACCACATTCCCGGACCCGGTGATCCCCGTATACCCTCCGACCGCGAACACGTCCGTGGGCGAGCTGCCCCAAACATTATACAAATCCAGCGTCGTGCCGCTCGTCATCGCCGACCAGGACAGTGCGGTATCGTTATCGTCGTCGTTGTCGTTGTCGTCGTTATCGTCGTCGTTGTCGTTGTCGTCGTTATCGTCGTCGTTGTCGTTGTCGTCGTTATCGTTATCGTCGTTATCGTCGTTATCGTCGTTGTCGTCGTCGTTATTGTCGTCGTCGTCATCCGCGCACGGATTGGGCACGCAAATCGTGCTCGCGCCCATCCAGGCGCCCGCGCAATCTTGATACGGCATCACGGCGCACGAGGCGCCGTTGCAGCAGGCGCCCAACGGCGGCGCCGTGTCGTCATTGTCGTCGTCGTCCGGCGAACCGTCGTCATCGGGCGCAGAATCGTCATCCGGCGAAGCATCGTCATCCGGCGAAGCATCGTCGTCCGGCGAAGCATCGTCGTCGGGCGAAGAATCATCATCGGGCGAAGAATCATCATCCGGCGATAAATCGTCGTCGGGCGAAAAGTCATCATCGGCGGCGGGCGATTGGTCGTCGTTATCGTCATCGTCCCCGCGGTGGACGACGGAACCGGCGCCTCCGCCGGCGCTGCCGCAGGCGACGGCGCACGCGAGGAAAGTCGTCATCAACAGGGCGTAAAGGTGCAATTGCGAGCGTATCATCGGACCTCCTCGGTTTCTCCCAATCGAGCGTCGTCAAAAGAAAAATTCCTGATTACTTTTAGATAGTGCAATGTTCGTGCCATGTGTTGATGCCGTGTCTCAAAAAAAACGGCCGGTTAATCGGCTAGTTACACCGCGGCGCGCGATGCTCGCGGGTTCTCGCTGTGAAAACTTTACATAGAATAAGAAAAGTTTTCACAGTCGGGGCGGGCACGGACCTGACGGAGACCTCGCGTCGCGCCCCCATTTTTTGGAAATGGAGAGGCGTTGCGAACCACGAACGTTTGCAGCGGGGGCGCGGCTCTCGCCCTTGGCAACCTTCAATCGCGCGTGCTAAAAAACCTTGTTGCAAACCGAAACGGCGTTTTTCTCGCCATGCCGCAGACAAGAAATGCCTGGCGCAGTAAAGTCGGCGCGCGCCGCGCGAAGGGTCTGACGACGTTATGTGGTCTCTGCTGCGAACAGTGTCGGCGCGACGGCTGATCGAGCACCCGATTCGCACGCTGCTGACCGTGATCGGCATCGCGCTGGGCGTCGCGTCGTTCGTGTCGGTGCAGATGATCCTGCACACGATGACCGACTCGTTCGCCTCGATGATCGACTCGATTTCCGGCAAGGCGAAGCTGCAAATCACCGGCGGCGAGACCGGCGTCGACGATTCGATCTACGACATCCTGCAAAAGAAGGACGCGAACGGCCGATTGCCCGTGCCTGGCTTGCGCGCGGCCTTGCCGACGATGCAGATCGTCACGAAATTTCAAGGCGAGCGGATGATGATCCTCGCCGTCGACCTGCTCAACGACAAGGAAGCGCGCGACTACAAGATGACCGGCCCGGGCGGCGTCGAGATCACCGACCCATTGGAATTCCTCAATTCCAAAGACTCGCTCATGCTCAACGTCGAGTTCGCGAAAAAGCACAACGTCGCCCTCGATTCGCGCATCGAGCTGCTGACGGCGAAGGGACGCAAATCCTTCGTCGTGCGCGGCTACCTCGACGCCACGGGCGCGGCGACGACCTACGGCGGCGCGTTCGCCTTGATGGACATTTATTCGGCGCAGATCGTCTTTGAAAAACCGGGCCGCTTCGACACGATCGACCTGGTCGTCGAGCCCGACGCCGATGTGGACCGGGTGAAGGCGGGCGTCGAGGCGTTGCTCGGCGGCAAATTCGACGTGCAGCGGCCGGCGCAGCGCAACGAGGGCGTCGACTCGATGCTGCAGAACATCCGCCAGGGCCTGGTGATCATGTCGATGGTCGTGCTGCTGATGGGCGGCTTCATCGTCTACAACACGGTGACGACGCTGGTCTATCAGCGGCTGCGCGAAATCGGCATCCTGCGCATGGTCGGCGTCACGCGCAACGGCGTGGCGCGGCTGTTCGTCGCGGAAGCCGGCCTGCTCGGCCTGCTCGGCACGGTCATCGGCGTCGTCGGCGGCTACTGGATCGGCCGCGTCACGATCCTCAATTACATGGCCAACGTCAGCAACATCTTCGTGCCGGTCAACGTCAACTACGCCGCGTTCGACTGGAAAATGGTCTTGCGCGGCGCGGCGATCGGCCTGGGCGTCAGCGTCGCCGGCGGCCTCTGGCCCGCGATCCGCGCGACGCGCATCACCCCGCTGGAGGTGCTGCACTTCAAGCCGTCGCTGTCGCTCGGCAAAGGCGCCGCCGGCGGGCGCTGGCTCGCGCTGGGCGCGCTCTGCGGCGGCTACGTGCTGCTGGCGCTGAAGTGGGGCGCGCTCAACCACGTCATCGCGCTGCAACTGGCGATGTTGTCGCTGATCGTGTTCGGCATCGCCGTCACGCCGCTGTTCATGGGCCTGTTCTTTCGCTTTCTGACCCGGGCGACCGCGCGCATGACCAACCCGCTGGCGCGCATGGCGTCGGAAAACATCCTGCGCGATCTCGGCCGGTCGGCGATGACGGTGGCCGCGTTCATGGTCGCGCTGGCGGTGATGTTCGAAATTTATCTGTTCATGAATTCGATGCAGACCGAGATCAAGACGTGGATGGACGAAGTGCTCACGGCCGACTTGCTGGTCACCTCGTCGTCGAGTTTCGCGACGCGGTCGAGCGTGCCGATGACCGACGACCTGACCGCGCAGTTGCGAAGCGTGCCGAACGTCGCCGAGGTCGTGCAATTGCGTTCGATGTTCAACGATTACGACCATTCGCGGATATTGATGGTCGGCGTCAATTACACGCACCGCGTCAATCGCTCGCGTTTCCACTTCCCGGACAAATACGACGCGGCGGCGGTGGACGCCTTCACGCGCGACGAAGGCGTGTTCGTTTCGGAGAACCTCGTGGCGCGGCATCCGTCATTGCGGGGCGCGAAGACGATCGAACTGGCGACGCCCGAGGGGCGCGTGAAATTGCCGATTCTCGGCGTCATCGTCGATTACACGTTCGAGACCGGCACGCTGCTGATCAACCGCGGGCTGTTCATCAAGACCTTCAAAGACACCTTGGTCGACACGTTTCAGATTTACACGCAGCCCGGCGCCAACATCGAGGATGTGCGCCACGGCATCGAGCGGCTGCTCGGCGAGGAATTCAATCTCTACGTGCTGACCAACCGCGAATTCAAGCAGTCGATTCTCGGCGCCATCGACCAGTTCTTCGCGCTGGCGGTGTCGCTGGAGATTCTGACGCTGATCATCGCGATGATCGGCATCGTCAACAACCTGATGGCGAACGTCATCGACCACACGCGCGAAATCGGCGTGCTGCGGTCGCTCGGCGCGACGCGGCTGCAAGTGGCGGTCATTTACTTCATGCAATCGGGCTTGCTGGGCTTGAGCGGCGCCTCCGTCGGGCTGTTCATCGGCTACGGCCTGGGCTGGATTCACATGACGCGGCTGTCGAAAATGCTGACCGGCTGGGGCATGGGCCTGCACTTTTCGTGGGTTTTGATCGCCGTCGTCTTTGCCGGTTCGATCGCGCTGGCGATCGTCGCGGGGTTGTTCCCGGCGCGCAAAGCGGCGGGGCTGCCGTTGCGCGAGGCCTTGAAATACGAATGACGGGTCGAGAAAAAAGGAGAAGCGGGGATGGCTGACACACCGGAAAACACGGGCCCGGCGCCCAACGACGACGACAAGACGTGCCTGAGTTTCGGGCAGAAATTCAGCTACGCGTGGGGGCAGATGGCCGTGTCCCTGTCGCCCGCCGTCATCGGATCGTACCTGATTTATTTCTACAACGGCGGCGACGAAGAGGGCGGGAAAAACATCCTGCTGGTCTCGGCCGCGGCGATGGCCGTCGCGGGCCTGGCGCCGAAAGTGATCGAGGCGATCGCCGAGCCGCTGATCGGGCACGTTTCCGACACCTACACGACGCGCTTCGGCCGGCGCATGCCGTGGATCATCTTCGGCACGCCCCTGC
This sequence comes from uncultured bacterium, assembly GCA_964534375.1. Taxonomy (GTDB): domain Bacteria; phylum Lernaellota; class Lernaellaia; order Lernaellales; family Lernaellaceae; genus CAZHPN01. The sequence goes on along the minus strand of CAZHPN010000150.1, from coordinate 4,866 downwards.
TGATGCTGTTTTCCGTGCTGATCTGGTTTCCGCCGGACAAAGCCGGCCTCGGCCACGTCTGGGCCACGATTTTCGGGGTGAGCCTGTCGCCCAATTTCGTCTGGCTGGTGCTGATGCACACCGGCTTCTGGCTGCTCTATTCGGCGGTCGTCGCGCCGTATTTATCGCTGCTGCCGGAAATCACGCCGTACAAGAACGAGCGGATCAAATTGTCCGAATTCATGGCCTACTCCGACGTGCTGGGCAACGCCGCGGGCACGGCGGGCCTGGGCTTCATGATCGACCTCTTCGAGCACGGCGCGAATATCGGCCCGTTCCACCTGGAGAACGCCTTCGAGGTTTCCGGCCTGCTCATCGGCGCGATCTTCCTCGTCAGCTTTTACGTCAGCATTTCGCGCGTGCGGGAACGGCCGGCGCAGGACATCAAGCCGCCGGAGTTCCACTTCTGGCAGTCGGTGCGCGAGACGCTGCGCAACCCCGCCTTTCCTGCGTACGTCGCGGCGTCCACCGCCATTCGCATGGGCCTGGACATTGTGCTGGCGGCGCTGCCGTTCATCGTCGTCAAGTTGATGAATCTCGCGCCGGGCTACGCGGGCTATCTGCAAGGGGTCATCCTGCTCGGCTCGATGTTCCTCTTCCCGCTGGTGTCGCGCTTCGCGGCGAAGCGGGGCAAGAAGAAGATCTTCAAGCTCAGCCTGATCTGGTTCTGCGGCTGTTTCCTCTTGCTGACGATGGTGAAGCACTTCCCGTTCCTCGGTTACCCGGTCGCCGGCGTGGCGGCGCTCTTCGGCAAGACCCTGGCGCCCAGTTGGATCAGCTTCGCGCACAGCATCGTCGTGCTGGCGCTCTGCGCGTTCGCCGTCGCCGTGATTTTCGTCGTGCAGCGGCCGATCCTCTCCGACGTGATCGACCACGACGAGAAACTGACCGGCTACCGCCGCGAGGCGATGTACAACGGGATGGAAGGCTTCTTCACGAAGCTCGGCTCGGGCGCGGCGTACTTCATCGTGCCGCTGCTGTACCTGTACTTCGGCGCGACGACCGACAAGCCCTACGGCATCATCGCCGCGCCGCTGGTCGGCGCCGTCGTGTTCTTCATCGGCTGGGTGGTGTTCCGGTTGTACCCGATCGAGCAGTAGCCGCCGGGCGCGAGGACGCAGCAAGGAAGGGAATTAGAGTTTTTTTGACAGGATCAACAGGATCAACGCGATCAGTGAGCAATGAACAGTGAACAATCAACGTTCGCTGTGTTGTTGCGCAACGCCAAATCTGCGGCGCCGATCCCGTTGATCCAATTGCTCTGTCAAGAACACGAAACTCTGGCGCATTGATCGTGTTGATCCTGCCAAAATATTTCAACGGGCGGTTCGCGAAACGCCGCTATTCCCCGAAGCCAATCAACTGATCGACCGCCCAGTTCAGCGGACGGTTGCCGAACACCGCGTGGGCTTTCCACAGCGGCGAATGGACGTCCATCGCCGCGCCGCGTTCGATGAACTCTTCGACCAGTTCGACGCTCATCTTGGTCACGGAGTCGAAGAGTTTCTTGCCCTGACGCGCCGAGGCTTTGCCGGGATAGCCGTGATACGTCTGCGTCTTAAAATGCCGCACGGCGCGGGCGATGTTCTCGACGACGTTGGCGCCGCGCTTGATTTTGTCGACGATCGAGGCGCGTCCTTCATAACCATATAGATACGTGTCGTTCATTGGCGTGTCGGCCTCGACTGCGTGCGACACCGACGCCGGCAGCTTCTTCCACGACGGCTCCACCAATTCCGGCCAGCCGTGCAGCGCCAGCGAAGTTTCCACAAAGCCCGCGTGGTGATCGGCGCGCAGTTCTTCGAGCGTGATTGTGCAGTTCGGGTCGTCTTTCACGGCGTCGTAAAACTGCTTGCCCTCGGCCATGCGGCCGATCGCGGCGGAAAAGAGGCTCAACGCGGCCACGTCGCGCGCGGCGTCGGTCAGCCGTTCGGCCGCCGCTTCGAGCGCGAGGAAATGGCGCGGGCCGCCGTGGAACGAGCCGAACACCAGCCGCCGGAAACCCATTTGCGCGAACGGACGCAACAGGTAATAGGCCACGTCGGCGACCACGGTCGGCGGGAACATGATCGAGCCGAGCTTCGGCACGCCGTCGGAGGCGACCGGCACGGGCGGCAGGATCAGAAAATTCCAGTCGGGGCGATTCTTCGCGCAGACCTTCGCCGTGGCCTCGCCGAGCGCGTAGGCGGTCATCAGGTCTTCGCCGAGCGGGAGGTGCGGGCCGTGCACCTCGATCGGGCTGAGCGTGGCCATCACGACGGCGCGGTTGCGATCGATTTTCTTGAGTTTGTTGTACGTGAGTTTGGCGACTTCGAGGACCGGCATGGTGCGTCTCCTTTTTGCAAACAGATGGCGTATATTGGGCGAAATTTTTGGTTGGGTCTATGGCGAATCGAAGCGTGCCGGATGTGGAGGTCGTGATCGTCGGCGGCGGCGTGGTCGGGCTGTCCTGCGCCCACGAACTCGCGGCGCGCGGCCGCCGCGTCGCCGTGCTGGAACGCCGCTCGCGCTTCGGCGACGAAACGTCCACCCACAACAGCGGCGTCCTGCACGCGGGCATTTATTACCCGACCGGCTCGCGGCGCGCGCGGCTGTGCGTCGCCGGCCGGCGCCTGCTCGCGGCGCGGCTGGCCGAGTGGCGCGTGCCGCATCGGATCGGCGGCAAACTGATTGTCGCCGTCGAAGACGCCGAGCTGCCGGAACTGCGGCGACTGCAAAAACAGGGGCTGGAAAACGGCGTCGAGGAATTGCCGCTGATCGACGGGGCCGCGGCGCGGCGGCGCGAGCCGAACGTGCGCGCCGTCGCGGCGCTGCATTCGCCGCGCACCGGCGTGTTCGACGTCGCCGAATATTTGCACGCGTTGGCCGGCCGCGCGCAGCGACTCGGCGCGCTGCTGGTCGCCGACGCCGAAGTCGCGGCGGTCGACATTAACGCTGCGGTCATCACGACGCGCACGACGCGGAAGGGCGCGATCCGCGGCCGGCGCCTGATCAACGCCGCCGGCCTGCGCGCCGACGAGGTCGCCCGTCTGTGCGGCGACGCGCGGCACACGATTCACCCGAACCGCGGCGAATACGCGGCGGTCATTCCGCGCCGCACGAGCCTCATCAACGAACTCGTCTATCCCGTGCCCGAGGACGTTTCCATCGGCGTGCATTTCACGCGCACCGTCGACGGCGAACTATGGCTCGGGCCCGACGCGCGCTGGATCGCCGACAAGAGCGACTACGAAACGAACCGCCGGCCGGCCGTCGATTTTTTGCCGGCCGCGCAGCGCCTTTGCCCGGCGCTCGCGGCGGAAGATTTGCGTCTCGGGCCATCCGGCATTCGGCCTAAACGCAGCGGGCCCGGCGCGCCGCAACTGGATTTTTTCATCGAGCCGCAGCCCGACGAACCGCGCATCCTGCACCTGATCGGCATCGAATCGCCCGGCCTCACCGCCTCTCCGGCGATCGCACTCATGGCGGCCGACTGGGCTGCCCGCAGTGAACGGTGAACAGTGAACAGTGAGCAGTGGCGGTTCCTCGGCGCGAATCCCGCGTCGCCGGGCACTGCTCACTGTTCACTGTCCACTGTTCATTGTATATAGCGGCGGTATCGAAGGGAGCAGTTAATGAAGATCGCAGTCATTGGCGGCGGCAGCACCTACACGCCGGAACTGGTCGAAGGCCTGCTGGCGCGCGCCGCGCGCCTCGGCCTCGACGAATTGGCGCTGATGGACATCGACCCGGAACGGCTGTCGATCGTCGGGCATTTTGCGCAGCGGATGGTCGAACACGCCGGCGGCGGGTTCCGCGTGACGCTCACCGAAGACCGGGCCGCGGCGCTGGACGGGGCGACGTTCGTCACCACGCAATTTCGCGTCGGCGGGCAGCAGGCGCGGCATCAGGACGAACTGCTCGGCCTGCGCCACGACCTGATCGGCCAGGAAACGACGGGCATCGGCGGCATGGCCAAGGCGTTGCGCACGCTGCCAGTGATCTTCGATATCTGCCGCGACATGGAGCGGCTCTGCCCCGACGCGTGGCTCGTCAACTTCACGAATCCGTCGGGGCTGATCACCGAGGCGATCCTCAATTTTGCGCGTTGGGACAAAGCGGTCGGCCTGTGCAACGTGCCGATCGACATGAAAATGGTGATTGCCAAGGCGCTCGACGCGCCGGAGGGCGATATCGACATGGACGTCGTCGGCGTCAATCACCTCGGTTGGGTGCGCAAGGTCGCCGTGCGCGGCGTCGACGTTACGCCGAGGCTGCTGCAATTCCTGGCGAGCGCGGAAGGGCCGAAGAATATCCCCGATATCGATTTCGCGCCGGAGCTGATTCGCGCGCTCGGCGCCGTGCCGCTGTACTACGACCGCTATTACTACAACACCGAGAAAGTGCTCGCGCAGCTCAAGAGCAAGCCGCGCACGCGCGCGCAGGAAGTGATGGACGTCGAGGCCAAGCTGCTGCGCAGGTACATGGACCCGAAACAGACGACCAAACCCGAGGAACTCAACCAGCGCGGCGGGGCCTATTATTCGAAAATCGCCATCGATGTCATCGACGCGCTCCGCAACGATCTCGGCCTCGCGCACGCCGTCAACGTCCGCAATCAAGGCGCGATTCCGGGCATCCCCGCCGAATATGTGGTCGAGACGATGTGCACGATCGGCAAAGGCGGCGCCGTGCCGCGCACGACGTGGGAACTCGACGAGTCAATGCTGGCGATGCTGCTCGCCGCCAAAGCCTACGAGCGGCTGACGATCAAGGCGGCGCGCGACCGCAGCCGCGATGCCGCCTTCAAGGCGATGTTCACCAACATGCTCGGCCCGACGGCGGACA
>CAZHPN010000149.1:0-15463 GCA_964534375.1 uncultured bacterium | reverse complement strand
AAAAGACAAATCCCAAAACTTCAATCATTTGCAAGTCAACATGCCGGAGCCCTGATAACAGCCGGCCGGCCTAAATTCCGGTCTGGGAGATTCTGTTCTGTTGCACCCTGCGACTCAAACCCGAAGAGAGCGAGGTCGAGGGCTCGAGTCACACAGAGTCGGGGGAATCGAGGACAGGTCCCATCGATCCCATACGTCCCATCCCTTCGGCCAGGCCGGCGAGAGTGCTCAGGTCCTCCGGCCGCCAATTGCCGCCGCCGGCGAGGACCTTGCGGCCACTGGTCAGCGACGCCCAGGGCGCCGCCAGCATTTCGCCCAGCGTGCCGACCACCACAAGCAGGCGCCCGCCCTGCTTTAGCGACGCCTTGCACCGCAAGAACGACGCCCTGCCCGCCGTCTGCTGGATCGTGCCGAACAACGAGGTCAGCGAGCATCCGCCGGCCAGCGTCCGGGTTGGCCAGGCGTATGTCACCAAACTGATCAACGCCGTGATGTCCGGCCCGCAGTGGAGCGAATCGGCGATATTTCTCGCGTGGGACGACTGGGGCGGCTTCTACGACCACGTGCCGCCGCCGAACGTGGACGGCGCCGGCCACGGCATTCGCGTGCCGGGTCTGGCGATCGGCCCTTACGCGAAAAAGGGAACCATCGACCACCAGGTGTTGAGCTTTGACGTCTACCCCAAATTCATCGAAGACCTGTTCCTCAACGGCCAACGCCTCGATCCGAAAACCGACGGCCGCCCCGACGCGCGGCGAAACGTCCGCGAGAACGTGCCGACACTCGGCGATCTGCTGGCGGACTTCGATTTCACCCAGGCCCCGCGCCCGCCGCTGATCCTGCGGCCGAATCCGTGAGCTGTTTCCCGCCCTCTTGAGCCGCGGCATTCGCGCGCGTATGGTTGGCGCATGGCGCGAAGTCGATGGCTCTGGGCGGCTTGGTTGTTGGTGTTTCTCGCCGGCGTGCTGCACGCCGAGAGCACCGACGGCGAGTTGCGCGTGTTTCTGATCCTCAGTCAGCGCGCCGGCCCCGACATGCTCAACAAGATCGTCGGCGACATCGGCGCCACGGCGCCCACGGTCGAAGCGTGGGGCCGCAAGACGACGCTCGTCAAGAAATTGCCGCCCGAAAGCTACACCGTTGTCGTCAAAAACGTCGAAGCCTGCGCCTTCAAGAAGTGCGTGCCGTGCCCCGACCAGACTCGCGACGCGGCCGTCCGCACGGGTCAATCGGCCGAAGTCGTCTTCCGCTGGAACGCGACGTACGACCGCGTCGAAGAGAAATGGACCTGCGCCGAGAAGTGATGCGGATTGGGGATTGGGGATTGGGGATTTGGGCGGTCTGACTTCCCGTTTCCGAGTTCCGACTTCTGATTTCTGACTTCTGTCTTCGCCGGCCGCGCCTCTCACCCGCTCTGCTTCGCCACTGTGACTGCCGCGTAAGGCGCGTCGCGCAGCAGCCGGCCGGCCGGGAAGGCGGCGAAGTGCGGCGGGGCGAACGCGACTCCGGGCGTCAGCGCGTCGTTGAGGCGCACGGCCGCCGTGAGTTCGACGCCGTCGGCGGCGACGCGCGCGCGGTCGCCGGCGCGCAGGCCGCGCCGGACGGCGTCGGCGGGGTGCAGTTCGATGAAGGGCGCCGCAGCCACCTGCGCAATCGCCTTCGACCACCCCGATAACGAACCGTTGTGCTGGAAGATCGGGCCGACGACGAGGAGCAAATCGCCGTGCGGGGGTTCGGCGGCGACGGGCAGTTCACCAAAGTGGAATTTGCCGTCCGCAGGCATTTTCAGCCGCGGCAGGAACGCCGCCAAATGCCGAGCCTCACGCGGAGCCGCCGCAGCGCCGAACAGAGAATGAGCGATTTCTCCCTCGGCCAGCGTTTCGGCCGGCGCGGGTTTTCCCAGGCGCTTCGCGAGTTCGCCGACGATCTTGCACTCGGGCCACGCTCCGGCCAGCGGCGGCACGGCGGGTGTCAACGTCAAGGCGCGGTTCTCGGCCGAAACATACGTGCCGTCGCGCTCGGCGAAGGTCGTCGTCGGCAAGAAAACGTGGGCCTTCTTCGCCGTTTCGCCGGCGAAGGAATCGCACGCGACGACGAAGCCAGTGACCTCCATCGCCTTGCGCAACTGATCGGCGCCGAGGCCGTACACCAGCGGATCGCCGCCGCAGATGAACAACGCGCCGAGCCGGCCGGCCATGCCCGCTTCGATCACCCCGGCCGAGCTGCCCGCCGCGCCGGCCAGCATGCTGCCGGCCAGATTGCAGCGGTCGGCGGAAAGCAGCAAACCCGTTTCCACATTTCCCAGCGCCAGCAGCAGGTCGATCGCCAGACCCGTGACGGCGCTGGCGCGCGCCCCGGCCAGCGCCTGCGGGCCGAGCACGGCGACGGGCCGCTGCGCGCCGGCCAGCGCGGCGGCCGCCGCGCGCACGTCGTCGACGGCGAGGCCGGTCCTCGCGCACAAGTCGGCGACGTCGAGCCGATCCAGCCCCGCCTTGAACACCGCGAACCCGTCGGTGTGCTTCATGATGAAATCGACGCGTTGGCCTTTTTGCTCGACCAATTCGCGCAGGAGCAGCAGCAGCGTGGCGTCGGCCGCGCCGGGCCGGAAGCGCAGCCGCGCGGTCGCGAAGCGCTCGAGCTTGGTCGGCGTCGGATGCGCGACGACGAGCCGCGCGTCACCCTCGCGCGAGGCCGCCAGCGCGGCCAGATGCGGCACCGGCATTTCCGCCGCGAGATCGGAGCCGAGCAGCAAAATCGCGTCGGCCTCGCGCAGATCGGCGAAGGTCGCGGTCGAGCCGAAATGGCCGAGGCGCTCGCGCACGATCCGCAGCGCAGCCGCGTAAGCGTCCTGCCCCGCGACGGCCGTCCGCGACGCGCCAAACAATTGTCCCAGCGCCCAGATGTCTTCCACCGGCAGCCGCGCGCTCGCCAGCGCCGCCACCGCCTCGGGCCCGCCGCCGGCCAGCGCGTGGCGAACCCCGTCGGCGACCGCGTCGAGCGCTTCGTCCCACGTCGCCGGGGCCAATTCCCCGCCGCGGCGGATCAGCGGCGAGGCCGCGCGGCGCGAGTCGTGCGTGAAATCCCAGCCGAAGCGGCCGCGCACGCAGAGCTGGCCGTGGTTGAGCGAACGCTTGCGATCGCTCTCGACGCGGAAGATGCGCCCGCGCCGCGTTTCAAGTTCGAGCTGGCAGCCGGCGCCGCAATAGCCGCAGGCGGTCGTGGTGTGCGTGAGTTCCCACACCCGCGCCTGGTGCTTGAATTGCTTCGACAGCAGCGCGCCGACCGGGCAAATCGCGACGCACTGGCCGCAGAATTCGCAGTCGAGCGGCCCGCCGGTTTTGGTGTCGATGCGCACGTCGTAGCCGCGGCCGGCGAATTTGTACGCGCCGACCGCTTGCACCTCTTCGCACACGGCGACGCAGCGCCCGCAGCGTATGCAGCGTTCGTCGTTGCGCTCGATTAGCGGGCTGAGTTTGTCGATGCGTTGCTCGCCGATACGCGCGCGGAACGGCACGTCAGCGACGCCCAGTTCGTAGGTCAGGTCTTGCAGTTTGCACTCGCCGCCCTTGTCGCAGACCGGGCAGTCGAGCGGGTGGTTCAGCAAAATGAACTGCATTTGCTGGCGGCGGCGGCGCAGCAGGTCGTCGTCATTGGCCGTGACGTTCATGCCCTCGGCGACGGGCGTCGTGCAGGCGGCGACCACGCCGTCGACGCCGGCGACTTTCACCAGGCACAACCGGCAACTGGCGAGGCGGTGGATCCACGGGTGCTTGCACAAATGCGGGATGCGCACGCCGGCCTCGCGCGCCGCGTCGAGGATCGTCGCGCCGAAGGGCACGGCCGCCGGCCGGCCGTCGATCGTCAGGTTGACGGTGGGGTTGGTTTTCACAACACGACCCCCGCGAGGCGGAAGCAGCGCAGGCAACGGGCGGCTTCGGTCTCGGCGTTCTTGGCGCTCATGACCATTTCCACCTCGTCGAAATTGCGAATGCGGGTCGCGACCGGCAAATGCGCGAAGCCCTGCCGCGGCAGGCCTTTCGGCAATGCGATCTTCTCCTGCGGGTCGTACGTCTTGATCGACGCGAGCAGCCGCTCCATGCACTGGCGATCGTCAAGTTCCGGCGGCGCCGGGCACAGCAGGTAGCGGTCGATGCTGATCGCCGCGCGGTTGCCGGCCGCCACGGCCTCGATCAACGTCGCCGCGCCCGTGACGCAATCGCCGCCCGAGAAGACGCCCGGCAGGCCCGTCGCGCCCGTGCAGCCGTCGGCGACGATCGTGCTCCATTTGCTGACGCCGATCTTGTCGGCGCCCTGCAGGAAGGCGAGGTTCGGCGACTGGCCAATGGCGGGGATCAGCACGTCGGTGGGGATCGTGAATTCGCTGCCCGCCTTCGGCGACGGCCGCCGCCGGCCGGAGGCGTCGGGCTCGCCCAGTTCCATGCGCAGGCATTCGACGCCGGTCAGCCGGCCCGCGGCGTCGGCGAGCAGGCGGGTCGGGTTGCAGAGGAAGTTGAAGTGCACGCCTTCCTCTTCGGCGTCCGCGATTTCGACCGCGTCGGCGGGCATCTCCTTGCGCGACCGGCGGTAGATGATGTGCACGTCGTCGAAGCCCAGCCGCAAGGCGGTGCGCACGCAGTCGATCGCGACGTTGCCGCCGCCGACCACGACCATCTTCTTGCCGCCGACCGTCTCGCGGCCCTCGGCGACCGCGCGCAGGTACGCGACGCCATGCACGAAGCCCTTGTACGCTTGGTCCTCGCCCTCGGCCCCGAGCTTGTTCGAGTTGTGCGCGCCGACGCCGAGGAAGATGGCGTCGAAGCCCATTTGCTGCAACTCGGCCCAGCCGAACCCCGGGTCGCCCAGCCGCGTGCTGTATTTGATCTCGACGCCGAGTTCCTCAATGAGCCGAATCTCGCGCCGCAGCACCTCGCGCGGCAGGCGATAATCGGGGATGCCGACCGCGGCCATCCCCCCGCCCTCGGCGAGCGCCTCGAAGATGACGACCGCGTGGCCGGCCTGCGCCAGCTTTTCCGCGCACGCCAGGCCGGCCGGACCGGCCCCGATGACGGCGACGCGCTTGCCGCTGCGCGCCCCGGCGCGCCGGAGCGGCCGGGCGCCGAGCCGCTTCTCGTAATCGGCGGCGAACCGCTTGAGATATTTGATATGGATCGGCTCGTCGACGTTCGCGCGGCGGCAATGCGCTTCGCACGGCCGCACGCAGACGCGGCCGAGCACGGTGGGCATGACGCAATTGAGCCGCGCCGTATCGCTGGAATCGAGGTAGCGGCGCTTTTTGACGTCTTCCACGTAAATGGGGATATCGAGGTGCGCCGGGCACGCCTCCTGGCACGGGGCCGCGACGCGCGTCACAAGCTGCACCGGCGGAATCGCCCGGCCCGACCCGACGCACGCGGCGAACTCGTCGCGGAAATGCGCGAGGGCTTTTAGCACCGGGCGCGGCGCCGTCTGGCCGACCTGGCATTTTGACGCCGCCGCGATGTCGGCCAACAGCGGCTCCAGTTGCGCCAGATCGCCGGCGACGGCGACGCCCTGGCAGAGCCGGGCGAGCAGCTCCGCCGCGATCCGCGTGCCGACGCGGCACGGGAAGCACTCGCCGCAACTGGCCTCGCGTTGCACGGCCTCCAGGTAGGCCCGGCAGAGGGCGACGACGCTCACGCCGTCGGCGGCCAGGAAGAAGCCGTCCCAGCCCATGAAGGCGCGGACATCGTCGGTCGTCTTGAAGGTGAACGGCAGCTTGAGGTCGGCCGGCGCGGCCCATTGCTCGGCCGGCTTGCCGCGGTTGTCGATCAGCCGCCCGCCCCAACAACTGAAGTAAATCCGGCCCACGACGCCCCCGCCGGCGACGGCGAATTTCGCGAAAGAACCGCCGCGTTTGCGGCCCTCGGTGTAGCACCCCGGCGGTTAAGCGTCAAGAACGGCGCCGGCGAACAATGGCCAAGCGCTCAACCACGGAGCTTCGGCGAGATTGATTCGAATTCGAAAGATGTTGCGTTGTTCGATGCGTACAACTTCGCGAACGACGTGGCCGGCGGCATATCGGATGTGTTCGCCGCCGGCAGCGGCATAATGTCGCACTACGACGGGGCCGATGACGACAACGATGATCATGACGACAACGACGCTTCGCCGTTGTCGCGAGTTTTCTTGCGCCGGCCGAATCCTAAAAATCAGGCTCAATAATCCCGTTCACCGCCCGAACTGCTTTTGCGGCAACCCGATGTTTTTCGGGGCGCTGAGTGAGCGGGCCAGGGAGAGGCCGATCAAGAGGTAGGCGAGATTGTGGAGTTGCGCCGCTTCGCGGGCGATTTCGTCGGCGTTGAGCTGATAATGCAGCAGGAGCATCAGGACGCCGCCGCCAATGCCCAGGGCGCCGCAGAGCGTGCCGATGAAGGCCTTGACCTGCGCCTCGGGGCCGCCCGTCGCGCGCACGACCATGCCGACCGCGGCGCCGATGACGATGGCCGGCCAGGTCTGTAGCGACGCGAATGTGGCGCTGAACCAAAGCCAGCCGGCCGCGCCCGCCGCGGCCGTCGCGGCGCCGAGCGCCAGGCCGAGCAACGGGCTGCCGGCGCGCAGGGTCGGCGCGATCGGCGTCGGATCCTGCAAGTTTGCGCTCCTGGCCACGCATTTGGGGCATTCGATCGTGCCGTCGGGCATCTTCCGGCCGCAATTCGGGCAGTTCACGTGAGCCTCCGCCGCGCCGCCGCGCGCTGGTGGGTGTTCCCCATGATAGGCATTCGCGGCGCGATTTCCAACCGTCGCCGCGGCCAACAAAAAGGGACCCGCGCGGGCGGGTCCCAGGATGGTTCGCAGAGCGAAGCGGCGGGCTACCGCCGGGGCGTCGCCACGACGCGTTGTTTGTCGGTCGTTTGGGCGAGGGAACCGTAGAGGCCGACCCAATCGGTGTTCGGGCCGTCCGCCTCGAGGGAGGTGACGTCGAAGGTGAAGCCCGCGATCGACGGAATCGGGAAGTTGTTGACCGACGCGAGCAGCAACGGCAACAAGTCTTGCACCAGGGTCGGAATCCAGGTGCTGAACAACGTGCTGCTGGCGCGTATGCCTTCATCCAATTGGAACAGACCGCTGTACATGTTGATCGTGCCGAAGCTCATTTGGAGCTTCTGATTGGCGATGTTGATCGTCGCCGGCACGTACATCGACATCCCCAGGCTCGCCCAGACTTCGTTGTTGGTCGAGAACAAGATGTCGAATTCGCCGATTTCCACTTGCGCGGTGATGCCGGCGCTGGTGGACCCGCTGATGTTGATGATCGGCGGCAACTGCGGCCGCAGGCCGATCGTCACGGACGCCGTGGCGCCGTACTTCGCGATCAAGCCCGGGAAGACGAGGTCCATCTCGAGGGTCGTCAGGTCGAGGTTGATGCCGAAGAGGCTCTGGAACGTCGCCTGATTGAGATCGAGGCTCAGGGCGCCGCTGCGATGGATCACATAGAACAATTGGTCGAACACCTCTTCGCCGACCACGACGCCCATGTCGTACGGCTGGCCGCTGTCGGGCACGTCACCGTTGAGGTCCGGCGGCGAGTTGTTGTTCGCCGGCAGGATCGAACCGGGAAGATTGGGCGTATTCGGTCCGGGGGCCGTCGCGTTGTTGTCGTAGCTGAACGCGGTGTCGAACCAAATGGTCGCGCCCGTATCGTCGACGGTGAATGTGTCGAAGTCGGCCGTAATGTCATAGGTGTGCGTAAGGAAGCTGAAGTCGAAGCTGAGATCCAGGCTCTGGAGCGTCGAGGTAATCAGCGGCGGCACGATGCTCGTGATCTCGTTGACGATGATCGGATTAATGATCTCCTCGCCGAAATCCTGGATGAACAGGTTCAGCAGCCAGCCGAGCAGGAAGTTGGCGATGCTATTGTCCAGGCTCAACGTCGCCGTGCTTTCCCAATCGTTCAGTTGCGGCGTGCCGAGCGACACCTGCAACTGGCCGGACGACGACACGGACACGGTCATATCGACGTTGATCGTGAGCGTGGGAATCGTGAAGGTGAAGCCGGCGCTGCCCAGCCAACTGAGGCCGACGCTGCCGCCGCCTTGGAGGTTGGTGACGCCGATCGACAGCGCCAGTACGTTGTTGTCCTGCGGCGTGATGCTTAGCGTCGGCAGGGGCGGGCCGAACGTCGGCTCGTTCATCGTCGCCGTAACGGTGCCCAAATCGATGCCCAGTTCCGTATACTCCTGCGAGAATAGGGTCATCGGCCAACTCATTTTGTTCAACGCCGCCGGAAGGACCGTGTCGATCGTGTCCTGGGCGATGGTCGAGATCTCATTGAAGCCCGAGGCGCTGATGAAGGCGCCCAGAGCGTCGACGACCGGGGAACCGTTGGCCAGATACGTCGGCGCGTACATGACCGACAGCGACGAATTCGTCGTATTGCCGCTGTCGTCTTGCGCGTAGAAGACGATTGTGTCGAGCCCGTAGTTAAGCGTCATCGGATAGGAGAAGTTGCCCTGGTCGTCGAACGAGACGTCCGTGCCGTTGATTTGGAAGGAGACGACCGTTCCGAATTCGGAAGTGACCTGGCCGACGACGGTGATGTTCGCCGAACCGCCGGTGATGAACGCGCCGCGCGGCGGCGACGTGACCGTGATCATCGGGGGATACGGGTTCGTGACCGTGAGGGACGCCTGGGCCTGCACCTGGACGTTGTTCACCGTGGCCGTGGCCGTGATCTCGAACGGCGTCACGATCTGCGGCGTGAGATTCATACCCGAGATCGTGATGCCCTGGCTGGGCGACGCCGTCAGTGTCGCGTCGGTTGCTTGCGTGAGTTGGTTGCCGTATTCGTCGGTGATCCAGACGGTGGCCTTCGAGGTCTGATCGACCGCAACCGTGGCCGGGTTGAGAACCAGTGCAATCTTGTCCGCCGCGCCCGCGGTGACGTCGACGGTCGTCGAGCCGCTGATGGTCGTGCCGGCCGCCGTGCCGATGACCTTGTCGCCGCCGGCGACAACCAGCGTGACCGCGCCGCCCATAATGTTGGACGCCGCGTCGATCGGGTCGGTCGAAAACAGAATCGGCACATTCGGCAGCGGGTTGTCGTTCGCGTCGAGCGCCTCGCCGATGCAGTTCGTCGTCTGACCGGCCACGATCCGGCTCGGATTGCAACTGACGGTCACTTTCGCGACTTGGAACTGCTCCACCGCCACGATGAAGCCGTAGCCGATCACCTGCTGGCCGCCGACCGTCGTTTCCGCCTCGAGCATATATTCGCCGACTTGCGAGAACGTCAACGTGTCGCTCGATGCGCCGGTCGCGATCTGCACGCCGGACGGCGGGTTGGCGGTTAATTCGACCGAGGACCCCTGTGTGACGTCCTGACCTTGCGCATTGTAAACCGTCCAGGTGACCGTCGACGTCGGTTGCGCCGGCGGCGCGTCGATTTGCACATATGCCGGCGCCTCCTGGAGTTCGATCCAGCCGGTGGTCGGAGCGTCGAGGGTGAACGAAACGGACTTCTGCTCCAGTTTGCCGTTGAACGTCGCAGAGGCCGTCATCGTGTGCGAACCGGGGACGATATTCGTGGCCAAGCCCTTGAACTCATTGTTGTTGTAAACCAATTCGCCGATCACCGAAACGTCGTCGATGGCGATGGCCGGATTGCCGGGAGCGCTATCGAAGACCACGTCGATGTAAACATCTTTTTGGGAGATGGTTTGGTCGTCCGTCGGCGCCACGATCGTGATGTCGTTCGGCGGCGCGCTGTCGTCGTCGTTGTCATCGTTGTCGTCGTCGTTGTCATCGTCGTCGGCCGGCGAAACATCGTCGTCGTTGTCGTTGTCGTCGTCGTCGGGCGAGGAGTCGTCATCGGGCGAACTGTCGTTGTCGTCATTGTCGTCGTTGTCGTCGTCGATCGGCGGAGCCGTGTCGTCGTTGTCGTCGTCGTCGCTGAAGTTCGACGTGGCTGCCGGGGTATTGCCGGATGAGCATCCGATCGTGAAGAAAGCAAGGAATACGAAGAATGCACACACCAGAGATGTTCTACGCATGGCCGGCTCCTTTTAGTCCCCCGAATTTTCAGCCAATCCCAATGCATCATAGTAGAGAAGTCGAAGAGGCGTTGCAAGCCGCCGTCCCCCCCGCACAGAGCATCCGAGTTGCGAATCATTCTCGATTCAATGGGAATTGCGGAAGGCAAGAGCGGCGTAGGACGTCCGGGACCGACGGGGACTGGCCCGGGGTTAAGAGACTGTCGATTTTCTTCATGTCGGCCGGCCGTGCATGGGGGCGGACCATCAAAGCTAACTCAACGTTCTTGAGGAGCGAAAACTGGAACGTAGAATGTTGAATGGAAAATGGAGAAATTCGGACGTCGCCATTTCATTCTCCATTTCTGCGTGGGGCGACCCCTTACAGCCGCGCTTCGACCCACCGCGCAGCGTGCACCGAGGCGCTCACGCCCCCGTCGAGCACAAAGATCGAACGCAGGCGCAGGCCGCCGGCTTCCCAATCCAATTCCAAGGCCATTTTGTCGCGGATGCAGCGGCGCGGCGAAAATACGACGTTGACCTGGCGGATCGCGCCGTACGGAAGCCAAACCGACCGCCGCCAAAACGACCGCCGAAAGCGCAAACCCGTCTCGGAGAGCTCAAGATGTCCGCGGCTGCGCCCGCCAAGGCGCCAACCGGTGAACCGGCCGCTTTCGGCGTCGAGAATCAGCCGGCGGGTTTCGAGGTAGAGCCCGGGAAAACGGACCGCCGGCGCCGCGTTGTCCGGCGACGGCCGCAGTTCAACCGGCCGGGGAACGCGCCGCCGAACGTGAAAGATCCCAACGCCGACGCCGGTCGCCAGCAAAAGGCCGACGACGATCAAGGCCGAAAACACGACCGAATTCATGCGGGCCGATCACTGCAGGTATTTGCGAACGTTCGGCTCGAAATAGACGACCGGATACCGGTGCGCCATCAGCGATTGCGCCAGGCCGCGTGTGGCCTCGTCGCGCCGTTTCTCGGTCACCTTGACGATCACCAGGTCCTTGATTTTGTCGAACGGCGCGACCTGGCCGTTCTGCTCGAATTCCTTGGCGTGCTTGTCGTAGTAGGTGCGCGCTTCGGTCGGCGTGGCGAAAATATCGCGCCCGACGATCTGCTGCCGGGTGAAGGCGCTGAGGGCGCCGACTTCGAGGATTTTCTTGCGCAGTTCGAGATCGAGCGACTTGTCGAGGTTCGCCTTCTGCACCCACGCCGAGAGCAAATCTTCGCCGACGAAGAAATCGAGCATCTTGACCGGATCGGGATAGCGCTCGGCCTTTTCCCGCACCTCCGGTGGGGCGAGGTCCAGCCGCTTGAGAAATTGATCGACCGTATATTTGTACTCGGCGCCCTCGGCCAGCGGTTGATCGAGCGCCGGCGCCGTACCGTTTTTCATGCTTTGCGGATTCAACAGCGCAAGCACGTCGTAGTGCATTTTGACGCCCCACGTCTTGCGCAATTCGTCCTTCTTGGACTCGACCGCTTTGTCGAGCTCACGCTCCAGCAAACGGTAGCGGATTTCCTCTTTCATTTTGTCGAAGGGAAAGGCGTCTTTGTCTTTGATCGTCGCGTCGTATTCCGCTTTCACCTGCTCGTCGGTCACCGACAGACCCTTCAAAATCTCCTTCCGCCCCTCTTCGATGTAGATGTAATAGTGACGGAGTTTCAACATGTTGCGGAAGTCTTTTTCCAGGTAAAACTTGCGCCGCTTGCCTTCCAGATAGTAGACAGCCTCGATCGCCAGTTTTTCGAGGAACTGCCGCTTGCCGTCGGGCGTCAGATATTGGTAGCGGCTCGCCACCGGCACGCGTGAAATCGCCAATTCGTAATACGGAACCGTGACCTGAAACTGCCCGCCGACGTCGGCGAGGACCGGCTTGCCGTCCTTCGTCAGCGGCGCTTCCGTGCTTTTCGGCCGGCGGTCGCACGCGGCCAGCACACAGACGAAAAGCGCCAGCAGGAACACGAATTTTGCCACTCGGAGCACGATCGAACTCCTTCCCCGATATTGCCGGTAACTAATCACAAACCGCCGGCCGTCTCAAGCCGGCGCCGCGTTGCTTGTTGCCGCGGCCCCAGCCCATTATAATCCGAACCGGACGCGCGCACGTCTTTGCTGATGAGGTCTGCGTCGCTTTCGCCGCGGGCCGCCGTCGCCGCCCGAGGAGCCGCGCCGATGAAACGCTTCGTTTTTCTATTCGTCGCGGTGTGGCTGCTGGTCACGGCCGGCTCGGCGCAGGCGGTCTGGTTCGAAGTCATCGCGCCGGCGCCGGCGCCGGTCGAACTGCAGGTCGAGCGCGCCGATCGCGACGGGGTCGACTTGCATCTGACGCTGCCCGGCTTCGAAATTACCGAGGCGCAGGCCGGCTACGTGCAGCTCGAAATTCCGCGCGAAGGCCGGCACGGCGAAATCGGCGAGCCGGCCGTGCCGCTGGTCACGCGGCTGCTGCGCGTCCCGCTCGGCGCGACGGTCGAAGTCCGCGTCGAGGCGGCCTACCGGACGCTGCCGGTCGCCGGCTTCACCGGCGCTCCCCGGCTGCTGCCCGTGCAACCGTCGCTGCCCAAGGTTCCCGGCGCCGCGGCGCGGGCCGTATTCACGGTCGACGAACGGGCTTATCGGCGAATTGCCCCGGTCTTCGCGGCGCCGGCGGCGGCGACGGACGCCGGTCTGTTGCGCGGCTATCGCCTCGCGGCCGTCGACCTGCATCCGCTCAACTACCTGCCGGCGCTGGGTCTGGTGCAGATCGCCGCCGAGATGCGCGTGCACGTGCGCTTCCTCAACGCCGACTGGGCCGCGACCGAGGCGCTGGAGCGGCGCTACGCCGAGCCGCGAACGTACGCCGTCGCCCGCGATCTGACGCTCAACTTCGACGCCGTCGCCCAGCCCTTGGGCGAGCCGCATTTTGCGCCGAGTTCCTATGTGGTCATCGGCCCGGCGGACGCCCTGAACGCGCCGCAGACGCAGGCCTTCATCGAGTGGAAGAGCCAGCGCGGCTACTACGTCGTCGCGGTCAGCCTCGCCGAGGCCGGCGGCTTCGACGCGCTCGCCGTCCGCTCGTATCTGCTGGACGCGTACGCGAATTGGGAGCATCCGCCGGCGTACGTGCTGCTGCTCGGCGACTCGGCGATCACGCCGTTCTTCACCGGCCGGACCTCGCCGAATCCGGCCACCGATCTGTATTTCGCCGCGATGACGGACCAGTCGTACCTGCCCGCCTTCGGCGTCGGCCGCCTGCCGTACAGCAAACCGGCGGAACTGGCCAACATGCTGACGAAAATCCTGAACTACGAGCAGAACCTCTGGACCGGCGGCGACGCTTGGACGAAGCATGCCACGTTCATGGCCAGCGACGACAACCACACGGTTTCCGAAGGCACGCACAACTGGGTGTGCAGCGACGTGCTGACGCCCGACGGCTTCACCTGCACGAAACTCTACGCCCACGAAGGCGCGACGCCGGCGCAGGCGCTCGCGGCGCTCGACGCCGGCCCGACGATCCACGCGTATTCGGGCCACGGCTCGGAAATCTCCTGGGCCGACGGTCCGGAGCTCGACGAGTCGGACATCGAAACGCTGACCAATATCACCACGCCGCTGGTGCTCTCGCACGCCTGCCTGACCGGCTCGTATGACGACTATCCGTGCTTCGGCGACACGTGGATGCGCATTCCGCACGGCGCGCTGGCGTTCTGGGGCGCCTCGCAGGAAACGTTCTGGGACGAAGACGACATTCTCGAACGCGGCGAATTCACCGGCTGGATTCAGGGCGACGGCGCGCTGTCGTCGCTGCCGTGGACCAAAAGCCTGCTCGATTTCGGCCTGATGTCCGTTTATCAGCATTACAGCGGCGGCGGCAACACGTGGCTCTACTTCGAAATGTATAATCTCTTTGGCGATCCGGAGACGCTGCTCTACAGCGCCCCGCCGGCGACGATCGCGCCGGCGTACGCCGCGGAGATTCCGCCGACCGCGACAACGCTGGACGTGTCGGTTCCCGGTCATCCCTATGCGATGGCGGGCGTCT
Organism: uncultured bacterium; assembly: GCA_964534375.1. Taxonomy (GTDB): domain Bacteria; phylum Lernaellota; class Lernaellaia; order Lernaellales; family Lernaellaceae; genus CAZHPN01. The sequence continues at coordinate 1,428 of CAZHPN010000149.1, read as the reverse complement.
CGATCGACGGCCATCTGCTCGGCGTGGGATATGCCGGCGTCAACGGCGTCGCGCAAGTCGCGTTCAACCGCCCGTTATCGGATTTGGCGACGTTGACGCTGACCGTGACCGGCGAGAATCTCGCACCGTACGTGGGCGTGATCCGCGTCACTTCGGCGGCCGACGACGACGCGGCTGATGACGATGATGACAATCGCCCGGCCAGCGGCGGGAGTTCGCAGGGCGGCGGCTGCGGCGGGTGGTGACGACGGCGCAATCATGACTTTCAAACGTCGCCAAGCGACGTTGTCGCACGTGCCCCTGGCGCGTGCGAAAGCAGCCCAGGGCTTCGGACCTGGGGGTTGTTGCGTTACTATCATACGTCGGCGGGCGACATAGACGAGAACATATCGTCGACCGGAGATCCGGTCCTCGGGGATGGGGAATTTTGATGCCGGCGTCAGTCTCGATTGGGCAAGCTATGCAACTGATCAAAGGTGTTTCGTCGAAGTGGGTGCGAGACCAATTTGGGTATACAGACTTTGCCCGGCAGGCCGGTCACGGCGCCTTCAGCATCGACCGTGCGCGCGTTCCGCGAACGTCGGATTGATCGATTTTTTCGAACTCATTCCCCGCACAATGGAGAATGAAGAATGGCGAATCGCGAATGCGGAATTGCCGATGCCGCCCGAATTTCGCCATTCGCCATTCGCCATTCTACAGTCCGGTTTCCGCTCCTCAAAAACGTTAAGTTGGCGCTACTCCGGCGCCGGCCCCTCGCGGAGCCTCCCCCGGGCGAAGTCGCGGGCGCGGGGCAGGCCAGGCGCGGCGCGCGCCCGGCGGCGCCGCCCCGCTCGTTTGACCCCCGTCGCCGCGGGGTTACAATGAACCGTCCGCACAAATTAAGGAGGCGCGTCATGCCGCCGATCGTCGCACCCAAACCGGGGATTCCCGCGCCGACGGGGACGGAACTGCACTGCAAGGGTTGGCCGCAGGAGGCTGCGTTGCGGATGTTGATGAACAACCTCGACGCCGCGGTGGCGGAGAAGCCGGACGAACTGATTGTTTATGGCGGGCGCGGCAAGGCGGCGCGCAACCTCGCGGCGTACCACGGCATCGTCCGGGCGCTGCAGGAATTGGAAAACGACGAAACCCTGCTCGTGCAAAGCGGCAAAGCGGTCGGCGTTCTGCGCACGCACGCCGACGCCCCGCGCGTGCTGATCGCCAACAGCAATCTCGTCGGCAAATGGGCGAATTGGGACGTCTTCAACGACCTGGAAAAACGCGGCCTGATCATGTACGGCCAGATGACCGCCGGCTCGTGGATCTACATCGGCGCGCAGGGCATCGTCCAGGGCACGTACGAAACGTTCATGGCGGCCGCGAAAACCCATTTCGGCGGCGACCTGCACGGCAAGCTGCTGGTCAGCGCGGGCCTGGGCGGCATGG
>CAZHPN010000148.1:0-15673 GCA_964534375.1 uncultured bacterium | reverse complement strand
TTCCGCATTCAGCTTGGGGTTGTTTTGCAGTGCGCCGCGCGGCTAACATGACGCCATTCCGCAAAGGAGCGATCGATGCCGCACATCTGGCTGAAAGAAATCAAGGACGGCCAAAACGTCGAGGGCGTCTACTACCTGCGCGAAAAAGGCGTGGGGACGATCAAGTCGGGCCGCAACGAGGGCAAACCGTACCTGACGTTGACGCTGTCCGACCGCACCGGCGAAATGGAAGGCCGGATGTGGGAAAACGCCGGCGATTACGACGCGCGCGTCAACGCCGGCGATTTCGTGCTGGCCAAATTCCGCGGCCGCGTCTGGCAAGGCCAGGTGCAGGCGGAGGCGTTTCATCTCGAGCCCGTGCCGCGCGAGCAGGTCGATCCGGCCGTGTTCCTGCCGCTGTGCCCGCGCGACGTGGACGCGTATTGGCGGACGGTCGTCGAGCTCGTCGCCGATTTGGCCGATCCGGGTTATCGGGCGCTTTGCGAGGCGGCGCTGGCCGATCCGGAGATCGGCGCGGGGCTGCGGCGCGCGCCGGCGGCCACCGGCGTTCATCAGCCGTATATCGGCGGGCTGCTCGAACACGTCTGCTCGATGATGCTGCTCGCGAACATGGTCGCCGGACATTATCCGACGCTCGACCGCGATCTGCTGCTGACCGGCGTGCTGTTTCACGATCTGGGCAAAATCCGCGAACTGAAGTACGCGCTCGTCCTCGATTATTCCGACGAGGGCAAGTTGATCGGCCACCAGGTTTTCGGTGTGCAATACGTCGATCGCCTGGCCGTGGACACCGGTCTGTCCGAAGAGCGCGCGATGCTGCTGCGGCATTTGATCCTCTCCCATCACGGCCGGCCGGAGTACGGCGCGACCAAGATTCCGATGTTCGCCGAGGCGGCGGTCCTGCACTATCTCGACAACCTCGACGCACGCGTGTTCGGTTTCCTCGAGGCCGAGGTCGACGCCGGGACGGCGCAATGGTCGGACCGCAAGTGGGCCTTGGAAACGCCGGTGTACCGCGTGCGCTCGGCGCCGGCCGGCTACCAGTTCGCGGTGCCGGGGAAAAAGGCGGGCGGCAAGGCCAAGGACAAGAAAGCCGGCGAAGACGACCTGCCGCTCTTCCATAAGTAGCCGATGCGCGCCGCCGTTTTCGATGTCGATCGCACCTTGCTCGACGGCATGAGCGGTTACCTGTTCGCCCGCCATCTGATGCGCACGGGCGCGATGCCGCTGGCCGGCCGCTGGCGTTCGTACAAGGCGGTGGCGCTGTACCGGCTCGGCCTCGCCGATATGATGATCATCGTCGCAGCGGGCGCAACGTGCGTCGCCGGCCTCACGGCGGCGCGCGTCGAGCAGCTCGCCGCCGCGGCGGTGGCCGAGGCGATGCGGCCGCGGTTCTTCGCCGAGGGCCTGGCGGCGATCGCGGCGCACCGGCGGCGCGGCGACCTCGTGCTGCTGGCGACCGGCTCGAACTCGTTCGTGGCGCGCGCGCTCGCGCACGAGGTCGGCGCCGACGACGCCGTCGGCACGGATTGCGAACGCGACGGCGAACGGCTGCTGCCGCGCATGGCGCGGCCGGCGTGCGTCGCCGACGGCAAGAAACAACTCGTGCTGGCGTGGCTGGCCGGCCGCGGCGTCGCGCCGGCCGAGGCGACGGTCTACACCGACAACGGCATCGACCTGCCGCTGCTGGAGGTCGTCGGCGAACCCGTCGCGGTCAACGCCGACGCCGAACTCGCGGCCGAAGCGGCCCGCCGCGGCTGGCGCGCGGAATCGTGGACGACCACGCGCGACGCGGCGCGCCCGCGTTCGGGCGAAAGCTGGCCGTTGCGGCGTTGACCGGCGACGGCCAACGATTTTCTTGCCGCAGATGTCGCAGATGACCGCGGATGCGGCACGGGCCATGACGCCTCCCGCCGTGCCGAGCGCCATTCGCGGCCTATGCCTCTCTCCTATCGCCTGCTCTTCGTCTCCCATCCGACTTCTCGCTTGCCTTTTCCGCGACACGGCGCCATGTTTTTGGTAGATTTCCGTGACAAATGCGACGGGTGAAGATCGGCGATGAAAAATAAGCGGATGTTGCTGGCGGCGATTCTCATCGGCGCGTTCATCTCGGCGCAAGTGGTTTTTTACCGCTATCTCGCGTTGGAGGTGACGGAGTTGGCCCGCGACCCCGTCACCCACAACGACCGGGCGTTGGACGTGCGGCTGTACATGCAGGCCCCGCTGCTGATCGACATGTTCGTGATTTGCGGCCTGATCGTCTGGGTCGCCGTGTGGAGCCGGGGCATCGAGGATTTGCGCGAGGCGCGCACACGGAACGCGGAACTGCGCCGCAAGCTCGAAAAGGAACGTTCGCTCGACAATGTCGAAGCGCGCTTGCGGGGGCTGCTCGAAGAGGCGCCGGCGGCGATGGCCCTGCTCGACGACGAGGGCCGGCTGCTCTACGCCAACGGCCTCGCGCGCGCCGCGTTGCAGCTCGGACGCCGGGACATCGTCGATGTGAATTTCGCCGATTTGCTGCCGCCGCAAGCGGTCGTGAGCCTCGCCGACCTGCGCCAGACGTTGGACAAAATGGGGCCGCAGGCGATCCGCCTCTCGTTGCGCGACGCGCAGGGCGGCGGTTTCGCCGTCGCCGCCCGGCTGGCGCTCGTGCCGCAGGAAACCGGCGGCGCGCCGCTGCTCGCCATGATGTGGGAGATGCCGTTCGCGCCGGCCGCGCGGACCGACGGCGAGCGCGCGTCGGCCGGGCTGGTGCTCGTGGCCGACGACGAAGAGTTGCTGCGCGTCCTGCTCGAAAACATGCTGGCCCGGATGGGCTACGGCGCGGTGCTCGCGGCCAACGGTCAGGAAGCGGTGGAACTATTTGCCGCGAATCGCGACCGCGTGACGGCCGTCGTGCTCGACCTGGCGATGCCCATCCTCTCCGGCGAAGCGGCGGCGGAGCGCATTCGCGAAATGGCGCCGCGCGTTCCCATCCTGTTCTGCACCGGCGCGTCGCCCGTGCGTTCGGACGCGCCATCCGACATCAAGAACCGCTGCCTGAACAAGCCTTTCGGCTTCGAAGACTTTCAACTGGCTTTGCAAAACGTCATCTCCGAAGAGCACGGCCGTGACGCATAACCCCTCGTTCGGGCGCCGGCGTTTCGCGCGCCCCGACGTCGGGCGCGGCCTCGCGTGGACGGCGTTGTTCTGTTTGGCGGCGGCCTTGGCCGGCTGCGGCGCGGCAGGCCAGGTGCGCCGCGAATTCGGCCCTTGGCGCACCGAGCGCGACGCCGGATTGGCGTTTCGGGTTCCGCAGGAGTTCGGCAAACACGTCGAGGGGGCGTTCGCGCTGCATCGTCCGCCGGGCGAACTCGACGCACTGCCGTTCATCGGCGTGGCGGCGATTCCGGCGGCGGCGGCCGGCGACAATCTTGACGATTTTCTGGCGAATCTCACGCCGCGCGGACACGACGCGCAGTTGAAGATTCGCGCGGCCAAATTCACGGTGCGCGGCCGGCCGGTGCGCGGGTTCGAAACCGACGAGAACGGCGTGCGCGGGTGGACCTGCATCTTCGACAAGAAAGGCCGGCCGTTCGCCGCGCTGCTGATCGGCACGCCCGACCACTGGCGGCCGGAACGCGCCGACGCCTTTCGCGACATCGTGCTGAAGTCCGTGAAGGTTTTGTAAGATGCCCCACCGCACGCTCGGCCAGCCCGGCGCGACGACGGCGGCGCTCGGCCTCGCGCTGTTGTGCCTGGCCGCGCTCGCCGCGGCCGGCGAAAAGGTCGAGGTGGACCCGGCGGCGCGGTTCCTCGGCGTGTGGGAGGGGCCGGCCAACGTTTACGACGACCTCCAGGTCATGCGGACGACGACGGCCCACGTCGTCATCCGCCGCGCGAAAGATGACGACAAATATCTCACGGTCCAATTGACGGTATTCGACGACAAGCTGTCGCGCTTCACGCGTTGCGAGCCGGTCAACCCCGGTGAGTTGCGCGTTCGCGACGAGGTGCTGGTCGACCAGCTTCGCATCAAGGTTGACGGCGTGCTGCGCTCGTTTAACGGCAAACGCCTCGACGAGGCGCAGATTCGCTTTTTCGTCGAGACGCCGCAGGGCGATTTTCGGCCGTATTACGCCGTGACCTTCGCCGCGCAGCGCCTCGCCGAGAGGGGCGCCGCCCCGGCCGTTTCGCCCTCGCCGGAGCCGACGCCCGCGACGACGCCGGCGCCGGCCGCCGGTCCCGCGACGCGATGACGCCGCCCGGCGACCGTCGGCTGCGCCTCCCTGACTTGCGAATCGCCTTGTTTGCCGCGGCGGCGACGTTGGTCCTCGCCGCCGTTGCCGGCGCGCGACACGCCGCCGCGCTCGGTTTTCACGGTTATCTGCGTTGGCGCACGACGGCGGATTTCGTCCACGACGTTCGGCCGTGGGCGATTGCGCTGGCGGCGGTCTCGTTGCTGCAAGGCGCGTTCGCCGTCGCGTTGTTCGGCCATCGGCGGCGCGTCTATCTCATGCTGGCGTTCGGCTGGCTGGCGGCGGCTCTCGGCGTGGCGGCGGCGCCGGCGGCGATCCGTTTGGCCGTGCGCCGCCTGCCGCCGGACAAGCTGCCGGCGTTCGCGCGCGATGCGGCGTCGATGAGCGCGTACCTGCGCAAGATCGTCGACGCCGCGCTGTTGCCCGACCGCCTGTGGCTGGCCTTCGCCGGACGGCCGGGCGCGTGGTTGCTGCTGACGATCGGGATCCTGGCGCTCGGCTTGCTCGTCTACACGCTGCTGCACTTTCCGTTGCGCCGCTGGTCCGCCGCGGAGGCGAAACCGGCGGGTTGGGCGAGTTGGCTGATACCGGCGGCGGCCATCGCGGTCGCCGGCGGCTTGCCGGCGCTCGACGCGGCGATCTTGCACCCGGCGGCCGCGGGCCGGCCCGATGTGATTCTGGTCAGCATCGACACCCTGCGGCTCGATGGCGTCGGCGTTTACGGCGCCGGACCGAGCGTCACGCCGAACCTCGACCGGCTGGCCGCGATGGGAGCGCGCCTGACCGGCGTGCGCGCGCCCAGCAGTTGGACCGTGCCGTCGCACGCCGCGATGCTCACCGGCCGCTGGCCGTGGTCGCTCGGCGTGTTCCAGGTCGCCGACGCGATCTCGCCGCGGGCCGCGACGCTGGCCGCCGCCCTGTCGGCGCGCGGCTACGACGCCTTCGCCGTGGTGACGAACCTGTTCGTCGATGCGCCGTACGGCTTCGGCAAGGGCTTTTCACGCGTTGCGCACCCGGCGAGCGAGCGGGCCGTTGACGCGGTCGCCGTGGCGCAGGCTTGGCTGGCGCGCCGGCCCGCGGACCGGCCCGCGTTTTTGTTCCTGCATTTGTACGACGCACACTGGCCGTATCGGCCGCCCACCGACGCCCCGGATTGGATTTTCGGCGGGACCGCCGACGCGGACCGCCGCGAGGTCAGCCGTCATCAGGACGCGTTCGAACTGGCGACGGCCCTGCGCGCCGGTTCGCCAGCGTTGACCGCCGCGGCGCGCGCGCTCTACCGCGGCGCGATTTGGGGCGCGGACCGCGAATTGGGGAAACTGTTCGCGGCGATCGCGGAGCGGGGGCGGCCGGCTTACGTGATCGTCACTGCGGACCACGGCGAACTGTTCGGCGAGCACGAGATGTACGGACACGGCGTGACATTGTTCGAAGAGGAAATTCGCGTGCCGTGGCTCGTCGTCGGCCCCGGCGTGCCGGCCGGCGCGATCGTTGACGGGCCGGCGAGCCTGGTCGATGTCGCGCCGACCATCGCCGAATTCGCCGGCCTGCCGGGCGAGTTGCCCCAGGCCGACGGCCGCAGCCTGGCCGCCGCGATTCGCCAGGGCGGGCCCCTGCCCGCGCGCTGGTTGGCCGGCGAAAATCGGTCGTTGAGCGATGTGCCGGCGCGGTACGTCAGCGACGGCGTCTGGAAATGGTTCAGCGGCTTGCAGATCCGCGTGCGCGGCGCCGAGGTCGCCTTTCCCGCTGCCGCGCATCAGGTGAACGTCGACCCGCACGAACTCACGCAGCGCTTGGGCGATCCCGCGGCGCCCGACTTCGCCGCCGCCGCCGAGGAGTTGTTTCGCCATGTCGGCGCCTCGGCGCGCCGCGCGCCGCTCGACCCGGCCGAACGCGAACGGCTGCACGAGTTGGGATATTTGCCGTAGCCAACTTGAAATCACATTTTGTGACTTCAAGGTTTCGAACTCGCGTTTGCTCAGCGGGAACATGACGTCGTCGGGAATCGGATGACGCTTCCGGGAAAAATAGCGCCCGCCGTTGGCCCTTGCGCTGTGGCGCGAACGCGTTCCTAGGCCGTGGGCCTAGGCTGTAACCAATCGCGCCGTTGGCGCTGTCCGCATCGCGCCCTCCGCGCCCGTGTTGCCGATTCCGCCGAGAAATACTAAAACCAAGCTGCGCGCCGCATATTACGGGAGGCTGGAACCATCGCGCCGCTGGCCCGAGGCAAATTCGTGACCGAAACGCATCATCCGCCGTTGATGGACCAGATCGCGGTCGTGCTCGTCCGGCCGATGGGCGACGGCAACGTCGGTCAGGCCGCGCGAGCGATGAAGAACTTCGGCCTCTCGCGCCTGCTGCTGGTCAACCCGCAATACGTCGAAACGGACCTGCTCAAGATGATGGCGATCGGCGCCTACGACATCATCGAACGCGCCGAGGTTTTCGACAGTCTCGAAGCGGCGCTCGCGGGGTTTCAGTTCGTCGTCGGCACGACGCGGCGGATCGGCAAATTTCGCCCGCGCTTTTGCACGTCGCGCGCGCTGCCCGGCTGGCTGCTGCCGCAACTGACCGGCGGCCAGCGGGCGGCGCTGGTCTTCGGCAACGAGGTCAACGGCCTCGACAAACCGGAACTCGACCTGTGCAATCAGTTGGCCGAGGTCGTCACCGATCCGGCGCACCGCAGCCTCAACCTCGCGCAAGCCGTCGTGCTCATCGCCTACGAGCTCTTTTCCGCCGCGGCCCAGGCGCCCGCCGCGATCGACAAGCACACGCCCGCGTCGCACGAGCAGATGCAGCGGCTGTACGACCACATGCGCCGCTTTTATCTGGAAGTGGGCTTCATCGACAAGCAGAATCCCGAGCGCAATATGCGGCAACTGCGGCGCATTTTCGCGCGGGCGGCGCCGAGCGAGAGGGAACTCCGCGTTTTGCGCGGCATCATGCAAGACACGGAATGGTACATCAACCACGTGGCGAAAACGGGGAAACGCGATGGCTACCGTGAAGTGGCTGGGGACGGCGAGTCTGGAGATTGTCCATGACGGCAAGGCGCTGCTGATCGACCCGCACTTGTCGCGCCTGAGCAAGTGGCGCTCGTTCACGCGGCCGATCGAGCCCGACCGGGCGAAGATCGACGCCTACCTGGCGACGCTCGACGCCGAACCGGCCGGCATCGTCGTCACGCACGCGCATTCGGACCACGCGCAGGATGTGCCGTACATCGCCGGGAAACTCGGCGCACCGGTCTGGGGCAACGAAAGCGTCGACACGTTGCTCAAGATGCACGGTCTGCCCGGCTGCCCGCAGATCCTGGCCGGCGGCGAGCGGTTCGCGATCGGGCCGTTCACGCTGGAGGCGGTCAAAACCCGCCACGGGCTGGTCGCGCTCGGCCACGTGCCATTCCCGGGGAAGATCGCCGCCGGGCAAGAGCCGCCGCTGCGGGTGTGGAAATACCGGCACGGCGAGCCGCCGCTGCTGCTCTTCGTCGAGGTCGCCGGCCGCTCGCTGTTCCATTTGGGCACGGCGAACCTGATCGACAACCTCCTGCCGGCGCGCGAAGTCGACGACGCCTGGATCTGCGTCTCCGGCTATCAATCCACGCCGCAGTTCCTGGAGCGGCTGTTCCGCCGCGTCCGGCCGCGCCGCGTGATTCCCTTCCATTTCGAGGATTTTTCTCTGCCGTTGTCGGCGGATACGCGGTATATTCCGGGCAGCGACCCGTTCGCGTTTGCGGATCGGGTCCGCCGCCTGGCGCCAGGGGCGGCGACGATGGTCCCCCGGCCCTACGAGGCGGTAGCGCTGTAGGAACGACGTGAAAAACTCTCGCGGCCGATTTGTCGAATTGCGCACGCGCATTCTGCTGCTGGCGTGGCTGCTGTCCATTTTGCCGCTCGTCGCGCTGTACCTCGTTTTTGCCGAAGTGTTGGGAACGACGCGGGCCCTCATCGCCAAGGACGCGGGGGAATACGCCCGGCAAAAAACCAACCTGGTGAACGCCGCGATCCAGGAGGACATGACGCTGGCGCTGCGCAACGCCGCCGAGACATTGACGCCGGTGTGGCAGGCCGCCTACGAAACCAGCCCCGACGTCGGCGGCGCCGTCGCCAAGTTCCTGACCCGTTTCGAAAACTCGAACCAGGTCGCCTTGATCTTCGACGAAATGCAAAAACTCATCGGCGTCTCGTCGAGCGATCTGGTCATTCGCAGCGGTCCGAACATGGCCGCCGTCGAACGCGAGTTGCTGGCGCGCTACCTCGTCGTCACCCAGGCGCTGCCGCCGACCGAGTACCACATGCTGCTCGCCGCGCCGCGCGGCAACCTCTTCTTCTGGCGCAACGCCGCCCAGCGTTACGGCGACGATTTTTCCGGCGAAATCCAGACCAAATTCGACGCCGCGGTCGTCAATCTCCGGATCAGCGCTTTTTCCTCGTTTCTCGCCCTGTGCCTGCTGGCGCTGCTGCTCTCGCGCTGGCTGACCACGATCCTGACTCGGCCCGTCGAGAAACTGGCCGGGGCGATGGAGTCGTTTGACGGCCAGACGCCGGTGCAGTTGCCGGCCATGCGCCGCGACGAAATCGGCTGGTTGACCGAGCGCTTTTCCGATATGACGGCCAAATTGGTCGAAGCGCGCAAGGCGCTGGAAGCGAAGCAGGAGGCGTTGGAAAAGGCCGATGAAGAACTGATGCGGCTCAATCTGCACCTCGAAAGACGCATCAGCGAACGCACCTCCGATTTGCAGTTGGCGCTCACGCGCTTGCGCGAACTCGACCAAAACAAAGACGACTTTCTCAGCCTCGTGTCGCACGAACTGAAAACGCCGCTGACCTCGATCACCGCCAGCGCCGAAGCCCTGCTGGCAAAGGACCTGCCGCTGTCGGAAGAAGGCCGCGCGCGCTTTCTGGAGATCATCAGCAACGAAGCCCAACGCTTGACGCGCCTGATCAACGACCTGCTCGATCTGACGAGCCTGGAAGCCGGTCGGATCCATTTTCGCCTGGAGCCGACCGATCTGTACGAGTTGGTGCGCCGCACCGCCGACGCCTATCGCCTGTCGATTCAGCAAAAGGGCCTCGCCTTCGACGTGATGCTCAGCAACGATCCGCGCCTGCGCAAAACGATGATGGACCCCGATCGCGTCGCGCAGGTCGTCACCAATCTGCTCGGCAACGCGATCAAGTTCACCGAGCGCGGCCACATTTCCGTCTCGCTCGAGGTGGTGCTGACCGATGCGGCCGAGCCCATGGCGCGACTGATCGTGGCGGACACCGGCATCGGCATCCGACCCGAGGACGAACACAAGGTCTTTAACCGGTTTCAGCAAATCGAACAGATCGACACGCATCACGAAGGCGTCGGGTTGGGCATGCCCATCAGCCGGATGATCGCCGAGGCGCTGGGCGGCGAAATCCATTTTGCGAGCAAACCAGGGCACGGCACCGCCTTTACCGTCTCGTTGCCGCTGCACGCCCGCCTGGCCCCCCGGCCGGCGAAGAACGAGCGGCGTTCGTCAACGCTGCTTGCCGACGCCGAGACAGACGGTTAAAATGACGGACACATAAAAGGATCGTCTCACGGTGAAGTGTTTTTTTCATCCGACCGAAGACGCGCTCTTCGAGTGCAGCAGTTGCGGGAAGCCGATTTGCGGCCAATGCATGCGCTTCGAAGACGACGATCGGGTCGTCTGCCCGGCCTGCACCTTGGAAAAGGCGATGGACGTGGCAGACGAAGACATCAACGAGTTGCTGGCGGCGCGGCATCGCATGACCGAAGCAGGCCGTCGCACGTCGACGCTCCAAGAAAAGCTGGCCGTGTTCAACGTCTGGTTGGTCTTGGCGTTGGTGTTGTTGATTGGGGCGCAGTTGCTGATGCGGAACTACATCGGCAAAGCCGGCAAACCGGCCTTCTTTGACGTCGCCCATTTTCGCGAGCTGGGCGATCCGGGCCCCGAGTTCACGTACATTCTGGCGAAGGCCTTCCAATATGCGAACGATCACGGCGGGCGATATCCCGACAAGGCCGATGATTTGTACCCGCACTATTTGGAAGCGCCGCCGTTCATTCTGGGCACCGAAGATGCGTACGCACTAACGCCCATTCAGGGGCCGGATCAATTTTTACTAACTGTGCCGAAGGCGGACCGCTTCCGCTATCGCCGGCTGTTCGCCACCGGCGACGGAATATTGCAGATTCAATGAAGCACGCACGCGGATTCACGCTCGTCGACACGGCGACATTGCTGATCGTCGTCATCCTGGCCGTCTGGGACGGGTTCTTCCTGAACGACGCCCTGGACGTCAGTCGGCGCGGGGAATGTTACGTCAACCAGGCGGCTCTCGACCGCGCGCTGTGGGACGCCAGTTCGCAGCGCAAGCGCGACGTCGCCGACGTCCTCGCGGCGTATGCGGTGCAGTACACCGACCGGGCGCCGCAATTGGTCATCCTTTATCGCCAACGAGGCGCGGCCGAGCGCGCCGTCGTCGTCGTCGACCTGAGCGACCGAAAAGAGCCCATCCGCGCGCTCTGCCCGATGCACACGGCGGCGCGTACGAGGCCGGCGATCGATTATTGGTACGCCTTCGGCAAGTGGCATTGTCTGTTCAACAAGTGGCATTCGGCATAGCGCGACCCCGGCGTATTGCCAGCAATCATCTGCGAAATCTGGGTAATCTGTGGATAACTCCGACATTCGGCTCTACGCGATCGCCGTTTCCAGCTTCGCCACCGCCTCCGGCGCGGGGACGCCGTTGCGCATTTTGTCTTTGTACACGCGGCTGTCGACCATCCGCCACAATTCGTCAACCGCGCCGCTGTCTTCCGGGAAACTGGCGCCGCCCAAGGCGATCGCCGGCGACAGCATGCCGCCGCCGACTTTTACGGCCAATTGCGCCACCGCCCGGCGCAGGCGCGCGGCCACCACCGCCGCGCCTTCGCGGCCCGCGCCCTGCGCGACTACGGCGAGTTCGCTGCCGCCGGCGCGGAAACAGCGGTCTTCCGGCCGCAGCGCGCCGGCCACGGCGCGGCTCAAGGCGTGCAGCAGGCGGTCGCCGGCTTCGTGACCGTAGCGTACGTTCACCTCGTACAGGTTTTTCAAGTCGAGCAGAAACAGCGTGTACGGCGCGGCCGCCGACCGGTCGCGCAATTCGCCGGCGAGATAACGTTTCAAGGCGCGCACGCCGGCCAGGCCCGTCAGTTGGTCGACGTCGTCCGCCTCTTTCAACTCCTCGCTCTGGAGCGCGTTGACCATGCCTGGCGTCACCAGGCCAACGAGCTTGACAAGCAGATCCTGGTGGCGTTCCTGGTAGAAATCCTTCTTTTCCGAGTAGAGACTGACGACGCCGAGGGTTTTGCCGTCAAACCGCAGCGGCGCGGCAAGCGCCGAGAGACATCGCTGATCGTTGATTTCGACGCCGGCGAGGTCGAGATCCGGGTCGACGTTGCGCAGCGGCACCCCGTTCTCCGCCGCCCAGCCGGTGACGCCGCGGCCGAAGGGCACGCGAATGCCGGCAAAGGCCGGCGCGTCGCGCGATTCGACGTACAGCGGCCGCATCTCGCGGTCTTTCTGGTGCGCGAGATAGACGATCGCCGTGTTGTAGGGAATCAGCTTGGCCGTCGCGGCGACGAATTCCTCGGCCAGTTTCTCCGCGGGCAGACTGCGCCCGACCATCTGCGCGACTTCGTAGAGCAGAAACACTTCCTGCTGCGTGTACGTAATCTGGCCGTATAGTTCGAGCGAATTCTGACCCGGCTGCAGGCCACGCATATCGGTGGACGAGGGCGTCGAAAAGGTCAGTTCCGCCAACCGCCGGTCTTCTTCGGCCACCGCGGCTTCCAGGTCTTCCAACCGTTCGAGAAACACGTCGACGATCGCCGGGTCGAACGCCTTGCCGCGCTCTTCGCGAATGATGTTGATCGATTTCTCGCGCGACATGCCGCGCCGGTACGGCCGGTCGCTCCGCAACGCGTCGAAGACGTCGCAGATCGCCAGCATGCGCGCGTACTTGTTGATCGCCTCGCCTTTGAGCCGGTCGGGGTAGCCCTCGCCGTCCCACCGTTCGTGGTGGCGCAGCACGACCTCGGCGATGGGGAAATCGTACGCCACGGCGTGCAGAATCTGCGCGCCGATGATCGGGTGCATGCGCATGCGCTCCATCTCGTCGGCCGTGAACCGCCCGGGCTTGGTCAGAATCAAGTCGGGGACGCCGATTTTGCCGATGTCGTGCACCAGCGCCGCGAAGCGCAGGCCCTTGAGTTCCTCGCGGTCGGCGATGCCGAGAAATTCCGCCAGCCGCGTGACGAACGCGGTGACGCGATGCACGTGGCCGTGGGTGATCTGGTCTTTGGCGTCGATCGCCAGCGACAGCGTTTCGATGGTGCTCATGTGCATCGATTCGAGCTGCTCGATGTGCTTCTTCGAATCTTCCTCGCGCCGGAGGTAGACCTTCTGCGAGAAGAGCATCAGCGCCAGAATCGGCACGCTCACGACAAACGAGAGGCCGCCGATCGAGAAGTTCAACAGGTAGAGCATGATCGCGATCGAGAGCGCCGCGAAAAAACCGAGGCCGGTCCACAGGAAATTCTCGATCCAAAGCTTGACGACGTTCGCCTTCATCGAAATGCTGATCGCCGCGGCCACAATCCACGAATTGACGAGGAAATACGCCGTTGTCATGCACACCAGCGGCAAGACGTATTCGAAATAGGTCGGCTGGGACGGCAGCAAGGCGCGGTAGGCCAAACCGGCGGCGAACACCGACAACACGCCCGACGCGACATTGAACGGGATCTTGTACCAACTCTTGCGTTTATCGGGAATTTCTAGCCACGTGTTGATGACCTTCGATATCCCGTCCGCGGCCATCGCCTCCAGCGGCCCGTAGATCATCAAAATCGCGAAAACGAACGCCGTATCCATCGAGAAATGCACGTCAGTGTACGGAATTCTCACGCTGATGCTCGCCGTGAGAAAAGCCAACGCGATGTAGACCAGCAGCGACCAATTCAACAGCGGCGGGGGTTGAAACAGGGCCTGGCGGAGGAACGCGGCGACACCCGCAAAGAGCAGCAAGATGATGTAGAACTTCAGCGCGCGCGGCAACTCTTTCCAGCCCATGTCGGCATCTCCTTACGCAACAACGCCCCGCGCCCGCCGTCGCCAGGAGACCCCATAAATTTGTGCCGCATTGTGGAGATACCACGCATCTATTCAAAAAACAAGAGGATTTTTCAGCCCGCCGGAAAGTTGCCGCGTGTGACGACCCTGGAAACAACACCTGGGGCGCAACAAGCCCGCGGCGTCTATATGTTGACCGGCGGCCTCACCCGCGAATCATCGTCAGCAGCATTTTGAAGCGTTCGACCGCCTGGACGGCGTGCGGCACGTTGGCGGGAAACAGGACCGCGTCTCCCGTCGCCGCGGCGAAGGTTTTGCCGGCGACCGTCAGTTCCGCGCGACCATCGAGAATTTGCACGAGTGCGTCGAAGGGCGCGGAGTGTTCGCTGAGTCCCTGCCCGGCGTCGAACGAAAATAGGGTGATCGTCCCCACCGGGCTTTTCAGGAGGACCCGGCTGACCGCCGCGCCGGGCGCGTAATCGACCAAGGCCTCCAACCGGAGGGCCTTCGCGCGCGGAAACTCGCCCGCGGCCCAGGCCGGTTCCACGTGATCTTCCACGATGCCTTTCATGCTACGCCGTCGCCGTCAGTCGCGCAGTTCGATGGCGCCGGTCGGGCATTCGTCGACGCACTGATAGCACTCGATGCACGCCTCCGGATGAACAACCTTCGCGATCTTGTCCACCTTGAAGACGTTCGGATCGGCGGGGCAAACCTCTTCGCAGGCGGAGTCGCCGTTGCATTTGGTTTCGTCAACGTAGGGCCGCATGGTTTCCTCCTTGAAGGCGCATGAAACAGGTTGCTATGCCGAACAAGTTAATTCCCCCCGGCTCGTTTGCCAGCGGGCGGCCGCGTTTTGCGCCGCGCGGCCTTTTTTTGCCAGGCCGGCTTGCCATCGCGAGTCGGTTTGAAAAGTCACCGCCGGAGCAGTAGTTTGCTGTCGCTGACTCAAACGCGAGGCCACGGATCATGCCGGGCACGGCCATTCAGCTTCTGCACCCGCTTGACGCCGGCGCGTTTCTGAGGCTGGCGCGCGAGTTCTTGCATGCCGACGAGATCGAAAACAATGTGATGCTCGGCCGGGTCGAAGAAGCCGCCGCGCACCCGGAACGCGCGCCCGCGGGCGACTATTATGCGGTGGCGACCGTCGGCGGCGCGGTGGCCGGCGCCGCGTTGCGCGCAGCGAATCGTCCGGGCCGCCCCGTGGTCTTGTCGCGCATGCCGGCCGAATGCGCGGCGGCGATGGCCGTCGACCTCGCGCGCGAGGAACCGCCGTTGCCCGCCGCGTCCGGAATCCGTCCGACGATCGACGCGTTCGCCGCGGCGTACTGTCAGGCGACGGACGCCGGGGCGCGCGTGGTCAAGGAATTACGCATGTATCGCCTCGACGCCGTGGCCGGCGATTGGCCGGCGCCCGGTCGGTTCCGCGCGGCGGCGCCGGACGAGCTTGACGCCGTGTGTCTGTGGGCCGCCAAGTTTCTCATGGAACTCGGACTTGGCGCGATGAGGGAAGAAGAGACAGCGACGTTTCGACGCATGATTGCTGAAACGCGCGTTTTCGTTTGGGACGACGGCGGCGCGGTCGCAATGGCGGCCTGGATTCCGGCCACGCCGCAAACCGGCCGCCTGGAATGGGTCTACACGCCGCCGGCGCTTCGCTGCCGCGGCTACGCGACCGCCTGCGTGGCCGCGCTGTCGCATCACCTGCTGGCCGCGGGCCGCATCGCGATGCTGGGCGCCAACGTCGCCAATCCGACGTCAAACAGCATCTATCGAAAGATCGGATACCGCCCGGTCTGCGATTCGGCGGAATACCGCTTCGATTTTCCCGGAGCGCATTGACCGGACGGCCCGCGCGTTCGGAAACCGGATTTGTCCCGGGACGATCAGCTTTGCGCCGGAACGCCTTTGCGGCCGGTTCGTTTGCCGCCGATGGCGCCGTAGCCCTTGAGCTTGCGGTAGAGCGTCGCCGAGCCGATGCCAAGTTGTTCGGCCGTGCGCGTCTGGTTGCCGCCGTTGCGATCGAGCACGGCCAGGATGTAGTCCTTCTCGACATCATCGAGCGCCTTCACCACGCCGGATGCCGTAGGGATCGCCAACGCCTGTCGGACCTCCTCGGGCAAATCGTCGAGGTCCGTGCGAGTGACGCGCGACAGCGCCACCGCGCGTTCCATGGCGTTTTGGAGTTCGCGCACATTGCCCGGCCAGTCGTACCGCAAGAGTTGGTCCGCGGCGCGCGGCGACAGCCCGGTGACCGGACGCTTCAGCCGCAACGCCGCCTCGGCCAGCAGGATGCGAGCGAGCGGCAGGATGTCGTCGCGGC
>CAZHPN010000147.1:0-15773 GCA_964534375.1 uncultured bacterium | reverse complement strand
CGCCTTCGCCGTGGTGAAACAACACCGGATGCCTTTTCTTCAACGCCGGTCCGCCGGCCAATGCGGCGCCTGCCTGCCCCTCCCTGCGTCGGGGAGGGGCGGGAAATTTCGGCGGGAGCCGAAATTTCCGGGGAGAGGTCTGCGCGACCGACAAAGAGCGCAATTCTGCGCCATTTGAAGCATCGCCGCGCTTAATCCTAAAGCCTATGCCCCTCGGTGGGAGAGCGGCCGGGGGTGAGGGGGGCAGACGCTGCGTGTCGACCAGTTCAACGCGCAGCCTTCGGCAGCGTGAAAAATCTTTGCGCCAAAACGAGAAATCGCGCGATAGCAGCGCAGATCGCTCCGCGCGGCGATTGTCGCTACACCAGCGGCACGCAGTCCAGCCGCACCATCAGCGTCCCGCTTGGCGTCCCGCCGCTGCCCGAGTCGGCCTGCACGACCGTCACATATGCGTTGACGAAGGTCGGCGGCGCGCCGCCCATATTGCCGATGACCGGCGTCACCCCGTCGGGGATGGCTTTGCGGAAGACGTGCGCCGTCGCGGTCAAACCGGTCAGGGTCGTCGCCGCGAGAATCTCGCTGCCGCTTGATGTCGTGCCGATCTCAATGACGCAGTCGCCGGCCAGATGCTCGGCGGCGGTCAACCAGGCGACGACGCGCGTGACGCCGAGCCATACCGGCGCCGTGGTCGGCAGCGGCAGCGCGAATGGGGTCGTTCCCGTTGCGGCCGGGTTGAGCTGCACGACCATTTGTTGATCGGGAATCGTGGAAAGAAACACGTCGAGCGGATTCCACGCGTTGCCGGGGCCCCGGCCCCCGGAGAAATAGACCACCGGGTTGCTGTCGCCCTGCGGCAGCGCCAGGTAGGCGCCCATCGCGATCGCATCGGCGAACGTCCAGGCGCCGTCGAGATAGGTGGCGATGGCGCCGTCGTTGCCGGCCCATTGCGCGCCCGTGGCCCCGGCCTGGACGCCGTAGGTGTCGCCGTTGACGGGGCTGGCCGGCTGATTTTGCAAGACGCCGTCGAGCATGCCGACGAACCAACCCGCCTGCGGCCCGGAACTGTTCGCAAATGACAACAACAACAGCAGCGTGTTGCCGCCGTTGACATAATAAAGCCCCTGTTCCCAGCCGGAATCGGAGCCGGTGTATTGGACGACTTTTCCCTGCGCGTTGAATTCCGCCCAATTCGGACTCCACGCGCTGTTGTACGCGACGAATTGATTGTTCATTCCGGCCCAGCCGCCTGCGCAGTCGGAGCCCGTCAGGTACATCCCGCCGGGCGATTCCACGGGGCTGCTCGGCGGCGACGTCTGGCCGATGGACAGCAGCGGAATCGGGAACACGCCGCCCAGGTTCTGCATGGCGTACTGCGCGGACTCGTCAACCGAAAAGAAACTGGCGCCGAATCCGGCGTTGTTGCGGGCAACCGGAAACGGCCGCCAGCCGGCGACGTTCAGCGCCGGGCCGTAGGGGTCCATGGAATCGGGCCAATAGATATAATGCCGCGCATCGCCGCCGCCGTGGCCGTCGGTCCACCAACCGTTGGCCCCGTTGCTCATATCGGTCGACCAAATGATTTCGCGCGGCGCCGGCGCCCGGAAGGTCCACGGCTGGCCCGGATTCTCGGCGTTGTACGTGGCGATGTTGCTCGTCTGGCCGACGAACGCCGTGCCCGCGTACGGACTGTCGCCGACGACGCACACAAAGCTCGCGACCGTGGTTCCGGCGAGCGGAAAGGTGTAGCACCCCGACGGCGCGTCGGTGTAATCGTTGGGCGGCCAGTTGACGCCCATGGCGTCGACCACCGTCGGCGAAACGAACCCGGTCGGATGAAATGGCAGAGAAATGGCCATGCGTTGCTCCCTGACGACGATGATGTGTTATTTAGCGGGCCGGCCGGCAACGCGGCGCGGCGCGAAGCGCCCCGGCCGTTCGCTCGCGATTGCGTGGAATTGAAAAGCGAAATGCCGCTGCCGCTCGGATCGGCCGGCAGGCTGGCGGCAGGGCAATGCGCGAATCAGTTATAGCTGGTGATAATCTTGTCGGCCTTGCCGTAGAAACAACTCGGTTGAAATCCTTCCCAGCACCATTGCCATTGAACGCCCTTTCCGTAGTCCGACGGGATCGCCGAGGTCGGCTTGCGTCCGTAGCTTTCGACGAGCTGATCGTATGACATGCCAATCCAAATCTTTCCTTGCGCAAGTCTCTCGCAGGTCTCGACAGGCCATCCGGGATGGCGATCGCAAATCTTTTTCGCGTCGGACGCGTTCCATTCCCTTTCACGTTCTTCCGCTCTCTGTTTGACCTTCAGCTTCGCCTGTTCGGCGGCCTCCGCGTCCTCCTGTTCCTGCCGGCGTTTGGCGGCGGCGGCTTGGAGTTCCTCCGCCGTCGGCGGCCGGCGAAAATCGACTTTGGTGTGCGCCGTCAATTGCGCCACTTGAGCGGCGATAACGGCCGTGCCCACGCTCACGCCGGTCACCAAACCGTTGTCGACGGTGGCGATTTTTTCATCCGACGTCGACCACACGACCGCGTTTTTCGCGAATTCTCGGTTGAACTTCGCCGGATCGACTTCCTTCGTTATGTTCTCGTTGAAATAGGCGACGGTTAATTGAACTTTGTCGCCCGGCTTCTCGAACAGGATGCTGACCGGCCTTATTTCGATGCCGCCGATCTTGTGAGAACCGAGCGCATTGCAGGCGGCGAACAACGCGCCCGCGACAAACAGAATACCCAACCAACCGCCAATTGAAAATCGTTTCATCATCCTCTCCCCCGCGATAAGTGGACCTTCGGCGTGATATCCGTTTCCGCGCGGCCGGAACGTCAGTTGATGCCGCAGATTAAACACAATCCGCCCCGGCTGCGTCAAGCGCGCCGGCCGTGGGCATCGCCGACATGATTCAGCAGATTCTACAGCTTCTATTTCGCCGGCGCTTTTGCCGCCGGGTTCTCCCATTGGAGGCCGTGAACGTCGAAATCGAGGATGCGAGCGCCGTCTCCATAAAATTCCACTTCGATGCGCACGCGGCTGGCTTTTTTGAGGTTGCCGACGAAGCGCGGGTAATCCCGGTTGATTACCAGAAACCTCGAATCCCGATCGAGGGCTTCCACCGCGCGATACGTCTGCGCCTTCCCCTCGTCGAAACGAACGTCAATGTCGCAACCGGATGCGCCGCAGAGGAATTGTCCATTCTCCACGAAAAGATTTGCGTACTTCCCCCATTTCGGCTCGCTCGCCAGGGAAAGGACCGCGTGCTGCGGCCCGGCATTCGGCGCCGCGAGCTGAAGCTCATTGCTGCTTTCGACCCGCGCCTGCCGGATTTCGCCGCGGCCCATTTCGTCCGCGCGGGTGCGATAATTCCAGCGGCTGCCGGCGGCCGGCGCCTCCGAACCGCTCGCCGTTGCGCCGACAACGACGGAGGCCGTCGCCGACACCGCGTCCCAACGCGCCGTCACCGTGCAAACGCCTTGGTGATTGGCATACACCTTGCCGCCGACCACGCTGGCGACCGCGTCGTTGTCGCTTTGCCAGTCGAGCGGCTTGCCCGTCATTTCCCGGCCGGCGGTGTCGATCAGCTTCGCGGCGAAGGCTTTCTTTTCGTACACGCCGACCGTCAGCGTCGTCGGCGTGATGACGAGCGCCTTCGGGATTTCGACCGTCGTTTTCGCGCTGGCGGTGAGCGCGCCGGCGGTCGCGGTGATGGTCGCCGTGCCCGAATCGACGGCGGTGACCACGCCGGCAGTCACCGTCGCGACCTTGGCGTCGGAAGTCGACCACGTCGCCGGCATGCCGGCCCCAACCGCGGCGCCGCTGCCGTCTTTGAACGCCGCGGTCAATGTCGCTGTCTGGCCCGCCGCGCGCAGGGTCACGGCTTTCGGCGCCAGTTCCATGCTTGTGACCGTCTTGGGGCCCGTGCACCCGGACGCAACGCCGCCCACCGCAAACGCGGCAATGACGACAAAAACCAAAAAAAGAAGTCGTTTCATAATCAACTCCCTCGCGACACGTAAACCCTCGGCGTGATATCCGTTTCCGCGCGGCCGGAACGTCAGTTGATGCCGCAGATTAAACACAATCCGCCCCGGCTGCGTCAAGCGCGCCGGCCGTGGGATATCCGGCATGAGGGGAGCGTCTGCCGATCGCACGGCGCGGCAGAGCCGCGGCCAAAACAGGCCCGTTTCACGGGCGCAGGTTATGGGCCCGGGAATTTAGGGACTGTCGATTTTCGTTGGCGAGGCCAGGCATGATCGTTTTCCCCACGATTGCGCGGCTTCGCCCCTTTGTTCGTCATTCCCGCGGAGGCGGGAATCCAGGCACTGTAGGAGCGCCCCCCGCCTTCGCGGGGGCAGGCTTTTCCAGGCGCGATTTCCCAGATCGCGCCCGGAAGGGCGCTCTTACAGCGTCAGTGCGAATGTAGGAGCGCCCCCCGCCTTCGCGGGGGCAGGCTTTTCCAGGCGCGATTTCCCCGATCGCGCCCGGAAGGGCGCTCTTACAGCGTCAGTGCGAATGTAAGAGCGCCTTTCCAGGCGCGATTTCCCAGATCGCGCCCGGAAGGGCCTGCCCCCGCGGGGGCGGGGGGCGCTCTTACAGCGTCAGTACGGATCGCGCCCGAAACGGCCGGATCATCCTCTGCGGCGTCTCCGTGTCTCCGTGTGAGGATATGACAATTGGCCGCTAGCTCAATCCATTCGGAAACAGCGCCCGATGATGGCCGCGTTGCACGTCGCTTTTCATGCGTTTCATGATGCGGTCGTACACCGCGTCGGCCGCGCGTTCGGCCTCGCGCCGGTCCGGCGCCCCGCCGTGAAAATGAACGTGTGCATCGCCCATGTGGGCGTGAAAATGCGTTTCGCCGGCGCCCTCGCCGCGGTTGATCCGGTCGAAGCCGCTGCGCCCCAGACGCGCCATGCCGCGGCGGCTGACGACCCCCTCGCCCTCCAACGCCCGAATATCCACTTCGCCGGGCCGCGGCGGCGGCCAGCCGCGATGGGCGTAGATAATGCCGCCCTCGTGCATTACGGCGCCGCCTTCGATGGCCGCGTCGGACGCGAGGACGGCGCCGGCCACCGCCAGCGCCACTTCCGCGCCCGTCGCCAACGCCGCCGGGCCGCCGCTCGCCGTCGCCGCGGCAATCATCGCGTTGGCGTACAATTCGGCCATGACCGCCAGATCGGTCATGATGCCGACCTGAGCGCTCAACACGCCGGTCATCGACGACGTTGACGCCAGCGTCGCGCTTGCGGCCAGCGCGCGGGATTTGTCCGCCGTCGCCGCTTTCTCGTCGGCGACGTTTTCCGCGACATCCTCGGCCGCCTTTACCGCCGCAATCGCGCGCTCGATGCCCTCCATCGCCTTCTTGATCGCGTAGTTCTCGGCCTCCTTCATCCCCTCTTCGATCAACCCCTTTTCGATCTCCTTGAACGTGTCCTTCCACATTTTCTGCGTAATGCGGCCGTCGACAATCTGCTGCGCGAAGCGGGCGTTCATCTTCGAGAGCACCGAGTCGATCGCCTCCATCGCCATGCGCTCGCCGATCGCCGCCACGTCCGTTTCTTTTTGCAGTTGGGTGATCCGCTGTTGCAGCGCCACTTGCGACTGCATCGAGCGCAGCGCCTTCGCCTGCGGGTCGTCGCTGTCGCGGTTGTACGCCTCTTTCTGCGCCTGGTTGCGCGCTTGCCCCGCGCCGACGGCGGCTTGGTCCGAAAGGTGTTGCGGGTTCGAATGTTCCGCGTCGAGCTTTCGAAGCTCGGCCTGCGCCTTCAAGTGTTCGTTTTGCTTCTCGAATATCGCCAGTTGCCGCTGGTCCGGCCCGTCCGCCATTTCCCAAGCGAGCGCGAGATTTGCTTCGCGCAGACTTTCGGACTTCGAAAGCAGGCCGGCGACCGCACGTTGGCGATCCTCTTCGGCGTTGCCGGCGAGCTTTGCCCGCGTGCCGTCGATTTCGGCGATCGCTTTGGTCAGCGCGAGTTTGCGGGTCAGGGCCGCGACACCCGGGTCTTCTTTTTCCTGCGTTTTGCGGATTTCCTTATTCAGGTCGGCAATCTGTTTTTCACGTTCCACGCTCGCCTGCAAGGCATCGTTGGCCGCGATTTGCGCGGCGTTTTTCGGGTCTTTGCGGTAATCAATGTCGGCCTGCTGTTTCATCAGGTCGAGCGTGCGCTGCCCTTCTTTGTTCCACGCGCTTTCGGCGGCAACCCAAGCCAACGTCCCTTTGACCTTGGCTTCGTCGGCCCACATGTCCGTTATTTTTTGTTCTTCTTCGTGGATGGACTTGACGAGTTGTTCGTACTTGCTCAACTCCGCTTCTCTGGCCGCGCCGCCGCCGCCGCCTTTGCTGTTTTTTGGCGAATCTTGGCCGATTAGCGCCTTGCCAGCTACATTCCCCGTAACGTCGGGCGGCGGTTCTTTCGTGTGTCCATCAACGCCAAGTAACCCCACGGCATCATGCAGCGCGTCGAGAGGGTGGTGCATATCGTGAATAAAACGCATGATACGCGGAAACCGCTTTTCCAAATCGACGACCCATGAGCATTCCGGCATTGGGACGGACAAAATGCGGATTGCATCTTTTTCAGCGTCAACAATTTCGCGGATGTCCGTTACTATCTCGATCAACGTCTTCGATGTGGAGCCGGAAAGTGTGTCCCCGAATCCTATGACCGCCTCGTGAAGCAGATGCCATTGGCCACCGAGCGTCGCCGTTTCTTTCGCTGCCTGCCCCAACGAACGTTTCGCCAGTTCCTCCGTAATGATTGTTAACCTCTCGGTGGCCTTGGCATTGTCGAATTTCTTTTGCGTGTCGGCATCCAGGAAAATGTCGAGACCCCGTAACCCAGAGGTTCCCAATGCCATGGCTTTCGTGACTTCTGCCGTAACTCTCGCCACTTCCTCCGCTGTCGGAATGCCGTGAGCTTGCTTGGCCGCATAGTCCTCGATTGCGGCCGTCGCCTCGCGGGCCTGTTTTGTGCCGACGCCGCGAATCATCAATTCCTCTTGGGTTTTGACAATTGCCGCCGCGCTTATGCCCAGCAGGGCATGTTGGCTTTCCGCGAAAGCCACAACTTGGGCTTTCGCCGTCGTATTGGCGATTCCCATCTTCGCCAGCGATGTGTCCAACCCGCGATTCGCGGCGGCGAGAGCGCGGGCCTCTTCCGCCCCCTCTTTCAGGATGTTGACCACGCCCTGCACGGCGGCGCTGACAGTCGGGGCGATTCCGACCGCGCCGAGCATCGCGACGCCCACGCTTTTCATCGCTTTTTCGAAGCTGTCGACTCCCTTCGACCCCTCATTCATTTTCGCGTTGAGGCCGGTCACAGCCGTTTCCAGACTTACGATTGCCGAGAGGCCGCCCGCGACGTCCAGTTGCAGGGTCCAGGTTTCCGTGCCGCCTGCCATTTGTTTGCCTCATTTCGAATTGCGGATTGTGCGATATTCGGATGGCGGAATGCCGGCCGGCCGCATCGCCCTCTGCCGCGGCTCCGTGGCGGAGCCCGCCCCGCGGACGCGGGGGTGTGGAGCCCGAATAGTGACAACGGCCGGCGCGACGCCGGCGCTCCCGGGCGTCGGCGGTCATCGGCGAAATCTGCGGCTGCCCGGAAGAACCCGGCATCGGCGGCCGCCCGCATCACCCATTGAGCGAAATATACCCAACCAGCAAATCGCAGGCGGTCACGAACCGCGCCGGCTGCTCGTCGAACGCGCCGGCGCGCGGCAAATGATGATAAGCGGCCAAACGGCGCCAGGCCTGCCAGAGCGACGTAAACGCCTGCCGGTCGCGTTGTTCGGCGTCGCTCAGCCGCGCCGCCTCCGGGCCGTTGAGCGTCGCCAGCGGACAGCGCCG
Organism: uncultured bacterium; assembly: GCA_964534375.1. Lineage (GTDB taxonomy): Bacteria > Lernaellota > Lernaellaia > Lernaellales > Lernaellaceae > CAZHPN01. The sequence continues at coordinate 7,926 of CAZHPN010000147.1, read as the reverse complement.
ATAACTTTCGCCGCCGATTTCCTGATAAAACGCCGCCGGGTCGCGGCCGTCGCAGTTGCGGTCCGCCGGGCGCTTGCAGTCCGCGCAGCGCCAGGTTCGGATGCGGGCGGCGCCGTCGTCCGTTCCGAACACCAGGGCGGCGGCGATCAGGAGTTTTTTGTTTCGCCCGGCGACAGCGTGGCCAGCTCGGCCAGCTTGTTCACGACTTCGTTGTAGAGCGGCAGCGCGCCCGCGCCGAGGCTGGGCATCGCGGCGACGAACTCCGCGGCGGTCGCCAGCGGCGCGCCTTCGAGCGTCAGGTTTTCGATGCCGTCCACGCCGCGCAGAAAACGTTCGCGGTGGACGTAATTGACGTATTGATCGCTCGTCGGCGGCGCCGTTCCGGCCGCTTTCGCGGCCTGCGCCTCTTCCGAATAGCGCAAGCCCGCCGCGCTCGCCGCGGCCTGCGCCTCGCCGAAGGTGGGCTCGTGCAGCACGAAGACGACATCGGGCGCGGACTCCGGCGAGAAACGGATCTGGCCGGGATTTACGTGGCGAAGGTTCATGATTGCTCCTGAAAATTGGGGATTGGGTTTCGGGTTCCGGGGTCCGGGTTCCGGGGTCCGGGATCCGGGGTCCGGGGTCCGGGGTCCGGGGTCCGGGGTCCGGGGTCCGGGGTCCGGGGTCCGCGAGCAGGGTTTCGGGTTCCGGGTTCCGGGAGTCCAATGGCCGACACCCGAGACCCGAGACCCGGTACCCGAGACCCGAGACCCGAGACCCGAGACCCGAATCCCGAATCCCGAATCCCGCTATCTGCTACGCAAACACCAGCTTGAATTCCTGGTCGCCCGTGTCGCCGGCCTCGATAATCGCCAGGCCCTTGACGTTGAACGGCACTTCCTTATCCGCCGCGTCGCCGATTTCCGCCGACGACTCCCATTGCACTTTGGGGAAATACGCGCCGAAAATCCGCCCCGGCTGATTGCCCATCTGCACCAGCACCGCCGACGTGATCCGGCCGCGCACCAACGACGACACGAACGGCGCCTGCCGCAGCAACTTGCCGTCCTGGTTGAACGTGACCTGGCGCTTCTTGACCGCCTTCAGGCCCTGCGCCGTCGCGTGATCGGCCGCGTCGTTGACGCTTTCGAGGATATTGTTGATCTCGATCCCCGCCTTGGTGTACTCCGGCGTCTGCGTCAGATTCGCGGCCGACAACGCGGGCGCCGCGCCGTAGGTCGTCGCGGACGGGCCGATCCAGCACATGCCCTTGACCGTCAACGGATCGTCCGCGTATTCGCCGATTGCCGGCGCCGGCAGCAGCGGCGCCACGACCGCCGTCGCCTGCGCCCCGAGGGTATACGAACCGTTGAGCCCGCCGTTCGTCCCCGAACCGGCGATTATCAAATACTGGCCCAGGCTCGGGTCCACGCCGAAACCGGTAATCTTGATATTCTCCGACAACTGACTCGGCGGGTTGACCGAGGCGTTGGTCAGCGTGATCGTCGCCGGCAGCGCCAGCGAGGTCTCGCCCTGCATCCAGAACGGCAACGGCCCCGGCGCGTACGGCGACGAGGCCGACCCGACGTACAGCGTTTTGTCCCCGGCGCTCGCGCTCGTCGTGAGATTCGTCGCTTGGAATTCCGTGTGGTCCTTGCCGACCAGATCGAACTGCATCGTGCAGTGGTCGTTGTTGGGCATTTCGACCTGCAGCTTGCTCACCGCGCAGCCGCTCATCACCTCGAGGTAGCCGCTGGCCGCAATCCGCCGCCACAACGTCAGGCTGTTCGGCGTGCTTTGCACCGTTTCGCTCGGCAACGGGTCGTATTCGATCCGGCCGCCGACGCGTTGCCCCGCCAGCGCCGCGCAACCGGCCGGCAACGGCGGCAGCCAGGTGATCGTGTCGTCGGTGTTTCCGGCGCTCGAATTCGAACTCTGGATCACGACCAACTGCGCGCGGATCACCTGCTCGCCGGCGCCCGCGCCGTTCGCGCCGTTCGCCGCCGCGTAGGGAATGGCCGCCAGCGACCCCACGGGCAGGTTGTCGTTGTTGCTCACGACGCAGCTCGTTTCCGGCGTCGCGCCCGCCAAACCGGTCGCCGGGCCGGTAATGACCGCGGAGAAGTAGGCCGTGCGCTGAAACCCCGTGTTCATCATCATATCCACGTCGGGATTGGCGGGGTCGCCGATATTGCCTTGGGGAAACCCATTGGCCCCCGGAAAATTCGGGCCCGGTCCCGACGGGGTCAGGCTCATTTTCAGCGTCGCTTTCGGCTCGCGCTTTTCGTAAAGCTGCTTGATCGCCGTCAGCGTCGGCCGCATTTGGGCGTGCGCTTTCTGCTTCTGCCCGTCGCCGAATTTCGTGCCGGGATGCACGAACAGCGCTGTGGCGTTCGCGCCGGCGTCCGTCGGCGCGACGCTCTGCTCGCCGTAGACGGTCTCGGGCACGGCGAACAAAACCTGGTCCCACGACTTGACCAGGTTCAACGGGATCGCCGTTTGGGTGGGGGTGACGGTGTTGGACATGGCCATGACGTTTCTCCTTGGTTATCAAAATTGATCGTAGGGATGATGAATTTCGGCCACGATCTGCATTTCGCCGATCGCCAGGCCGCTGTTGTCGGGGTTCACCTGGTTGGCCGTGATGCGCTCCGGCCAGCACCGCACCACCGCCGCGCCCGGGAACGCCGTCTTGACCGCCGTGTCAATGGCTTCCGTCGTAAGATTGTTCGAAAACAGCCGCACGATGTCCGCCTGCAGCCGCCGCAGGGCCACGGCGGCTTTTTGCGTCTGCGCGTCGCCGCGGGCTTCGACCGCATAGCGCACATTCGCCCGCGCCCGGAAAATGCGATATCCGGACGGCTTGTTCCCCACGCCCGGCCAATCCCCGGCGTCGAAGAAAAACCAGATGCCCGGCGGCGCGACTTCGTTGGCGTTGACCATCACATCCAGCACGCTGCCGGCCGCCACGTCCGTCGCGTAACCGTTGGCCGCGGTGATCGTTTGCAACGCGGCCAGCACCGCGTCCGAGAGCGACGTCAGCAGGTCGACGTAGACCTGATCCGGCGGGTCGGCGATCGTGCACGTCGCCGCGCTGCCGTCCGCCGTCGGGGTGAAAGCCGTCGTCCAATACAGCGGACCGCTCGGATACGTCGTCGGGTACGTCGTTTGCGGAACGAACACGCCGTTGACGATCGCCCCGACTTCCAGCCCGTCGGTTTGAGCCCGCAAACCGATGGCGGCAATCGGACCGTCGACCGTCTGCGCCCACGCCGGAGCGTTATTGTTTTGCGGCTGGTCGATGATGCCGATGAAGTAGCCGGGCGGGCTGAAGCCGAAAATCAAAGCGACGACCCATGACATATCCGGCGATGATAAGCCGAGGATGATCAGGGATCCGCTGGGGCCAGCGGGGCCGGCGATGCCGGCGATTTGGTCGCCCGGCCGCACGGCGACCGGCAACCGCGCGACGGCGGGTTGGCCGTCCGTTGTCGTCAGAACCTGCTCGCCGTCGGCGAAGACAACGGTCGGGCTGAGCACCACCCAGGCCGGATCGTCGAAGGAGTACGGCGCGCCGCTCGCGATGACGCCTTTCATGTTCCTTTTGGCCCTCCCGATCTAACGGGACTCGGGATTCGGAGTTCGGCACGATCCGGACCTCCCGACTCCCGACTCCCGACTCCCGAATCCCGAATCCCGAATCCCGAGTCCCGTTAGAACTGGTCATACGGATGATGAATCTCCGCCACGATCTGCATTTCGCCGATCGCCAAACCGCTGTTGTCCGGGTTCACCTCGGTCGCCGTGACGCGTTCGGGCCAGCACCGCACCACCGCCGCGCCCGGGAACGCCGTCTTGACCGTCGTGTCAATGGCTTCCGTCGTGAGATTGTTCGAGAACAGCCGCACGATGTCGGCCTGCAGCCGGCGCAGGGCCACGGCGGCTTTTTGCGTCTGCGCGTCGTCGCGCGCCTCCACCGCATAGCGCACGTCCGCCCGCGCCCGGAAAATGCGATATCCGGACGGCTTGTTCCCCACGCTCGGCCAATCCCCGGCGTGGAAGAAAAACCAGATGCCCGGCGGCGCAACTTCGTTGGCGTTGACCATCACATCCAGCACGCTGCCGGCCGCCACGTCCGTCGCGTAACCGTTGGCCGCGGTGATCGTTTGCAACGCGGCCAGCACCGCGTCCGACAGCGAGGTCAGCAGGTCGACGTAGACCTGACCCGGCGGGTCGGCGATCGTGCACGCGCACGTGCTGTTGTCCGGCGGCGGCGCGAAGACGGTCGTCCAATACACCGGAACGCTCGGCCACGTTATCGTTTGGGTATATTGGGGGACGAGCCGCCCGCCGACCAACAGACCGACGACGGCCGCGTTCGCTTGGATCTGCATCCCGAACGCGACGCTGGGACCGGGAACCTGCTCCATCCAGGCCGGGGCGCCGTTGCCGCTCAATTCGTCCGTGAAGCCGATCGCGCAACCGGGGCCGCCGTCCGGGCTCCCGCCGAAAACCGCCATTATGCCCCAGGAGAAATCGCCCGCGACCAGCCCCAGGATGATCGGCGTGCCGCCCGGAATCGGGGCGCCCGCCGGGCCGACGACGGCGGCGATTTGGTCGCCGGGCCGCACGGCGATCGGCAACTGCGCGATGGCAGGTTGCCCATTGGTTGTCGTCAGGATTTGCTCGCCGTCGGCGAAGACGACGGTCGGACTCAGAACAACCCAGGCCGGATCGACCAGAGAATACGCCGCGCCGTTGGCAATCACGCCTTTCATGTGCCGTTCCTTCAGTGGCCAGTGGCCCGTGGTCGGTGGTCGGCAAGCACTATCGCAATTTCGCCCCCAGCGCCCGCGCGATCGGCTTCCATATTTCCGCGCGCCAATAGCGCGGCCGCTCCGGAAGTGAAAATTAAACACAGAGAGCACAAAGGAAGACACAGAGGCCACAGAGAGAGGAGCGCGGCGCGGGCATCGCGCGTTGAGCCGCGATGTCCACGCCGCGCCTCTGTGTTCTCTGTGCGCCTTCTCTGTACTACTATCCGCGAATTTCTTCGCTCGTCGCGAAGAATTTGGAAAGTTGAATCCAACCGCAGATTACGCCGATGAACGCAGATTAGCGTGGCGGGCCGGGGCGAAATGTCGGCCGCCGAAATTTCGATTTCCCGGCCCGCAAATCTGCGCCAATCTGCGCAATCTGCGGCTAAAGAAACATCATTTGGTTGCGGCCGAAGGCCGCGCTGTGTCCTCTGTGTTTAGCGTCTCATCCTCTCGCAATGCGCCCGAAGCCCCACGTCTCGGTGTACGGCTCGATCATCCGGATCGCCTCCGGCACGTCGCCGAACATCGCCTTCCAGCCCACGTCTTTCATGATCCCCGCCATGCCCGGGCCGTCCTGCGCGGCATTGAAGCCCCACGCCTGCCGGCGCGCCGCATCGGGGCGGTGGCCCTTGAGCAGCAACGACGCCGCCTTGAGCGCGTACGCCCGGCGGATGTCGAGCGGCGGCGGAAAGATGAAGATCATCGTTTTCCCGTCCGGAAAATCGGGAAACGGCGCATCGATGGTGAATTGCCCAGTTACGCGGTCGTAATCGGTCACCGTGCGCACCTGGCGATAATCCGGCGTGGGATCGATCGTCATGACCCAAGCGAGCGAGCCGCCGACGATCGCCGAAAAATTCGGGTTGTCCGCGGCCCCGGGCGCCAGCAGGAATATCAATTGCGAACCGATCGCCGTGGGCCCCTGGCCGGCCACGGGCGCCGCGACCAGCCAGCGCACGCCGTTGATTTCGTTGGTCGGCAAGCCGTGCGGCTGCGACTCGAGGCAGCGCGTGCCGCGCCACGGGATCGCGTCGAACAGCAGCAGCGTGTCGGCCAGCGCCGTGGTCTGCGCGGCCGAACTGCCACTGGCCCACGCCTGGCCGACGGTGGTGTTCGCGCCGAGCAGCGACGCGGCCTGGTCGGTGGTGAGCAGCGAATCCTGGCTTTGGTCGCCGAGTCGAACATTGAGAGGGGACATGATGTTTCCGATCTAAACACAGAGAGCACAGAGAAGGCGCACAGAGAGCACGGAGGCACGGCGTGTGCATCGCGACTCGACGCGCGATCTGCACGCCGTGCTTCCGTCTCTGTGGCCTCTGTGTCTTCCTCTGTGTCCTCTGTGTTTAAAGTTCGCATTGCAGCTCGCGGCCGTCGAGCGCCGCGGCCGTCGCCTCGCCGATGATGTCCCGCGCGTTCGTCGCCGCCGCCGCGACGCCGCGGGCCAAAATATCCCATTCCGGACGGCGGTTCGCCAGCGCCGACATGTAGATCGCCGGCGCGGCCAGGCTGCCGGCGCGGCCGGCCCCCGCGCTGGGATCGAATGTCACAGCGATGGTCACCCCGCCCGCGCCGTCGGCTTGCGGCTCCCCGCACGACATTGCCGCGGCGCCGGCGCCCGTGCGCATCGTCAACGCCGAGGGGCCGGGCGGCGGAACTGCGATATACGGCCGCGCGCTGGCCAGCGAGACGCCGCCCTTGCCGCGATGATGCCCGACCGCATAGCCGCCGGCGCCCATCGTTTGCCGGGCTTCCCGAATCGCCGTCGCCGCCAACGCCGTCGCGGCCTGCTTCAAGTTCGCCTCGAGCCGGCGCGGGAACTCGTCCAGGCGTTGGCGAATGCCGTCTTCTTTGAGAACAAATCCACCCATTTCACGGCCGATCTAAACACAGAGGACACAGAGGAGGACACAGAGGCCACAGAGCTGGGAGCGCGGCGTGCGCATCGCGCGTCGAGTCGCGATCCGCACGCCGCGCCTCTGTGCTCTCTGTGCGCCCTCTCTGTGCACTCTGTGTTCAAAGTTAAATATCAATCCCCAAACAATCGTTTGTAATCGGCGGGTTCGCCGCGCCACTCGTCCGCGTCGACGCCCATGCCGCGCAGCACGGGCACGCGGATCGCCGTGCAATTCGGGTGCGTGTCGCGGACGCCGCGCGGGGCGCTCCCCACGGGGTAGACGCCGATCGTGCGGGCGCAGCGTTCGCACGCGGCGCTGTCGAGCCGTTCCTCGGCGAGCGCGCGCGCGCCGAGGCTCGCGATCCACGCCTCGTGGAGCGTGTCGGCCGCGCGGGCCGCTTCCCGCCGCACGAGCCGTTCGAGGTCCGCCGCGGCGCCCGTGCGACGGCCGGCGTCGGCGAGTATTTTCGCGGCCTGCGCCGGCGATTTGTCGGCCCGCAACGCGTCGAGGTCGGCGCCCCGCGCCCGCGCCGTCAGCTCCGCCACGAGCCGCCAACGGGCGGCGAGCGGCAGCCCCCGGCCCTCCTGCGCCGCCGCGCGATAGGCCTCGCCGACGGCCGCTTCGACGCCGAGAACCTGCCGCAGGCCGTCAGCCAGGCCGGACGCATCGCCCTCGGCCACGGCGTCGCGCAACAGTTCCGCGAGCCGCAGCCGGGCGGCGCCCCACACGTATTCCGCGAGGCGCTGAAAATCCGCGTCGAAGTCGGCGACCATCGTCGCGCGCGGCTGGAACGCGGCCGGGGCCGCGCCCGTCTTCGCCGCCAACTCCGCGCCGGCGCGGTTGATGCGCGCGACCGCCAGCCGCCCCGCGTTCGAACCGAACGTCGCCAGCGCGGACCGCGGCTGCTGCAAGCTCCGCAACTCAGCGTGGATCCGGTCGAGCAGCTCGTCTTTCACCTGCGGCGCGACTTGGTCCCACGCGCGGCCGGCCGCCCGGCTTTTGTCCGCGAAATGCGCGATCGCCGGCAGCGCCCGCGCGTGCGCCTCGCGCAGACCTTCGTGCGCGGAGCGCACCGTCGCGACCTGATGCGCGAACGTTTCATCCGCGGCGTCGGCGCGATACGCTTGCCAGAAGGCGCGTCGTTCAACGGCAGTCATGGACATGATATTTCCGATCTAAACACAGCGGACACAGAGCCGGGGTCCGGGGTCCGGGGTCCGGGGTCCGGGGTC
>CAZHPN010000146.1:0-15875 GCA_964534375.1 uncultured bacterium | reverse complement strand
GCCCCAGGCGTTTGATCGTGCCCAGCACCGCCCGCACGTGGCCGTGCGGCGTCGAACGCTCAATGCCGAAGGCCTCATCCGCCGGGATCAGCTCCTCGCCATTGAGCGACCGGCGCAAGGCTTCGATCGCCGTCTCGGGCAGGCCGGTGAGCGAGCCCAGGGTTTGGTGCTTGACTTTGCCGCCCTCGCGATAGGTGCGTCGAAGCAACACCGAGGTGTAGAGCTTGCCGTTCTGGCGGCGGGACACTCTGGCTACATGACACGCCGTGATTTTTGTTTTCATAACCGCTAACTTCAATATATTCAATTTCATGTCAAGCGCTAGTCCCATATTATTCTGGCTACATTTGCCGCCGCACGAACGGTGACAACTCCTCGTTCCTACAGTTCTTTATGAAATCTCTAGCGCGAAATCGACGGGGAACTTCGGGTTAAAGAGGCGGCGCCTTGTCGTCGTGGAGCGCAATCGACACCCCATGTTTTCGCGCCCCGGGGTGAAACCCGGGGTGTTTTCACTGCGTCCCCATGGGACAGCATGCTCTTAGCCCGGGGTTTTTGACCCCGGGCCGAGGGCAGGCGCGTGGGGCTGCCGCAATGATAATGCCAGGCAATGGCCGGCACGGCCGGGGCCGGCGAGACGCCGGCGGCGCTTCGCCGGCCTCTGATAACGCCAATATGAGCCGCTAATTCACGCGAATGCACCCGACTTCGCATGGCTTCGTCGGGCAAGCGGCGAATGCACGCGAAAAAATCGCGCCCGCGGCGATTTGCGGTTGTTTGCCGTTTCTCCCCAGTGATTCGCGGTCATTCGCGTAATGGGGCGGTTCTTAGCGCCTTCCTGTGGCGGAAGATCATGGGGCGGGACGGCCGCCGAACGCTTCGGGCGAAACTCCGCCGCGAGTTTTCGCTTGACAAGAAAGAACCGGCGACGTAGAGATAAAATTAACAATCGTCGATCCGGAACTTTCGACCACGTTCGGGCCGGGTTCATTTCGCGCAGCTCCCGACCGCAGGAACACGATGCCCAACGTTCTGCTCACCGACAAATGCACGCGCGCCTGTCCGTATTGCTTCGCCCGCGAGAAACTGACGGACGGCGCCGAGCATTTCATGAGCCTGGACAACATCATCTACCTGGCGGACTTCTTCGCGCGGTCGCGCCACAAGCGGTTTTCCCTGCTCGGCGGCGAACCGACGCTGCACCCGGATTTTCCGCTGATTGTCAAATACCTGCTGTTGCGGCGTTTTCAGGTGCGGGCGTTCACCAACGGCAGCATGGCGCCGGACAAGTGCGCGAACCTGACGGAGCTGTTCCGCGCGGCCAACCGCGGCGCCGTCAAGAACTTCCTGTTCGTCGTCAATATCAACGAGCCGTCGGTCGGGGACGCGGCGGAGGCGGTGCGCCTCGACGATTTTCTCGCGGCCTACGGCGAATTTTGCATGCCCGGCTTCAACATCTACCGCCGCGATTTCTCGATGACGTTCCTGCTCGACGTGATCGAGCGGCGGCGCCTGGCGAAGTCAATCCGCGTCGGCCTCGCGCAGCCGATCGTCGGCCGGCGCAACGCGCACCTCGACCCGCGCGACTATGAGGAAATCGGCCGCCGGCTGACGGAGTTCGCCCGCGCCGCCGACGAGCAGGACGTGCGGATCGACCTCGATTGCGGTTTTCCGCTGTGCGCGTTTTCCGACGAGCAGCTCGGCGCGCTGCACCGCCGCCGCGCGCAATTGAAATTCGTCTGCAACGTCATCATTGATATCGGCCCGAACATGGACCTCTGGCCCTGTTTTCCGCTGTCCGCGTTCACCGCGCCGGACATTTTTCAATTCCGCTCGCTGCCCGAAATCACCGCTCATTTTCAGAAGCGCATTGCCGACGAACTCGCCGGCGAACCCGCGGTAATCTACGAAAAATGCGGCCGTTGCCGCCAGTACAAGCGCGGCCAGTGCCACGGCGGCTGCACGGCCTTCGCGATCGCCCGCGCGAGGCGCCGCGCATGAAAACGCTGTCCATCCCCGCTGCCGGCCTAGCCCGGTTCGCGCAGGAACCCGGGCTGGAATTGAACGTGCGGTTCCCGAGCCTCAAGCAATTCGCGCAGGCGCCGGTCGAGTTTCCGCGGGCGGTTTGCGGGCTGGAATTCGAGACGGCGGCGGGGCCGCTGGAAGCGTTGCGGACGGCGCCGCGGTTTCGCCGGCTGACGGCTCGGTACGCCGCGGGGATGATCGATTCTTATCTGGACCAGCTGCGCCTGATTAAAGACACGGGCCTGCAGCTTTTGTTCGTCGACCCGACTCGGGCGGACGCGACGCACCTGAAGTTGCTGGCGTCGCTCGGCGTGCGGGCGGTCGTCTATTGCCTGGATCCGGCGGCTTTCGACGCGGAGGGTTTTCGCGAGGCGTATTTCTACGAGCTGTACAACGACGAACTCGCGGGGCGGATCGAGCCGTTTGCGACGATCAAGGAGCAGGACGGCGTGCGGCGGCGCGCGACGCTGTGGACGATCTATCACGAGAGCCCCGACGCGGCGTGCTACGTGAACGACGGCGGGCAGTTGACGCACGGGCGGCGCTGCGTTGCGGCGCCGGCCGGGCCGGACCGCGAGCCGCGCGACTTCGTCAACGGCTTGTTTCGCGCGCGGCATCCGTGCACGGTCTGCGCGGCGTTTCTTTGTTGCGAGGGGTATTTCCAATTCGGCGGCGCGAGCGGCGCGCCGTTTTGCGAGGAGATGCGCGAATTCGACGCGGAGGTCTGCCGCCGGACCGGCGCGCAGGCCGGAGCCAAAGATGCAGGTCATCGTCAAGCCGACTGACGAGTGCAACGGCGCTTGCCGCTATTGTTCGGCGTTCACCGCCGGCAAGCAAACATGCCGCATGTCGCCGGAAACCATCGAAGCGCTGTTCCGGTTTTTCCGGCGCTATCTGGAAGAGACGCCGCAGGACACGGTCGATTTCACGTGGCACGGCGGCGAGCCGCTGCTGTTGGGGCCCGAATTTTACGAAATGCTGCCGGACCTCGAGGCGCGGGTTTTCGGCCCGCTCCGCTCGCGCGTGGGGCACCTGATCCAGAGCAACCTGACGCTGCTCGACGACCGGCTCGCGGCGGCGCTGGAGAAGCTGCTGCACGGGCGGCCGATCGGCACTTCGCACGATCTGACGCCCGGCGTGCGGCTGCTGCGAAACGGCGAGTCCTATGACGACCGCTGGTTGGACGGCCTGCGTTTTGTGCAGCGGCGGAAGATTCGCTACGGCGTCATTCTCGTGCTGCATCGCGGCCATTTGGCTCAGGCGGAAAAGATCTATTATTTTTATCGCAACTTGCCCGACCGGCCGTCGATTCGGATCAATCCGCTCTATTCGGAAGGGCGCGCCAAGGAGCCGGGGCCGCTGCACATCACGCCCGAGGAATACGGCCGGTTCCTGGTGGAGCTTCACGGTCTGACGGCGGCGGACGGCGGGCGCGGGCAATTCGAGCCGTTGCGGCAGTACGTGGGCGGCGGCGGCCCGCCCAAAAGTTTGTGCTGCGACGTCGCTGGGCGGTGCGCGGACACGCACGTGGGTGTCGCGCCGAGCGGCGAGATTTACAACTGCGGCCGGTTCACCGACTCGAACGCCTTCCGCTGCGGCAACTTGTTCAGCGACGACAGCGCGCACGTGCTCGCGTCGGCCGGCAAGCAGCGCCTGCGGCAGCGCGGGGACTACCTGCGGCGCCACGATTGCGCCGAATGCCGCTGGTGGGATTACTGCCACGGCGGCTGTCCGAACGACGCCTATCTTTCATCCGGCGACGTTTTCGCCAAGACGCACTGGTGCGACGGACTGCGCCTGTTTTTTGAGACGTGCCTCGATCCGCCGCAGTCTGGCGCGCGCGGCCCCTGCGGGTCAGGGCCTCGCGGCCGGGGACGGCGCGGCGGCGGCCGCGGCGGCCGGGACGCGCCGGCGTAAGCCGGGGGCCAGCGGTTCGCGGGCGTGAAACCACCGCTGGTCCAATTCGGCGGGCGGCGGGAAGGAATTCATCCTGGCCATGTGATCCATGCGCGCGTCTAACGCCGTCTTGGAGGTGATCCCCATGTCCCACGAATCGAGGCCGCGGCGCCACACGTAATATACGATCTTGCCGTCGGTGACGAATTCGGCCTCGCCGGGGTAGGCGGGGAAGAACAGACCGTGCGTCGAATCGATAAGCTTCCAGCCAACGGGATCGAGGTAGATTTCCAAGAACACGTGCCCGACGCGCGACGTGCCGCCGCGCCGCAGCCAGTCCACCGAAAACGTGTCGAGCATCCGGACCGGGTAGCCGGCCTCGCGCGCCAACGAGGCGAACAGCAGGCCCCAATCATGGCAGCCGGTCGCCTGGCGGGAATGGTAGATGTCGGCGGCGGTGACGGCCCCGATGTTCGCGCCGCCGGCGGCCGTCGCGTGCAGATGCGTCTTCATCCAGGTGTAGATTGACTTGAGGCCGTTCACGTCGCGCGGGCCCGGCGGCACCAGCTCGCCGGCCAGGCGCCGCATGTCCTCGGTCGCGGCGGTTTGCGCGCCCTGGTTCAGCCAGAACGTCGGCTCCGTGCGGTCCGCGGGGGTGGCCGGCGGCTTTTCGAATGCCGGCGCGGGCGACGGGGCGGCCTCGGGGCTCGGGGCGACCGCCGCGCGCCCGGCGCAGGCGGCCAGCCCGCACGCCAACGCGGCGAGCAGCCATCGGCAAACGGACCGCGTGATTTTTCCGGCAAACATTCCCGCCGCTCAGAATCCCCACAGGCCGCCGATGGTCAAAGTGATCGCCCCGTCGGTGTTCGCGCCGGTCGGGAAAAACAAGTAACTCAGGTGGACATTGAAGCCTGCTTCCGTCTGATAGCCCAGGCCGGGTTCGAACGCGAAGCCGAAGCCGGAAAGGTTCAAGCGGCGCTCGCCGCGCTGCTGAGGAACCGTCGCTTCGGCGTATTCGTACATGACACGGGCGCCCCCGCCCAGGTAAAAACCGTAAACGTAGCCGCGACTAGTCTGGCTAAAATGGTAAAAATAGCCATAGCCGGTCTCGAACAGTCCTTCTTGCAGCGGGCCGTGGATCTTTTTCAGGTAAATATTCTGCGTGTTCGGATCGCGGAACTTCGCTTTTTCCGCGAGAACGCCGCTGCCCCACATGGCGCCGAGGACCAGCACCCGTTGGTTGCCGACGCCCGGGCAAACGACCACATCCAGGCCGGCGAACGGATAATAGGTCACCTCGCCCCGGCCGATCGGATAAAGCGTGCCGAAATCAATACCGGCGTAACCGTCGGCCGACGCGAGGCCGGGCTTCACCAACGGCGACAGCAACGCCAGAGCGCCCAACAGCAGCGCGAGCCACGCCGCCATCCGCCGCCTGCCGCGCGGCCTCCCGAGCCGAGGAACGGAAGATTTCGCGTTTCCCGCCATCCCCACCGCGCTGGAGTCAGGCGAAACCAAGCCCGCTTTCTGGGCCGCCGGGGCCGGCGCGACGGTCGATCTCATGGCCCCCCCTATCGCGGCCGGCGGCGTCGTGCCGTGTCGTCGGCGGAGCCGTCGCCGTAGCCGTCGCCGTAGCCGTCGCCGTAGTTGCCGTAACAGCCGTAGCTGTTGCTGTAGTTGTCGTAACAACAATAGCCGTCGGTGTAGCCGTCGCAATAGTCGCCATAGCCGTCGCCATAGCCGCCGTTGCCGTAGCCGCCGCCGTTGCCGTAGCCGCCGTTCGAGTGGCCGCCGGAATTGTGGTAATTGGAGTAATTCGCATAATTATCGTAGTCGGAATAATAGCCGGCCATGGCCGCCGGCGTAGACTCCTTGTCGGCGCAGCCGCCGGCGAGGACGACCCCGCCGACCATGGCCAGCGCCCCGGCGCCGAACGTGAATATCTGTTTTAGGGCTTTGCGGCGCGACAGGTCCACCTTTTCCGGCGATGGCTCGCCCTTCTGCCTGATCCGTTCCGACATGAGACGCCTCCCGTTGCGGCGCCTGCCGGAAACCGCGGCGCGGTTTCCGAGCGGCGGTGACTCGGCTCTTCCGCGCGCGCCTGCTTTTCGCGCGCGCGAACGGAGCGCATTTCACGTTTACGGCTGCAACTGGGTGGCGAATCTATGGCGTAGGCCGTTTGCTTGACACTTATCGTGCCCGCCGCGGCGGTGATTGTCAAGCGCGGAATTTCGCGGGCGCGCCGCCGCGGCGGTGATTGTCAAGCGCGGAATTTCGCGGGCGCGCCGCCGCCGGCTTGACCGCCAGGCGGAAGTCTGATATCCAAGCAGCGCAACCAACGCGCACGGAGGAGGGCTGACAATGGGAAAAAGGCGGATGGTGTTCCTCGGCGTGGCGGCGGCGCTGCTCCAGACCTTCGTCGTCTTCGCTTGCAACGACAGCCTCAACAACGGCGACGATGACGACGATTCGGCGGGTCATCCATCCGGCGACGACGACGACAACGACGACACCGCAGCTAGTTGCGCCACTCTCGCCGGCTGGCTCGCCACCGCGTGCGGGGAGCCGCTGCAAGAAAACAGCGGAAGCAAGGCGGACCAGGCCGATTTGGCCGCCTGGTGCGTCGATTCCGAGCACTTTCTCGGCAGCCCCTCGTTGTCGCCGTTCTGGGCCTGCTGCGCCAAATGCGCCACCGAATCCAATTGTTCGTCAACTTGCTTCAACAACTGCATCTGGCCGGGCGACCCGGGCGGTTCGGGCTGCCAGGAAACCGCGTACCACTATTATTACTGCGGCATCATCAGCAATTACTCGAACACCGGGGCCACCGCGTACTGGATCCCGCTGATGGACCTGGAGGCCGTGTGTGCGTCCGAGAACGCGACGCTCTGGAATTGCAACGCCACGTGCGTCGCGGACAACCCGTGTTCGAGTCCGCCGACCAGCGCGCAAACCCAGGCGCTGCTCAATTGCTTGAACAATTGCTGAACGCGATACATCCCATCCTCGTTCATTCGCGGTTGGCGTCCCGTTCACTCGCAGGGCTCGACCAAACACGGGCCGGGCGTCAAATCCTGGCCGGCGAGGCCGGGGTAGTCGGGCGCATAACGGTGAGCGCTGAAGGTCATGTTGGCCAGGCCTTCGAAGGCGAGGGGGACTTGCGTGCCCTGCGGGATGACGCCGGCCTCGGTGACCGGGCTGACAAACTGCCAGACGACGGCCCCCGCCGGGGTGACTTCCATGATCGCGCCGGCGTCGCCGACGCAGATCAAGGTGTTGCCGTTGGCCAGGCGCTGGGCGCTGCCTTTGGCCGCCGAATAGATGCGGTTCATGGGCGTGGCGGCGAAAGTCCAGAACAGGTTCGCCGGCGCGTACGCCGGATCGGCGGCCGGATAGCTGCCGTCGGGATTCACCGCCGGGGCGAATTCGTCCGCCGACGAATATTGGCCGGCCGGGCGGCCGAGGCCGTTGTTGAAGACGGTGATATGGCCGGCGCCCGGCAAGCCGTCGGCGACCCAGCGGGCGTTGTGCTGCTCGTAGAAATCCTGCGCGGGTGACGTCTGACGGTAGGTGGTTGGATTGCCCCAGCGGTAGAGCAAGTCGCCGCCGCGGCCGTACGCGCCGCCGCTATGGGACGCGGCTTCGGCCGTCGTCGTGCTGTGGTCGATCACCCACACTTCGCTGAACTCGTGGACGCTGACGAGAATTTGATCGAAATCGGGGTTGTAGTCGATGCTGTTGGTGTGCATCCAGTCCGTTCCCGACACCACGTCGTAATTGACGTCGATCAACTCCGGGTGGTCCGCGACGACGCCGTAGTTCGCCTGCGTCGGGTCGTAGTCTTGAATGAGGTGGTCCCAGGCGCGCCACAGCCAGACGATTTCGGCGTCGTTCGTCCCGACCGGCGCGATCTCGACATAGTAATCGGCCCACAAGCCGACGGCGGGCAGGGTGCTCGGATTGCGGCCCGCCGCCACGGCCTCCGCCCCCGGTATCTTCTCCCACACGATCAGCAAGACGTCGCCGTTGGGCAGCATCCGCACGTCATGGTGCGCGCAGACCTCGCTGGTGGACAAAACGTAGCTCCACGCTACGTCGCCGCCCCAATTCTGCAGCATCACGATGCCGCCTTGCCCGCCGCCGGGAAAGTTGTCGTTGAGCACGTTGCCGGTGCGCAAGAGTTGGCCGGTTTCCGTCAGGTAGACGGCGTCGCCGGGCAGGTATTGGCTCGGCCAGGTATGGACGACGCGCCCGACCATGTCGATGAGATAGGTCGTTTCCGCGAGGAACGGCGCGAACAGCGTGTAGCCGTTGGCGGCGCCGGGCAGGCAGGAGAGCAGGCCGACGGTCGAATCGGGATGAACGACGTCGCAGGCGAACGTGTCGTCGTCGTCGTCATCATCCGGCGAAGCGTCGTCGTCGTCGTCGTCCGGCGACCCACGCACGCAGCGGGTGGAGAAGCCGTAGCCGGGGGCGTTGTAGCTTAAATTGCCGAGGTTGAAGCCGACCTCCCACACGTACTTGCCGATGTCGGCAACCGTTGAGGACGACCAATAGACAACGCCGACGGCGCCGGACATTCCCGGCGGCCAGTAGGCGCCGCCCGTCCCGGGGCCGCCCAAGTAAGGACACCCGCCGCAGGTCTCATTCGCACAACCCGACCAGCTCAAACACTCGTCGGTCACCCCGCAGGAACCGCCTGTTTGCGTGGCGGGGCAACCCCGGATGAGGCTGCGCAACTCATCGAGACCCGGCAGGCGCCAGCCGCCGTAGCCGCCCCACGTCAGGGCCGCGCAGTAATTCTGCGCCGCCGTCCAATCCAGATAGTTGGCGCCGACCGACGCGCCGTTCTGCCACATCAGACCGGTGAAGGGGTCGGTGCAGACGGTTCCGTCGGCGCTGCAATGCAGCGGCGCAGAGGCGTCGTCGTCGTCATCGCCCGGCGACTGATCGTCGTCGGCGGGCGAGCCGTCGTCGTCGGCGGGCGAGCCGTCGTCGTCGCCCGGCGAGCCGTCATCGTCGCCTGGCGAGCCGTCATCGTCCGTGATGTAGTAGTTGATCGTCGTGTTTTTGCCGCCGCTGCAGGCGACCGCGCAGACCAGCAAGATAATCGTGGGCAAACGGAACAGAAACCAACGAACGCGCTTCACGGCGAGGCATCCTTTTCTTTTGACGGCAGACGGCATCAACGGCTGCCGCACCGCGTACGACGTTTTTACCAAAGCCGGGCCGCACGGTCAAACAAACCGCTCGCTCGGCGCGGGGCCGGCCGACGTAGAATGGCGAATGGCGAATGAAGAATCGGCGGCGCCGCCCGAAATTCTCTACAGGTCGCATGCCTCGCGTAGAGACTGTCGATGAATTCGTCCTCACCCCCAACCCCCTCTCCAACTTCGTGGCGAGGGCGTAACGAAGGCCTGTTGCACTACGTATTCCACGCGAGCCCCAATTCCCTCCAGTATTCACGAACGCCCACTTTCCTGACGCTGGCCCGACTCTTTATTTGCGCCTTGTGCGGCGCCGCGGGATTTGATATGTAGTAACTGACACCTGTGGGAGGCGTCTTGAACAATAGCGAATCTCCGCCGCTTCGCACCCGATCAATCTCGGGTTGCGGGGGCGTCGGACGGCGCTGCTTGAGGTTTTTTGACACTGAAAATCAGGAATACCCGGATGCGCAACGGGCGGATCGCCGGGTAAGGTGAAAAATAACGAATCTGGATCAGGCAGCAGAAAATAACCTGGAACGCCAGCCGGCCGGTTGATGGCCACGAAGGAGAAAAGAATGTCGGGAAGGACCTTATCACGCTTCGTATTCGTGCTTCTGCTGAGTTTGCTCGCCGGCGGATTGGCGGCTTGCGGCAGCAGCGGCAGCAGCGGCAGCACTCACCATCATGCCATCGACGACGACAGCTCGCCGGATGACGACACGTCGCCCGATGACGACAGTTCGCCCGATGACGATATGTCGCCCGACGACGACAGCTCGCCGGACGACGATATGTCGCCCGACGACGATGCGTCGCCCGACGATGACGAGTCGCCGACCGACGACGACGTTGCGTGCGGTCCCGATAACTGCCCGGCCGGCTGCTGCGCGGTCGGCCACTGCCTGCCCGGCAACGCGAACATCGAGTGCGGCCGGGGCGGCGCAGCGTGCCTCGATTGCTCCAAGCAGGGGCAGGTCTGCGAATCCCAGGAATGCGTGACGCCGGACGACGACGTGTCGCCGGACGACGATGACGACAACGACGACGATTCGTCGTCCGACGACGACGACAACGACAACGACAACGACAACGACGACACGGCCCCGTGCAGCGCGACCACCTGCCCCACCGGCTGCTGCGACGCCTCCGGCGTCTGCCAGCCGGGCACAAACAACGAAGTGTGCGGCACGGACGGCGACGCCTGCGTCGCGTGCCCCTCCGGGCAGGAATGCGCGAGCAACGCGTGCGTCTGCGACGCCACGAGTTGTCCGAACGGCTGCTGCGACGCCAGCGGCGTCTGCCAGCTTGGCGACACCAGTGCGGATTGCGGCACAGGCGGCGCGGCGTGCGCCACGTGCGCTACGGGACAAGAATGCGCGAGCGGCGCGTGCACGTGCGACGCGGCCAGTTGCGGCAGCGGCTGCTGCGATGCGACGGGCAACTGCCAGGCCGGCACGGCGAATTTGGACTGCGGCACGGGCGGCGCCCTGTGCGTCACCTGCGCCCCCGGCAACCAATGCACGGGTCAGGTTTGCACGGGATTCTGCGCGGCCGGGGACTGCAATACCGGGTGCTGCAGCGGGACGACTTGCGAGCCCGGAACCTCGAGCGCGCTCTGCGGCGCGAGCGGCGCGGCCTGCGCGGCCTGCCCCACCGGACAAGAATGCGTCGCCGCCGCCGGCGGCGGCGTGTGCGTTTGCGATTCGACGAGTTGCCCGACCGGCTGCTGCGATGCGAACGGCGTCTGCCAGGGCGGCACGACCAATGCGGTCTGCGGCACGGACGGCGCGTCTTGCATCGCGTGCGGCGTCGGCACGCAATGCACGGGTCAGGCCTGCGTCGCCTACTGCGATTCGACCGACTGCAACGGGTGCTGCAACGGCGCGACCTGCGAAACCGGCGACACCAACGAGCAGTGCGGCGCCAACGGCGCAACGTGCAACACGTGCGCCACGGGCAACGACTGCGTCGACGGCCAGTGCTTGTGCAACGGAACCAGTTGCCCCGACGGCTGCTGCGACGCGTCCGGCAATTGCCAGACCGGCACGGCGACCGGGGTTTGCGGCGCCAACGGCGCGGCCTGCGTGGCGTGCCCCGGCGGACAAGAATGCGTCGCCGGCGCAACCGGCGGTCTGTGCCAATGCGATGCGAATAGCTGCGCGAGCGGCTGCTGCGACGCGTCCGGCAACTGCCAGGGCGGCGCCGCCAACACCGTGTGCGGCACGGGCGGCGCGGCCTGCGTCGCCTGCAACAACGGCCAGGAGTGCGTGGCGGGCCTGTGCGTCTGCGACGCGAACAGTTGTTCGACGGGCTGCTGCGACGTGACCTCCAACTGCCAGCTCGGCACGGCCAACGGCGCGTGCGGCGCCGGCGGCGCGGCCTGCGTCGCGTGCGGCGCCACCGAGGAATGCTCCGGCCAGAGTTGCGTCGTGTTCTGCGGCCCAGCGGATTGCGCGACCGGGTGCTGCAACGGCACGACCTGCGAGACGGGCAACACGAGCGCCAACTGCGGCACGACCGGCGGGCTCTGCGCGACGTGTGCGACCGGGCAGGAGTGCGTGAACGGCGCGTGCGTGTGCGATGCGACGAGCTGCCCGACGGGCTGCTGCGACGCGAGCGGCAATTGCCAAGCCGGCACATCCAACACCGATTGCGGCAAGAGCGGCGCGCTGTGCGCCACGTGCAGCAGCGGCAACGAGTGCAAGAGTCAAGAGTGCGTCGCGGCCTGCGACCCGACGATTTGCACGACCGGTTGCTGCAGCGGGTTGAGTTGCCTGCCCGGCACCGCGAACGCCAACTGCGGCTCGAACGGCGAGGCCTGCACCTCGTGCTACGCCGGCAACATTTGCGACAACGGCCAGTGCGTGTGCAATTCGGAAAGCTGCCCGAGCGGCTGCTGCAACGGCTTGTCGTGCGTGAGCGGCAACACGAACGACGAGTGCGGCTCCGACGGCGCGGCCTGCATTTCGTGCCCCGCCGGACAAGCGTGCGTCAGCGGCACGTGCCTGTGCAACGCGACGAGTTGCCCGAACGGCTGCTGCGACGCCTCCGGCGTCTGCCGCACCGAGTCGCCCAGCACCTGCGGCGCGAACGGCGTGGCCTGCTTCGCCTGCGCGACCGGACAGGATTGCGTGAGCGGCTCCTGCGTCTGCAATGCCGTCACTTGCTCGGGCTGCTGCGATGGGAGCAACAACTGCCACGCCGGCACCACCAACGCGGATTGCGGCGCCGACGGCCGCGCCTGCGTGGCGTGCGCCGCCGACAATGAATGCACCAATCAGAGTTGCGTGGCCTACTGCTCGGCGGCGGACTGCTCCACCGGTTGCTGCAGCGGCACGACGTGCGAACCGGGCCTCACGAATGCCATGTGCGGCACGGACGGCGCGGCCTGCGTGACCTGCCGGGCGGGAAACACCTGCGTCGGCGGCAATTGCGTGTGCAATTCCACGAGCTGTCCGACCGGCTGCTGCGACGCCTCGGGCGTCTGCCAGGCCGGCACCGCTCGCGGCGATTGCGGCACGGGCGGCAAGGCGTGCATCGTGTGCACGGGCTTCGAGTACTGCTACGGGGGCACGTGCCACGGGTTCTAAGCTAGATAACCACGCGTAGCTTCGCCGCCTGCTTCGGAGGGCCCAGCCCCGGAAGCAGGCGGCTTTTATTTTGCGGGGGCGAACAGCGGGCGGAAGCGCGGGGAAAGGGGCGAGGTTCGCCCGTACTCAGATCAATCCGGGCAGCAGCCGCACGGTGATCCGCTTTTGTTCGCGGTCGACGTGGAGAATCACGTCGGGGATATTCGGCAGAAGAATTTCGCGGTCGCCGTCCTGCACCTGCAGCACGTCGTTGGCGCCGGTCGCGAGCAGCGACGCCACCCGGCCGAGAAGGCGGCCGTCGTCGGCGTAGACTTCCATGCCGACGGCTTCGTACCAATAGAATTCGCCCTCGGCGAGCGGCTCGAGGTCTTCCTCGCGGGCGAGGATTTCGCCGCCCACCAGCCGCTCCGCCTGTTCGATGACGTCGACGCCGAGCACCGACAAGATATACAGGCTGCCCTTGACGCGGCACGAACGGATCGCCGTTTCCCATTGTTTGCCGTTCGGTTCGGCGATCGTGACACGTTCCAGAGCGGCGAGATTTTCGGATTGGCCGCCGTGCGGAAAGACGCGGAATTCGCCTTTCAGGCCTTGCGGTTTGACGATTTTACCGAGCGAGATTAGCAAGACGGTTGCCCCTTGATATCAGGCGTAACGGCGAACGGGGTTCGGGATTCGGGATTCGGGCGAATCAAACCTCCGCGCCCTCCGGATCTCCGCGTGAGGCCAAGCCCTCATCCGCGGCGCAATGCGCCGCGACCTCTCCCAAAGGAAGAGGTTTCCAGTCTGTGTCTCTGTGTGAGGTCCGAAAATCCGCAATCCGCAATCCGCAATCCGCAATGACCTCTCAGCCTCGCCTTCACTCGACGATGTCCAGTGCGACGCGTTTGGGCGATTTCAGCGAGGCCGCGGAGAGCAGCGTGCGCATCGCGCGCGCCGTGCGGCCGTTCTTACCGATCACCTTGCCCAGGTCTTCGCGCGCGACGCTGAGTTGGATGACCGACACGGCGTCGTCCTCGGTTTGGTTGACGCGCACCTGGTCCGGGTTGTCCACCAGCGCCCGGGCGATGTATTCGACCAAAGCTTTCATTGCTCACCAGCCTCCTCGCCTGTAAGAGCACCCTGCTGGGCGCCATTTCTTGGAATCGCGCCTGGAAAGGCGCTCTTGCATCGGACACGGATCGCACCCGGAAGGGCGCTCTTACGGCAAAGTCCGGCGTCTCGCCCGGACTAGACCTTCTTCTTCAGCAGGCCTTTTTCCTTCAGGAAACTGCGCACGGTGTCCGTGGGCTGCGCGCCGCGGGCCAGCCACTTGACGATCTTTTCTTCGTCGAGGGTCACCTTGTTCGCGACCAGTTTCGGGTCGTAATGCCCGACCTGGTCAATGAAGCGGCCGTCGCGCGGCGATTCCGAGTTCGCCACGACGATGCGGTAGAATGGCTTTTGTTTCGCCCCGAACCGACTCAATCTCATTTTCAGCGACATCGTCCGTCAATCCTCTCAAATAGAAGTTATGGTGCGCCCCGACGCCCTTCGCGCTCAGCGAAAGGGAAATTTCATCGCCGGACCTTTGCCCTTTTTCCCTTTTTTGCCCTGTTTTCCGTGTTTCGCGTGTTTCCCCGCGCCGCCTGCATTGGGCATCTGCATGCCGAACATCTTGCCGCCGCGGGCCATCGACTCGATCATCTTGCGCGCCTGCACGTAACGTTTGAGCAGGCTGTTCACATCTTGAATGGACGAACCGGAGCCCTTGGCGACCCGCGCGCGCCGGCTGCCGTTGAGCACCTGGTGATTGCGCCGCTCGCCGGGCGTCATCGAATTGATGATCGCGATCGTCTTGCCGAGTTCGCCCTGGTTGAGGTCCATCCCCTTGAGGGCCTTCATCTGGCCCATGCCCGGCAGCATCGAGAGCAGCGAATCCAGGCTGCCCATCTTCGACACCTGCTGCAATTGATCGCGGAAATCCTCGAGCGTGAACTGGTTCTTCCGCAGCTTGTCTTCGAGCTTCTTCGCCTCTTCTTCCGTCATGGCCGATTCGGCGCGTTCGACCAGCGTCAGAATGTCGCCCATGTCGAGAATGCGGCCGGCCATGCGGTCGGGGTGGAAGACTTCCAGCGCGTCCATCTTTTCGCCGACGCCGACCAGCTTGATCGGCTTGCCGGTGACGGTCTTGATCGAAAGCGCGGCGCCGCCGCGGGCGTCGCCGTCCATCTTGGTCAGGACGACGCCGGTGATGCCGAGGCGATCGTTGAACGACTGCGCCACATTCACCGCGTCCTGGCCGGTCATGGCGTCGGCGACGAACAGGATTTCGGCGGGACTCAGCGCGCTCTTGATGCGCGCGAGCTCTTCCATCATCGGCTCGTCGATCTGCAAACGGCCGGCGGTGTCGATCAGCAGGATGTCGAGCGCGTTGGTCTCCGCGTAATGATACGCGCGCAGGCAGATGTCGACCGGGTTCATCGTCGGATCGGTGTCGAACGCCGGCGCGCCGACCTGCGCGGCGAGCTGCTTCAACTGCGTGATGGCGGCGGGGCGATAGACGTCGGCCGGCACGAGCAGCGGCCGGCGGCCCTTTTTGCGCAAGAGCACGGCGGTCTTGCCGACCGAGGTCGTTTTGCCGGAGCCCTGCAAGCCGACGAACATCACGGGAATGGGCGGTTTGCCGCCGAGCTGCAGTTCGCTGGCCTTGTCGCCCATGAGGTTGACCAGTTCCTCGTGGACGATCTTGACGAACACCTGCCCGGGCGTGAGCGAGCCCATGACCTCGGCGCCGAGCGCCCGGTCCTGCACCTGCTGGAGGAAATTCTTGACGACGCGGAAGTTGACGTCGGCTTCCAGCAGGCTCATGCGCACATCGCGCAGGGCCTCCTGGATATTGGCCTCGGTCAGCTTGCCGTGTCCGCGCAGGTCTTTAAAGACCTTCGCGAATTTGCCTTGCAAATTGTCGAACATCGCCTTCTCGTGGTTCCCTGACGCCCCGACGAACCCCTGGCAAAATGCGGCGGCGCCCGCGTCGGGACAAGCCCCCACACCACTCGCCGGCCGGCGAGAACGAGGAAATATAAGAGAATCGCAGGTTAAGTCAACCCGGCGGCGATTCCGCCCAGGGCTCCGGCATGTTGACTTGCAAATGATTGAAGTTTTGGGATTT
>CAZHPN010000145.1:0-16134 GCA_964534375.1 uncultured bacterium | reverse complement strand
GGGGTCCGGGTTCCGGGGTCCGGGTTCCGGGGACCGGGTTCGGGATTCGGGATTCGGGGTCCGGGATCCGGGTTCCGGGGTCCGGGTTCCGGGGTCCGGGTTCCGGGGACCGGGTTCGGGATTCGGGATTCGGGGTCCGGGATCCGGGTTCCGGGGTCCGGGTTCCGGGGTCCGGGTTCCGGGGACCGGGTTCGGGATTCGGGATTCCGGGTACGGGATTCCGCGTGAGGTCCGAACGTATACGGGCGTTTATGTCCCTGGATTTCCGCTGCCGCAAGATGTTATTACGAAACAAAGCCAATTTTGGAGATCGCACACGGGATTCGGGACTCGGGACTCGGGACTCGGGGGCTGCCTGCCGTGGCCTTCGCGCAGGCAGGTTCGCGATTCGATCCCGTGATCCTTTCAAGAGAAACCCATTTCCTGCGCGATCCCGTTGATCCTGTTGACCCTGTCAAAAGAATCCGAATTCTCTGATATTCGTCAAACGCGCCGCAGGCGGCGCGCCATGGCGAACGCCTCGCGGGCGATCTTCAGCGACATCTTCGATTGTCCGGCGCGGCGGTTTTCGAAGACCATGGGGATTTCGCGGATGCGGGCGCCCGCGCGCACCACGTAAAACGCCATTTCGTACAGGAACGCGAAGCCTTCGCTGGTCGCGGCCAGGGGCAGCACGCGCGCGAGGAACTCCGGCCGCCAGGCGCGGAAGCCGGAGGTCGGATCGGCGATCGGCAGGCGCAGCATCCAGCGCAGGTAATCGCCGGCGAGGCGCGAGATCAACCGGCGAAACCAGGTCAGCCCCGGCATCTGGCCGCCGAGCACGTACCGCGAGCCGATCGACAGGTCGGCCTCGTCGAGCGCGCGAAACATCACCGGCAATAGGGCCGGCGGATGACTGCCGTCGGCGTCGAGTTGCGCGATCTGTTCGTAGCCTTGGTCGAGCGCCCACCGCAGGCCGTCGCGCGAAGCCGAGGCGTAACCGAGTTTGCCCTCGCGCGCGATCAGATGCACCTGCGGATCGGCCGCCGCGAACTCGCGCACCAGACCGGCCGTGTCGTCGGCGCCGCGATCGTCGACCACCAACATGTCGTAGCCGAGCGCGCGCACGGCGGCGGTCAGCGCGCCGATGTTGCCGCGTTCGTTGTAGGTCACCGTCAGAACAAGCCGCTTCATGCCTCGCGATACCTCCCTAGCAACCAGGCCGCGCGAATGCGCAGCAAATCCACCGCGCTGCGCGGCAAATCCACCCACAACCGCACCTTCGACGCCGGACTGTTGCGCCATTCGACCGGAATTTCCCGCACCGTCAAGCCCCAACGCAACGCCAGAAAGAGAATCTCCGCGTCGAAGCTCCAGCGGTCGATCCGGCTGGCGGCGAAGATCCGCTCGGCGGCGGCGGCGCGAAACGCCTTGAAGCCGCACGTGATGTCCGTCAGGCCCGGCGTCAAAAACCGCAACGTGAATTGGCGAAAAACCTCGCCCAGCATCTCGCGCCGGCGCGGCTGCCGCACCGTCACCTGGCTGACGGCCGTCTTGCGCGTCCCGATGACCGCGTCTGCTTCACGGCACATTTCGCAGAACGGGTCGGCCGTTTCGATCGACACCGAAAGGTCGATATCGGTAAAAAGCCGCACCGCGCCGGTCGCCGCCAGCATGCCGGTTTTCACGGCGAACCCTTTGCCGCGATTGGCCGGCAGGCGGATCAGCCGCGCCTCGCGCCGGCCGGCGATTTCGGCCGCCGCCAGGTCCGCCGTGCCGTCGCGGCTGCCGTCGTCGACGATCACCACTTCCGTCGGGCGTGCGCCGGCATCGACGTACGCGAAGATGCGGCGCAGGCCGTCGGCGATCCGCTCCCGTTCGTTGTAAACGGGAATAACCAGGCTGAGTTCAATGTGGCTCATCGGGCGCCGACTTTATGTGATTTTCGCCCGGCGCGCCACAGGCCTGTTGCACCGCGGCGATCGTCCCGCTCTCGGGGTGGGCGGCCTGCAGGCGCGTCAGGCGCGCGAGCGCCTGCGGGCACTGTCCGCGCGCGGCGTAGGCCCGTGCGGCCAATTCGTCAAATGCCCCTTGGGCGGCCGCATCCAGCGGGTTGCGCTCGGTCTCGGCGATGATCTGGAACATCTCGTCGATGCGCCGGCCGGCGAAGAGCAAACCCGCGAGGTCGACCGCGTCGGCAGCCTCGAGCGACTGCAAGCGGCGCGCCGCCAGGTAATCGTCGATCGCGCCCGCCGGGTCCTGCCGCCGTCGGGCGACCTGCGCCTCGATCGCCCAGCAGTGCGCGCAATACGGGTCGAGCCGCACCGCCTCGGCGGTTTTCTCCGCCGCCTCCGGCAACCGATTTTGGGCCAGGTAGAGCTTGCCGAGAAACGCGCGAAACTCGGCGAAATCGGGCTCCGCCGCAATCGCCGCCGCCGCATCGCGTTCGGCCGCTTCCCAGCGGCCGCCGAGCGCGTGCAGTTCGGCGCGCGCCTGAAGAATGTGGGCGTACACGTCGGCCGCGGTCCAATCGTAGCCGCGCGGCGCGACGAGCGGACTGGCCAGAATCGGTCCGAAAACGTCGCGCCACAGCCGCCGATCGTCGGCGGTTTCGCGGCCATCCCACGGCGCGGCGCCCAGCCGAAACACGGCGCCGTGCGGCGTCAGGTCCGCCGGCTCGACGAGCGGCTGCTCTTCCATGCCCAGGTCCCAATACACGCCGCCGCCCTTATCGTTCGCCAGCAGCATTTTCTGCGCGGCAAACGGGGTCGCCGGGTCGTAGCCGCGTAAATCCCACGCCGGCAGCCGGCGGGCGAGTTCATCGGGAAACAGCAGCCAGACGCGCGGGAGGAATTGCACGTCGGGCCGCTGTCGTTCGATGAGCTGTTGGAAAAAGACATTGTGCGCCGTCCAGTCCCAATAGCCGACGAGAATCGCGTTCAGCGGCAGCGAATCCAGCACGCCGGCGCCGTGCCGCTGCGCCAGGTCGTGCTCGTTGCGGCAGCAGGCCGACCCATGGCCGGCCGCGCCCCAGACGCCCATCGCCGCCGCCACGAGCGCCAGCGCCGGCGCCGCGGCCGACGGCGCCAGCCGTCTCGCCGCGGGCCGCCAGAGCGCGGCCAAGCCAAGACCGCCGAGCACCGCGGTCAATTGATAAATGGTGATATAGCCGAAAGCCGTCGCCCAATCCTTGATGTACAGGTACAGGTGGCCGAGCGCAACCAAAACGATCAACGCCAACGCGCGCGGCGAGCGGCGGGCGACCGCGATCGCGCCGGCGACGGCCGCGGCGGCCAGCAGCGGGTTGATTTCGCGGAACGTCCAGCCGGCGGCGAGGCGCAGGTGGTGCAGGATGCGCGCCCAGGGGAAGCGGTGAATGATGTGCGCGTATTGCCGGCCGGTGATGTGCGCGACGAACGCCGGCCACGTTTGCGGATTGCCCTGATCGTACGGCAGGCCGTGCAGCGCCCGCGCCGGCAGATAGGCGTACACCGAAAAGCCGACGAAGAAAAAGAGCAGCATCAGCGCCCCGCCGCGCCACCGCACGCGCCAACGCGGGCCGAAAATCAGCGCGACGCCGAACGCCGGCGCGTAGAGCACGAAGACGATGTGCACTCCGGCCGCGACGCCGAGCAGCAGGCCGATCGTCGCCGCCCAGCGTGGGTCGTCGAGCCCGCCGTCGAGCGCCTCCGCCGCGAGCCAGAGCAAACCCGCCAGCGCGGCGGCCCGCAGCGAATAGACTTTGGCCGTCGCCGACCATGCCCACAACGACTCGGAAAACGCGAAGGCCAGCGCTGCCGCCGCGGCGAGCAGCCCGGCGTCGGGCGGCTCGGCCAGCCGCAAAAACGCCAACCAGCGTGCAACCGCAAACCACATCAAAATCGCGGCCGCCCACGCCCCGAGCACGCACAGCAGATTGGCCCGCCAGGCGAGCGAGCCCAGCGGCAGGAAGCTCAGCGCCTTGGCGAGCAGCGAGTACGCGGGCGAGCCGGCCGGGTGCCCGATGTCGAGTTGGTGGCCGATGAAACAGCACTCCATGCTGTCGCGCCAGAACACGCCGGGGGCCATGGCCGCGAGGTAAACGGCCAACACGGCAAACCCGGTCAAGGTCAGCAAAATCGGGCGCGGAATGTGCAGCAAGGTTGCCTCGTCAATTCGCGCAATTATAGGAGGCGCGCCGCCGGAAAGTCCACGCCGACGCAACGATCCCGCAATCCGCGATTGAACGCTTTCAATATTTTCGTTTCACTTGTTGGAAGCGACGCAAAAAAGGGCAACGGCCGTTAAATAGCAAGCAAGCTGGCGTATCGGATGGGTTAGTAACGGGGTGGGTCGGAAAATCGAAGTTGTTCGTTCTTGCAACAGACGCCAGCTTGCTTTTCTTAATCGAATAATAAGACGCGTTATCGGTTATGTCAACAAGTTTTTCGAAGAAAAACGTCTCTCGCGCAGCAACCACCAAAGCGCGAAGCCGCCGACGATCGCCAGCAGGCCCTCGGCGACGAAAACGTTGACGACCCGCATGACGCCGACAGTGACGAAATTGAGCAGAGAGTGCGCGCCGATCGCGGTCAGCAGCCAGCGTTTCGGCCCGGCCGGGTCGCGCAGCGCCCGCAGGACCAGCAGCGTCAACGCGACGTGGGCAATGATCGCCGGCCCGCGTTCGAAGCCGCTGACCAGGGGCATGTAGAGCGGCGTGGTCTCGATTTGCACTTTGACCGCCGCGACGGACGCCGGCAGGTTTTCGGTCGGGGTGTTGAGAACGATGAGGCTGCCAACGAGGCCGCCGACGCCGATCAGCAGCACTTCCATCGCGCCGTGGCCGAGACCGAACATCACGCCGTTTTCCCAGCGATGCGGCGGCTTCAGCACGTGCCGCAAAACGACGTACCGGCCGCCTTCTTCAAAGAAGCCCGCGCTGACGGCGAGAATGAGCATCCAGGACGCTTCCACGACCGTGTATTTGTGAATCCACCCGGCGAGCAGCATCTGCGCCGCCGACACGACGGGGATGCGGAGAATCCCCTGAAAGATGAAGAACGTCGCCATACCATAAAAGAAATAGCGCCAACTGCCGTCGGTCTTCCAATAGCACCACAACGCCGGCGCCAGCGGCATCACGGTTTCGAGGGCCACGACCACGACCATGATGACGATCAGGTTCTCGGGCATGCCGAATCCTTGCCGGAAAAGGTCATGGCGTGTTCATAACCTATGCCCAGCGGCAACGCAAACCACCCGCCGCGGCCCGTGGAAAAAAATCACGCGCTTGGTCCGCGAGCCGGCGCGTCGCGCGCGCCTGGGATCATCCAATCCCCGCGGGTCGCGGCCTGCGCGCGGAATGAGTAGACTGACCGGATGAGTGCCGCCGCCTCGCCCTCGCCCGCCCTCCGCCGCGCAGTCGCCAATGCCGTCGTCCGCTGGTTCGCCCGCCACGCCCGGCCGCTGCCGTGGCGCGCCGAGCGCACGCCGTATCGCGTCTGGATCAGCGAAATCATGGCGCAGCAAACCCGCGTGGCGACGGTCGTGCCTTATTTCGAGCGCTTCGTCGCCCGCTTTCCCAACGTCGCGGCGCTGGCCGCGGCGCCGCTCGACGATGTGCTCGCGTTGTGGTCGGGGCTGGGCTATTACCGCCGCGCGCGGCAGTTGCACGCGGCGGCGCGGCGGCGCGCTGCCCGCCGACGTCGGCGAATTGCAAACGTTGCCGGGCATCGGCCCCTACACCGCCGGCGCGATCGCCTCGCTCGCGTTCGATCGGCCGGCGCCGCTTCTCGACGGCAACGTCGCGCGCGTGCTGTCGCGGCTCTTCGCGATCGAGGGCGACGTTCGCGCGCCGCGCACACGGCGCCGGTTGTGGCGGCTCGCGGGCGAATTGTTGCCGCGGGCGAAGCCGCGCGCGTTCAACGAGGGCCTGATGGAATTGGGCGCGCTGATCTGCCGCCCCGCGACGCCGCTCTGCCCGCGCTGTCCGCTGCGCAAATCGTGCCGCGCCTTCGCCGAAGACCGCGTCGGTGATTTTCCACGCCGTGGGAAGGCCGCCGCCTCCAAGACGGTGGCCCTGCTTGCGGCGGTCGTCCGCGACGCACGCGGCCGGCTGCTCGTCGTCCAAAACCCTCGCGAGGGTCTGTTCGGCGGCATGTGGACGGCGCCGGAGTTCGCCGCACCGCGCCGCCTGACGGCCGCGCAGAAAAAGGAGTGGCTGGCCGAGCAACTTCGCGCGCAATTCGGCGCCGACTTTCTCGTCGGCCGGCGGCGGACCGTCCGTCACGACTTGAGCCATCGCCGGCTGGTGGTCGAGGCCTACGATTGTTCGCCGGCGGCGAAGCTCCGCGGGCGGCGGCGCCGCTGGCTCGATCCGAACGCGGACTTGTCCGACGTGGCGCTGCCGGCGTATGCCCGCAAAATTCTGGGACTGCCCCGACACCGCGCGTTTCGGTCCGCCGTCGTTGACAAAAAGGCGACGAAATGCGCCAAGTTGGATCCGGCCGAGGAGAAATCCCTCGCCGAGGAGTCTGTCGAGGTCGAGACATGGCCCGTATATTGAGGGGCGAGACCTTGTGCGCGGATTTCGATCCGTCAGAGGGTCATGAACAGGCGGGAAAGCGGCCGGTGCTGGTCGTCAGCCTTTCAAGTCGATCAAGATGCCGAAGCCGTCGTGGGTCAAAATGAGCCAGGTGCGCACGATTTCGACCGAACGTTTTGGCGCGCGCTGCGGCCGGCTGTCGGCCGACGAGTTGGCGGCCATCCTCGAAGGGTTCGCCGAACTGATCGCCTTGCCGGCGCCGCGCGGCTGACCCGAAATGCGAGCGAAGCCGATGAGAAATTCCGCAACGCCGCCCGCCGAATGCCGGAGCCGCACATGAGCGATCCAGCCGTCGAATTGGCCGCCGCGCTGCGCAACGCCTATCGCGTCGCGGCGCTGTCGGGCGCGGGTCTGTCGGCCGAAAGCGGCGTGCCGACGTTTCGCGGCGCCGATGGCCTGTGGGCCAAATTCGATCCGTACGAAATCGCGACGCCGGAGGCGTTCGAACGCGACCCGGCGCACGTCTGGGAGTTCTACAACCTGCGCCGCGAGCGGGCGCTGGCCTGCGCGCCGAATGCGGCGCATACGGCCCTGGCGCGGCTGGAACGGCTCGCGCCCGCCTTCGCGCACGTCACGCAAAACGTCGACCGCCTCTGCCAGCGGGCCGGCGGCAAAAACGTCATCGAACTGCACGGCAACATTTTCGCGACGCGTTGCGCGCACTGCGGCAGCGAGCATCCGCAGCACAGCGGCCAGGTCGCGTTCCCGGCATATTGCCAGCGGTGCGGCGGCCTGCTGCGGCCGGGCGTCGTCTGGTTCGGCGAACCCGTGACGCGCCTGGGCGAGGCCGCGCGGGCGGTCGAGAACTGCGACGTTTACCTCGTCATCGGCACGAGCAGCATGGTGCAGCCGGCGGCGGCATTGGCGGCGGTTGCGAGGCAAGGCGGCGCCGTCGTGGCGGAGTTCAATCTCGAGCCGACGCCGCTGACGCCGCAAGCCGATCTCGTCCTTCACGGCCCGGTCGGGACGACCCTGCCGCGGGTCGTCGATCTGCTGGAAAGCAAAGCGATGCCGCGGTTTCGGTGACACGGCGGGAAACAGCCAACAACCTTCTCACACGCCGTACAACGGCCCGAATTTCTCGCGCAGATAATTCATGAACGGTTCGGCAGTCGGTTTCTTGCCCGTCGCGCGCTCGATCAGCTCGTCGCCGCCGTAGCGTTTGCCGTAACGGTGGATGTGCTGCCGCAGCCATTCCAGCAGCGGCGCAAACTCGCCGCGGGCGATCAGCGCTTCGAGGCCGGGCATGTCGGCGCGGATCTTGTCCCACAGTTGCGCGCCGTACAGCGTGCCGATCGTATAGGTCGGGAAATAGCCCAGCGAACCGAGCGACCAGTGCACATCCTGCAGCACGCCCTCGGCGTCGTTCGGCACGGCGATGTCGAGGTATTCCTTCATCTTCGCGTTCCACGCGGCCGGCAGGTCGGCGACCCGCAGTTCGCCGGCGAGCAGCGCGCGTTCGATCTCGAAGCGCAAGATGATGTGCAGGTTGTAGGTCGCCTCGTCGGCCTCGACGCGAATTAGCGACGGCGCGACGACGTTGACGCAGCGATGGAACGTCTCCAACGGCACGTCGCCGAGCGCGGCGGGGAACGCCTTTTTGATTTCCGGATAAAAATAACGCCACATCGGGATGCTGCGGCCGACGATGTTTTCCCAGAACCGGCTCTGGCTTTCGTGCACGCCGAGCGATACGGATTCGCCCAACGGCGTGCCCAGACGGTCGTCGGGCAGCCCCTGCTCGTACATCGCGTGGCCGGCCTCGTGGATCATGCCGAACAGGCTCGGCCGCGGATCGTCGGCGAAAAAGCGCGAGGTGATGCGCACGTCGCCCTTCGTGCCGGTGCAGAACGGATGCGCCGACACATCCTGCCGCCCGCCGTCGAAGTCGAAGCCGAGCTTGCCGATCACCGCCAGGCCAAATTCGCGCTGCTTGTCGACGGGGAAATTGCGGCCGACGATCGGCGAGGCGTCGTACTGCTTGGCGCCGAAAATCCGGTGCAGGAACGGCACAAGGCGCGCTTTCAAATCGTCGAGCAGCGCGCGGATCGACGCCTCGGTCGCGAACGGCTCGTTGGCGTCGAGCAGGCCGTCGTACGGCCGCGCGAAGCCCCACGCGCTCGCCAACTGCTTTTGCAAATCGACCGTTTTTTCGAGATACGGCGCAAATTTCGCGAAGTCGCTGTTCTTGCGCGCCTCGATCCACACGCCCTGCGTGAGGCTGTTGTGGCGGGCGATCTCTTCGACCAATTCCACGGGCGCTTTCGTCGCGCGATCGAGCGCCCGTTTCCATTCGCGGACGTTCACCTGCGCGTCGGCGTCCAGTTCGTTCATCCGGTCGGCAAGCTCGTAGACCTTCGCGACCATCTCTTTGTCGGTCAGCCGGCGATGGCGCTGGCCCTGAATCCAGGCCAGTTGGTCGCTGCGCCGCGCGAAGCCTTTCTTCGGCAGGTTGACCTGTAGGTCCCAATCGAGCATTTCGAAAATGGCGCCGGCCAGGGAAACATCCTTGCTCCAGGCGATGACTTGTTGATACGTTTCGGCAATCGACATGACAGCGCTCCTTTATATTGGCTCCGCCGGAAATTCCGCGACCACGCACCCGATCCGCTCGCGGCCCTTCAGCCAGCCGTCGCGGGCGTTGAAATAAAGGCGGATTTCGCCGTTGTAATCGACCAGATCGAACGCGTACACCAGCGCCTTTTTCCAGCCCGGCTCCGGGGCGACGATCGGCTGGTCGTGCACTTGTTCGAAGTGCAGCCCGTCGGGCGAGCGCAGCAACAGAATCGCCGACCGGCTGCGGCGCTCGGCGTCGAGGTAGATGCCATTGTTGAAGCCCCAGTAGCCGCCCTCGCCGTCGGCGTAGACCTTCAGCGAACCCGCGCCGAAATTGCGATACGGATGCTTCGCGTCCGGCGCGAACAAGGGCAGCGGCTGCCGGCGATATGGGCCCAGCAAATGGTCGGATTCGGCGACGCCGATGAACTTCGGCTCGAAGAAGAGGCAGTCGCGCAGAAAAATCCACGACGAGCTGAAATACAGGCGATAGCCGCCGGCCGTCTTGATCAGGCACGGATTGCCGAGGAAGCGCGGCAGGAAGCCGTCGCCGCCGCTCCGGGCTTCGAGCAGCGGCTGCGGCTCGGTCCAGGTTTGCAGATCGGCCGAGCGGCGCACCACGACGCCGGAACGATGATAGGTCTTGGCGTGCAGCTCGTAGAACAAATAGAACTCGCCGTTTTCCGGGAACACGAAGGCGCGGAAACCGCGGAACAGCTTGCCGCCGAGTTGCGTCCAGGCGAGGCCGTCGTCGCTCGTGAAGTGCATGATGTAGCCGACGCCGTTCGCGAACTGATGCCACTTGCCGTCGGGCGTCTTGTCCGGCGTCAGCACGGTCGGGTCGGCCACGAGCCAGTTTGGCGGCTGCGGATCGATCAGGGGATTTCGCGGATGGTCCACCCACTTCGCTTTCGCCAAATCGCGCATTGCGGCCTCACGGTTGGTTGACCGGGCGATTCTGCGCAAAATGGCGGGGAAGTTCAACCGGTGAGAAGGCGGGATTCGGGATTCGGGATTCGGGAAGGCGCGAGCGCGCGGCGGCGGGGCGCTGGAAACCGTGGGAATAATGGGAATCATGGGAATCATGGGTCTCTGCGGGTCAGGTCGCCCGCAAAAGTCCCCTGACTCCCAGGCTTCCCAGTATTCCCAGATTTCCCAGGTTTCCCAGATTTTCCAAGGTCTCTGCCGACCGCACGGCCCCTTTTTCAGTCAGGCTTAGCTGCCCCGGCCTGCCGACCACTGTTCACTGCTCACTGCTCACTGTTCACTGCTACTCGACCGTGACGGACTTCGCCAAATTGCGCGGCTGATCCACATCGAGGCCCATGTAGTTGGCCACGTGGTACGCGAGCAACTGCAGCGGCAGCGCCATCAGCATCGGCAGCACGAGCGGGTCGGCGGCCGGGATGACGATGACCTCGTCGGCGATGCCGGCCGGCAGTCCGCCGTTGCGTTCGACGATCGCGACGACTTTGCCCTCGCGGGCCCGCACTTCCTGCAGGTTCGAGAGCATCTTCGGGCGCATCTCGTCGTTGGGGATCAAACCCACCACGAGCATCTGGTCGTCGATCAGGGCGATCGGGCCGTGTTTCAGTTCGCCGGCGGCGTAGCCCTCGGCGTGCAGGTAGCTGATTTCCTTCAGCTTGAGCGCGCCCTCGAGCGCGATCGGGTAATTGGGGCCGCGGCCGAGGAACAGGAAGCCGTGCATGTGCTGGAAATCGCGGGCGATGCGGCGAATCGCGTCTTCGCCGGCCAGGATTTCCTCCATCAGCTTCGGCACCTTCGCCAACGCCGCCAGCCGCTCGGATGCGGTCTCGAGCGTCAACACGCCCTTCAACTGCCCCAACTGCACGGCCAGCAGATACAGCACGACGAGCTGCGTCGTGAAGGCCTTGGTCGACGCCACGCCGATTTCCGGCCCGGCGTGCGTGAAGACCGAATTGTCGGCCTCGCGCGCGATCGTCGAGCCCGGCACGTTGACGATGGCCAGCGTCACGGCCCCGCGGGCCTTGGCTTCGCGCATCGCGCCGAGCGTGTCGGCCGTTTCGCCCGATTGGCTGACGACGATGACGAGCGTCTCGCTGTCGAGCACCGGGTCGCGATAGCGGAACTCCGAGGCGAGTTCGGCCTCGGCCGGCAGCCGGGCGATTCTCTCGATGTACGTCTTGCCGACCAGGCAGGCGTGAAACGCGGTGCCGCAGGCGATGAGCTGCACGCGCTTGACGTTCGCCAGGGTGTCGGCCACCAGCGCGCGGTCGGTGCAGAACGAGACGCCCAGCGACGGCGAGAAGCAATCTTCGATCGAATCGATCACCGCGCGCGGCTGGTCGAAGATTTCCTTGTGCATGAAATGCTTGTGGCCGCCCTTTTCCACATCGATCGGGTTCCAACTGATGCGCTTCGACGGCCGCTTGATCGTTTCGCCCGCGCCGTCGATCAGCCGGATCTTCGCCGCATCCACCACGGCGATCTCCCCGTCGTTGAGATAATCGACCTGGTTGGTGTACGAGATCATCGCCTGCACGTCGCTGGCGATAAACGACTCGCCCTGCCCGTAGCCGACCACCAGCGGGCTGCCGCGCCGCGCCGCGACCAGCAGGCCCGGTTCGGTCGTGCTCTGCACGACGAAGGCGTACGTGCCCTCCAGCCGCGCGATCGCCTGCCGCACCGCTTTGACGAGATCCGCCCCGGCGGCGATGTTGCGCTCGATCAGGTGCGCGACGATTTCGGTGTCGGTTTCCGAGACGATCTTCGCGCCCTGGGCGATGAGTTCCGCGGCCAATTCCTTGTGATTTTCGATGATGCCGTTATGCACCAGGCTGACCGGCCCCGCCTTGTGCGGATGCGCGTTGATGATCGACGGCTTGCCGTGCGTCGCCCAGCGCGTGTGGCCGATGCCTTGATGGCCTTCGAGCGGATCGTCCCGCAGCATTTGTTCGAGATTTTGCAGCTTGCCGACGCTCCGGCGCAGTCGCACTTTGCCATCCTCTTGCACGGCCAGGCCGGCGGAGTCGTAGCCGCGGTATTCCAAACGCTTCAGACCGTGAAGCAAAATTTCGGTCGGGTTTTGCGGCCCGACGTACCCAACGATCCCACACATCTTCGACCCCCTCTTTTTATTTGCTCTACTCCATGTTCAAGGAACACTAACACGTAGAGAAATTAATGTCGCCGCGCGCAATTGGCGACGGGCCGGCGAAAAAAAATGGGGATTCACCACAGATCTTCGCCGGCGCGGACGCGCGTGTCGCTGATCACGACGTACGGGCCGACGATCGCGCCGTCGCCGACCTGCACATTTTCCAGCCGCGCACCCTGCCCGACGCGGCAGCCGCGGCCGACCCGCGTTTTTCCCAGCAACGACACCCCGGGCTCGATGACCGTGTCCGCTCCGACCCGCGCTTCGACGTCAAGATATGTCGTCTGCGGGTCGACAATGGTCACGCCGCCGCTCATCGCCTCTTCGGCCAGGGCCAGGCGAATCGTGCGCGCCGTTTCCGCGAGATCGACGCGCGAATTGACGCCGAGTGCGAGCTGCGGCTGCGTCATGAGGTAGTCGGCCACGACGCCGGCCAGTTCGTTGGTCTTGGCGATCGCGTCGGTCAAATACATTTCGCGTTGCGCGTTGTTTTTGTCGATGCGCGCCAGCGCCCGCCAGAGGAAATCGGCGTCCGCCAGATAAACGCCGGCGTTCATCTCGCGAATCTTTTTCTCTTCTTCGCTCGCGTCCTTCTGCTCGACCACACGCAGCAACCGGCCGTCGGCGCCGCGCACCCACCGGCCGTACGGCGTCGCGTCGTCCAGCACCGCGCCCATCGCGGTCAGCGCGGCGTGCGCCTGCGCGTGACGGCGGCGCATCGCCCGCAGCGTCTCGAGCGGCAGCAGCGGCACGTCGCCCGAAAGAATGAGGACGTCGCCGGCGAAACCGGCCAGCGCCGGCCTGGCCTGCAACACGGCGTGCGCGGTGCCTTCCTGCGTTTTTTGCGTCGCGAATTCGAGCCGCGCCCGCGGAAACTCGGCGCGCACCGCGGCGGTCACGGCGTCGGCCTGATGGCCGACGACGACGACGATTTCATGCGCGCGCATCTGCACGGCCAGCCGCACGGGGAAATAAATCAGCGGTTTGCCGCAAATCTCGTGCAACACCTTGGCGGCGTCGGATTTCATCCGCGTGCCTTTGCCGGCGGCCATGATCACAACAGCGAGCGGGCGCATCGGGGATCCTTTCTCATTTTTTTCACCGCAAAGACGCAACGACCGCAAAGGGTTCAAGGGGTACGTCGACCGAGAACGTTGGGGTTACGGCGCGGCGAGCCGCTTTCTTTTTCCTTTTTCCTTCTTCCTTGCCCTTTGTGAGGGCCTTCGTCCCTCATAAAGGGATGTTCCCGTGCTTCTTCGGCGGCAGATTATCGGTCTTATTGCGCAGCAGCAGCAGCGCCTCATACAGTTTGCGCCGCGTGGCGCGCGGGCGAATCACTTCGTCGAGATAGCCGAAGCCGGCTGCGATATAGGGGTTGGCGAATTTCTCGCGGTACTCGTCGGTCAGCCGCTGGCGCTCGGCCGCCTGGTCCGCCGCCTTTTCCATCTGCTTGCGAAAGACGATGTTGACCGCGCCGTCCGGCCCCATCACGGCGAGTTCGCCGCCCGGATAGGCGTAGTTGATGTCCGCGCGCAACTGCTTCGACCCCATCACGATATACGCGCCGCCGTACGCTTTGCGCACGACGACCGTGATCTTCGGCACGGTCGCCTCGGCGTAGGCGTAGATCATTTTCGCGCCGTGCTTGATGATGCCGCCGTATTCCTGGTCGACGCCGGGCAGGAAGCCGGGCACGTCGCAAAAGGTGATAATGGGGATATTGAAGCAGTCGCAGCACCGCACGAAGCGCGCGCCCTTCATGCTGGCGTCGACGTCGAGGCAGCCCGCCTTCACCGCCGGGTTGTTCGCCACCACGCCGACGGCGCGGCCGCCGAGCGTTGCGTAGCCGACGACGAGGTTCGCCGCGTAGGCCTCGTGCACTTCCATGAACGAGTCGGCGTCGACAACGCGGCGGATCAGCTCGCGCGCATCGTAGGGCTGGTTGGGGTTGGCCGGCACGAAGCCGTCGAGTTCGGCGTCTTCGCGGTCGAGCGGGTCGCCGTTGTCGTAGCACGGCGCGTCTTCGGCGTTGTTGCTCGGGAAATACGACAGCAGCCGCCGCACCGCCGCGAGGCAGCTTTCTTCGTCGGGGTGCGCGAAGTGCGCGACGCCGCTGCGGCCCGCGTGCGCCGCCGCGCCGCCCAGCGCCTCCATCGTGATTTTCTCGCCGGTGAC
This sequence comes from uncultured bacterium, assembly GCA_964534375.1. Taxonomy (GTDB): domain Bacteria; phylum Lernaellota; class Lernaellaia; order Lernaellales; family Lernaellaceae; genus CAZHPN01. The sequence continues at coordinate 1,702 of CAZHPN010000145.1, read as the reverse complement.
GGTCTCGATCACCGCCGGACCCGTGATGAACATGTGGCTGGTCCCCTCGACCATGAACACGAAATCCGTGATCGCCGGGCTGTAGACCGCCCCGCCGGCGCAGGGCCCCATGATCGCGCTGATCTGCGGCACGACGCCGGACATCAGCGTGTTGCGTTTGAAGATCTCGCCGTAGCCGCCGAGGCTGACCACGCCCTCCTGCACCCGCGCGCCGCCCGAGTCGTTCAGGCCGACGAACGGCGCGCCGTTTTTCAGCGCGAGGTCCATCGCCTTGCAGATTTTTTCCGACGCGACCCACGACAGGCTGCCGCCGAAGACCGTCGCGTCCTGCGCGTAGGCGAATGCCGTACGGCCGTGGATCGTGCCGTAGCCGGTGACCACCGAATCGCCCAGCACCTTTTGCTCGGCCATGCCGAAATCCGGGCAGCGATGCACCACGAAGCTGTCGATCTCGCGGAAGCTGCCCTCGTCGAACAAGCGCGCCAGGCGCTCGCGCGCGGTCAGCTTGCCCGCGGCGTGGCGCTTGGCGCTGCGGTCCGCCCCGCCGCCGAGCGCGGCCGCGGCGAGCATTTCATCGAGCTTCGCGAGCGGGGTCTTGTCGCTCATGGGTTCCCTCGCAAACAACTGGGCGTTTCGTGAATTTCGCGCGGAGTTTACCACGCGCCGGGCGACGTGAACAATTCTGTCGGGAAAAGCCCTCTGTCTTGAACCGCGATCGACGCTGCGCGACAATGAATCATAACCTGTCACAACCACCGACCGATACAAGGAAGGCGAATCATGTCCGGCGCCGGAAAGAAGACCCTCGGCATCCTCGCGATCCTGGTTGTCGTCGCCGCGATCGTCGCGGCAGCCTGCCTGCGCCCCTGGTGGCGCATGCCGCCGGAAAGCAAAGCCGAACTCGACGCGCGCTACGCGCAATACGTGGCCGCGCTCGGCCGCGACCGCAAGGGCTCGCAAGAGGATTTCGCGGCGTTGCAGGCCTTCGCGACGGACGTGGCGCAGGCCGAGCCGCGCGCGGCCGAGACGTTGCTGAAGAAATCGTGCCCGCCGTACGACTTGCCGGAGTTGAAAACCCGCGCCGGCGAACCCGGGAAAATCCGGCCGTTCGAGGATCGCCTGCGCGCGATTCTGGCGCACGACCTGGTCCCCCGCTTCGGCGATACGCTCGCCGCGGAGACGGTCAACTTCGCCGGCCTGCGCGGCTTTGCCTACTGGGATGCGGGGCTGGCCGCGCTCGACGCCGACGAGGGCCGGCCGGGGGATTGCGTCGGCCGATTGGCGTTGCTCCGGCAAATGGAAGCCGGCCTCGAAAACTGGCCCGACATCATCAGCACGTTGATGGGCGTCGCGGTCGCCGACCGCCTCGACCAGACGCTCGCGTACGCGCTGCCGAGATTGGGCGACGCCGAACTCGCGGACGCGCGCCGGCAGATCGGCGACCTGCCCGACGCGCGCGCGGCCTTCCTCCAGTCGATTCGCCGCCTCACGGTTCGCCTTGTCGATTTTCTCGATCGCGCGCAGCAAGACCGCTTGAACACCGGCGAGAAGTTCGCGTTGGTGAGCAACGCCGCATGTTCGCGGGTTTTGTTCGCGCTGATGCGGGCGAGCGGCCTGATCGCCCGCGAGCGCTGCATGTGCCTCAGCCTCGCCGGACGCGAAATCGACGCCTATCAAGCGTGGTTTGCCGCCGGCGGCGCCG
>CAZHPN010000144.1:0-16279 GCA_964534375.1 uncultured bacterium | reverse complement strand
GGAGGGGCAGGAAATTTCGGCGGGAGCCGAAATTTCCGGGGAGAGGTCTGCGCGAAAAACACAGCGTGCCAATGCGAATACGCTTGATCCCGCGCCTATGGGGCTTGGGGAAGGGTCGCGCAGTGCGGCGAGGTCTCTTCCCCGAACTTCTGACGCAAACCGCAACGGAAACTACGTTGCCCGCGCAACGCCCGGTGGCTATATTTCGTCGCAATCCAAGACGGAAGGAGACCGCCATGCCGAAGGCCGCGCCCGTAAAAATGACGTGCATGTATCACATCAAAAAAGGCAAAGAGGCCGCGTTCCGGCGGCTGCTCGAGCGGCACTGGCCGGCGCTCTTCGCGGCGGGTCTGGCGACCGACGAGCCGGCGATCGTCTTCCGTTGCGAGAGCAAGCGGACCGGCCGCGTTTCCTTCCTCGAACAATTCTCGTGGAAAAACAGCAACGCCTCGGCGATCGCGCACGAGACGCCGGCCGTAACGGCGATTTGGGAGCCGATGATGCCGTTGCTCGAAAATATGGAGTTGTTCAAGACGGCGTCGGTGGCGATGCCGTTCGACAAGCCTGCGCGCCGAAAATAAGCAGCGCGCCGCCGACCCATTGCGGATAAGGCCTCGCCCGTCGCGATCTCGACCGTGGCGAGATATCGCCCGGCTCGCGCTCATTGCTCCGCCCGCGCTTCTTTGCTACGCTCAGATCTCTCGGGGTTAAGGAGATCATTCATGGCCAAGACCTACGACGCCGTCGTCATCGGCGCGGGGCTCGGCGGCTTGTCCGCAGCGACGCGGCTGGCGCGCAAGGGCCGGCGGGTGCTGCTGCTGGAGAAGCACAACGTGCCCGGGGGTTACGCGACGAGTTTCGTGCGCGGGCGGTTCGAGTTCGAGGTCGCCTTGCACGAATTGTCGGGCCTGGGCGGGCCGGACCGGCCGGGCGGCCTGTATCACTATCTCGACCGCCTGGGCGTCGCCGAAAAAATCGAAATCGCGCGCATCCCGGGGTTCTACCGCAGCGTTTTCCCCGACCTCGATCTCCGCTTGCCGGTGGGCCGCAAGGCGTACGAACAGACCCTCTGCGACGCGTTCCCGAACGAGGCCAAAGGCATTCGCCAGTTTCTGAAACGCATCTTTTCGCTGAACGAAGAGCTCAATTTCTTTTACCGGCTGTCGCTGAGCCGCCAGCTTCCCGGCGCCGCCGATCTCGTGCGGTTGCCGCTCAACATCGGCAACGCCCTGCGTTACTCGTTATCCACCTGGGGCAGCGTGCTCAACCGCGACGTGAAAGACCCGAAGGCGCGCGCGGTGCTGTCGCAGATTTGGGGCTATTTCGGCCTGCCGCCGGCGAAGATTTCGTACCTGTATTTTGCGATGGCGATGGCGTCGTACATCGAGCACGGCCCGACCTACATCAAGGGCCGCTCGCAAGCGCTCTCGCAGGCCTTTGTGCAAGCCTTCGAGGACAACGGCGGCGAAGTGCGGTTCAACAGCGCGGCCGTGAAAATCCTCACGAAAGGCGGCCGGGTCGCGGGGGTGATCACGCAAGACGGCGACGAGATTCCGACCCGCTGCGTCATCTCGAATCTCGACCCGATCTCGACCTGCCGCGATTTGGTCGGCGCCGACAAAACGCCGGACAGCTTCTGGCGCCGCGTGCGCTCGTGCAGCGTCGGCGCCTCGTCGTTCAACGTCTATCTCGGCCTGGCGGCGCCGGCGGAGAAATTGGGCCTCGCCGATCACGAAACCTTCGTCAACGCCGACTACAATCTGGATGCGCATTACAAAGCGATGAAAACGCTGGACGCGCCCGGGAGCATCGCGGTCACCTGCTACAACGCGGTCTGGCCCGAGGCGTCGCCGCCCGGAACGGCGATCGTCGTGCTGACCGCGTTGATGTACGGCGAGCCGTGGCGGCGCGTGGCGCCGGCGGATTATGTGTCAACGAAAAACCGCATCGCCGCGGCGATGCTCGACGTGGCCGAACGCGTCATCCCCAATTTGCGCCGGCACGCCGAAGTCGTAGAGGTTTCCACGCCCGTGACCAACATGCGCTTTGCCGGGCAACTCGGCGGCAGCATCTACGGCTTCGACCAACCGCCGGGCGAAGCAGCCTTTTTCCGCCTGCCGCATTGGGGGCCGCTCGGCGGCCTGTATTTCGCGGGCGCCTGGACTCCGCCCGGCGGCGGCTTCGAGCCGGCCATCCTGTCCGGGCGGATCGCGGCCGACGTCGCCGCGGCGCGGACGAGGGTGGAGAAAGGAGCCGGCCATGCCCGCTAGCATTTTCGACGCATTTCGCGATTTCAGCCAATACGCGCGCACCTTCTACGGCTGGCGCACGATCCGCCGGCCGGGCATGGGCGTCGATTTTCGGGCCGACGAATACCGCGAACAGGCGAAGCGGATGGTCGAGGCGTTGCACCCCGCGCGCATGCGGTTGCGCGTGATCCGGGTGATCCAGGAGGCGCCGTCGACCAAGACGTTCCGCCTCGTGCGGGTCGACGGCCCGCTGCCGCCGTTCCGCGCCGGCCAGTACATCAACCTCTATGTCGATTTCCAGGGCGTGCTGACCAGCCGGCCGTTCAGCATTTCCTCGCCGCCGGGCCGCGACTATCTCGACTTGACGGCGCGCGGGCTGAAACGCGGCTTCGTCTCGCCCTATCTCGCCGCGAACATCCACGTCGGCGATTCGCTCGACGCTTCGGGGCCGGCCGGGTCGTTCTATCACGAGCCGCTGATCGACGGCGACGATCTCGTCTTTCTGGCGGGCGGCAGCGGCATCACGCCATTCATGAGCATGATTCGCGAGCAGGCGGAAAAAGGTTGGCCGTTGCAGATCGCGTTGCTGTACGGCTCGCGCGATCCGCACGACGTGATCTTCGCGGACGAGCTCGCCGAACTCGCGAAAACGACGCCGCGTTTTCGCTATTGCCTGCAAATTTCCGACCCGCCGAAAAACTGGCGCGGCCCCAAGGGTTTTCTTGACGCGGCCTTGTTGCGCAACGAAATCGGCGCGCCAGACGGCAAAACGTTTTATCTGTGCGGCCCGAACGCGATGTACGATTTCTGCCTGCCGGAGTTGGCGAAGTTCGGCGCGCCGCGGCACAAGATCAAACGCGAACTGTACGGACCGCCCGCCGACGTCGCGCGGCACGTCGGCTGGCCGGCCCATTTGTCGCCGACGGCCGAGTTCCAAGTGAGGGTCGGCGACCGGGTCATTCCCGCGATCGCCGGCGAGCCGCTCATCAATTCGCTGGAACGCCACGGCATTGTGGTTCCGGCCGTGTGCCGCTCCGGCGAGTGCAGCGCTTGCCGCACGAAACTGATCGAGGGCCGCGTGTATATGCCGCCGACCGCCGGCGTCCGCGAGGCGGACCGCCAGTTCGGCTACATTCACGCCTGCGTGGCGTTTCCGCTCACGGACCTGGTCGTTGCCGTTTAAGACCAGTGAACAGTGAACAATGAACAGTGAACAATGAACAATTGTCGGCGGGCATGTATTGCCACTATGACAACGCGATATTTCTTAGACCCATACGTCCTATAGGACCTAGACGACCTAGACGACCTATGTGACCTATTTGACAAATTCGCGATTCACGAACGCCGACTCTTCACGGATTGGCCGGGTGACCGGGGGGGCGGCCCACTGTTCACTGTTCACTGATCATTGTTCACTGTTCACTGTTTCACGAACGTCGCCGCGTAACTCCAGTGGATCTCCGGCCGGCTCTCGACCCGGAATCCGGCGGTTTCGGCGGCTTTCATCTGGTCGGCGAATTCCGTTTCGGTCACGTGCTGCCGCGGTTCGACCGCGAGCAAGCGGCCGCCGGGTTTGAGCGCCGCCGCGGCCTCGGCGAAAAAGCGCGCGAGGTCGGGCAATTCGTGCACCGTCCAGAAGCCCAGGACAAAATCGACCTGGCCCTGCAAATCGGCGACGGCGAGACTTTCGGGCGGCGCCAGCCGGGCCTCGATCCGATCCGCGAGGCCCGCCTTTTCCGCGCGCCGCCGCAGCGCCGCCAGCATTTTTTCCTGAATGTCGACGGCGATCACGCGGCCGGTCGGCCCGACGAGGCGCGCCATTTCCAGTGTGAAAAATCCCATGCCGGGGCCGGGTTCGAGCGCCGTCATGCCGGGGGTGAGATACCGGGCGAGAATCGCCGGCGGATTGTGCAGCCAGCGCCGGACCGGGTTCGCCAAAAAATAACCCAGCCACCACGGACAACAATGTTCATGTTGCGGCATGATTTCCCTCGTGAAAGCTTATCTGCCGATTAATTTAACCGCTGTCGCGCTCGGCGCCAGCCGCCCCGCGACGATAACCGACGACAAACAGCGTGGCCAGCGCGAACTGGAGAATCCAGACCGGCAGCATCTTCGCCGGCGCGACGAGTCCGGCGGCGACCGCGTACGCGCCGGCGGCCATCAGGCCGACGAGCACCGGGCAAACGGTCAGCAGCAGGATGCCGCGGCGTTCGAGGGGCCGGCGGTCGGCCCAAAGCAGCAGCGCGGTCCATCCGGCCATCAGCGCGGCCGCCACGCCCATCGCGTAACGGAAATCGGGACCCGGGGCGAAATTGTCAATGCCGAAAAGCCGCCCGCCGACGGTCGGCGACAACATCGGAATCAGCATCGCGGCATCGAAAGCGGCGCCGAGCCGATAACTGATTCGCAGCCATTTCACCGCCGACGTCATGTGCGTCCTCCCCCGGGCAGAAAAAAGGGAAGAGACACGCTCGTCTCTTCCCTGTACTGCCACGCGAAAAAAACGGATTAGCCGAGGATTTTCCCCAGCTTCATCGCCAGGCCCATATCGCCGCCGATGCGGACTTTGCCGGTCATGAACGCCATCTGGGCGTTCAGGGCGCCGGACGTGATCGCGACGAAATCTTCGTCGGCAAGCGTCACGGTGCAGTTGGCGTCGGCCGCGGTTCCGGCCACGACTTCCGGAGCCGCCGCCTTCAGGTTGACGTACCATTCGCCGCCGCCGGCGCCGGTGACGTTGAACTGGTAAATCGCGTTGATGCCGGCCACTTTGCCCGGGTCGGCAGCCATTTTCGCTTTCATGTTTTCGAAGATCTGGGGAACAGTCAAATCGGCCATGGTGAGAACCTCCTGCGTGCGCCTTTCTCGGAAAGGCAAGATAAAGTTTCGAGTATCGTTCAGCAGTTTGCCTGGTTATTCACGAAAACCACGTGGATTTCTTTTAGCGTGCAATACCGGGCCTGTCAAGCAGATTGCGCGACCGCCGGGGTTCCCGGCGGGACCGCCGGCGCCGCGGCGCCCGGTCTTGACAAAACGGCCGCCAGAAAAGATGTTGTTTCGCACTTTTGGGCGACGAACGAAGGAAACGGCCGATGCGACAAACCCGACGACTTTTGCCATGGTTGGTTTTTCTCGGATTGCTGACCGTGTGGGGATGCGGCGAGAAAACCAAAAACCCGGCCGCCGCGCCGGCGGCGCCCGGCGCGGCCGCGAAGCCCGCGCCGTCCGGCGGGGCCGCCAGCCTGACGCTATACGTCATGAGCGATTGCCCGTTCGGCATTCCGGCCGAAAAAGTCCTGGCGAAAGTCGCGCCCTACTTCCCCGGCCAACTTGCCGCCCGCTTGGCGTTCATCGTCAACCAAGAGCCGAACGGCGCGTTGCATTCGCTGCACGGCGACAAAGAACTGCAAAAAGACATGGTGCACGCGTGCGTCGGTCAGATTGCGCCGGCCAAACAACTGGAATTCGTGGTTCGCCAAAACGAGAGCGGCAAGGATTGGCCGGCGGTCGCCAAGGATCTGGCGATCGACGGGGCCGAAATCGAGAAATGCGTGAAAGACGGCGCCGCGGAAAAGCTGCTGCGCGCGGACCTCGCCGAGACGACGAAACTCAACGTCACGGCCAGCCCGACGATTATTCTCAACGAACAGACGTACCAGGGCGGCGTGAACAGCCGCGAGTTGTTCGACGCGGTCTGCGCCGCACTCGGCCCCAAAAAGCCGGCCGTCTGCGCTGCGGCGCCCGACACGTTGTCGCGCACCGACGGCAGCGCCAGCGGTTCGTGCGGCAAGCGCGCCAACACCGTGCCGCCGGAATTGGTCGACGACACGCCCGTCACGCAAACCGTGGTCTACAGCGAATCTGCTCTCGACAAGAGCCGGATGGAAATGGTCCTGGCCCAGAACAAGCAGCTTTACCCCAACATCAAGATCGTGAAGGTGGAGTTTTCGACGCCCGAGGGTCGGAAGCTCGTGGAAAAATACCACATCGACCGGCTCCCGGCCTACCTGTTTCCCGGCGACCTGCAGGCGCGCAAGAATTTCCAGGTCTTGTCGGCGCACCTGACGAAAGTGGACGACGCCTATCTGCTCAATCCGCGAATCGCGGCCAATATTTTCCTCGATCGACCGCTCGCGGCGAAAACGCTCGATGTTTTTTTTACGCCGTATTCGCCACGCGCCATGCGCATGCTGCTGGACGTTCACGACGTCCTGGAACTGCCGGAATTCAAGGGGCTCGGGCTGCAAGTCCGCTTGCGTCCGTACGCGCCGGTGGAAAACGGGCAGATCGCCGCGCCGGGCGGGCCGCCGGAACTCGAAGAGATGCTGCGGGTCATCGCCGTGTTGGATCTGCAGCCGCGCAAAATCTGGGATTACCTGAAGGCGCGCGGCGAAAACCCCGCTTCGACATGGTGGGAAGACTATGCGAGCAAGGCCGGCCTCGACCCGGCGGCGCTGAAAAAGGCGGCGCTGGGCGACAAGGCCGCCAAGGAAGTCGCCGACAACAGCAATCTGGCCGCGGAGTTTTCGCTGGCTGACGATTTCGCGCTGGTGGTCGACAACCGCGAAATCATCCGGCCGGAAAGCAAAGACGACTTGAAAGCGATGCTGAAAAATATCGGCAAATAGCCGGATTCCGCGCCAGGTTCGGTCCGTCGGCTACGGCAGTTCCATCGACTCCAAGGGCGCCCACCCCACGAGCCCGTTGGGCAACGCGATGAGAAACCAATCCCCCGACCGTTCGACGATGCGCACGGACGTGCCGGGCATCGCCTCGAACAGCAACGGACTCAGCGCATTCGGCCGCTTGGTGATGGCGATCGGGTGGTCGCCAGTGAGCCGGGCGGAGCGGCCGGCAAACGTGTCCGTGCTCGCTGGGGTCCGTCGCGGCTTTGCGGGCGGCGCGTCTTCGGCATCGGCGTCGGGCGGGGGGGTCGCCTCGATTTTCGGCATGCTCGGAATCGGATACGCCGGCTGTTTCTCGCGGCGGGGCAGGCCGCCCAGCGCCTCGGTCACGGCATGGCGAATCGTGTTTTCGCGTTGCGGCTCGGCGATCGGCGAGACCGCGCGATAGAGCACCGCGCCGTCGACGGCGCGCACGACGACGGCGGCCGCCGAGGCGGCGCGGTCGAATGCGTCGCCTGGGGTCCCGGCGGCCGGCGACGGATTGCCGCCTCGGCAGGAAACGACCATCAGGAACACCAAGGTGTCCACCTGGAAGCGCGCGGCCAGCCGCCGCGTCAGATCGACGGGCAGCGCCTTCTTGTCGCCGCCGATCGCCTCGCGCACCGCCCGCAGCAAGGCCACCGTGTCCGCGGTCGCTTTGGCGCCGTGGCAAACCGTCGGGTCGATATGAATCGGCGCGGCTTTTTTATAAGTTTCGCCGCCATCGCGTTCGGCGACGAGCTGCTCGCCCGTGCGGTACGAGGCGACAAAGTACTTGTGCTGGAGCGCCATCGTCCAATGCACGCCGGTCAGCGATTCCTCGGCCTGATCGTTGACCGCCGCGGCCAGGGCGATGGATTCCTCGATCGAGACATACGGCTGGCCGCCCGCATTCAGCCGCTGAAAGACCATGTCGACGAACACCCCGGTTTTCTCGGGCAGCGGCGACATCGGCGTGACGGCTTCCTGCCAAACATGGGGCGACGCCGGCGACTCGCCGTGCGCTGCGGCTGCGCCGACCAGAACGTACACCGCGACAACCAGCGGCAAACCACGACGCATGGTCGATTCCTCCAACAAGCGGATTCGCCCTATTTGAACTTATTTATTCGCGAAACGCAAATTCATTCGCCGGGGGCGCGAGCGGGATTTTGCCGGCGGGATAACGGCCGTCGCCGCCGGACCGAAAGGTCGAATGATATGTCAGACGAACGCGCCCGTCAGTTTCGCCTGCGCCTGCTCCGCTTCGGCGACGATGCGTTCGATCAGCGCCGCCGTCGTCGGCACGTCGTCGATCAGGCCGATCGTCTGGCCGACCGGGTAAATGCCCTCATCGGTGTTGCCGTCGACCATCGACAGGCGGAACGTCTTGAAGCCCTTGGCCAACAGCGCCAGCGCGATCAGCGGCTTCAAACCCGCGCGCAGCGTCTGCACCAGCAGCTTCAAATACGGCGTATTCATTTCTTTGGCGATGGCGAAGGAATTGAACAGCGAATTCCACGGGCCGTTCGTGTACCACTTGAGGGCCTTGCGGGAACCCGGCGCGTCCATGACGCGGCAGTGCAGGCCGTCGAATTTGGTCGAGTAAATCGTATCGTCGACGTCTTTGCCGAGCGTGAGTTGCTTGGTCTTCTCGGCGACCGGGCTCTCGACGGTGTTGCCGAAACGCGTGCCCATCGCCACGCCCTCGGCGCCCAGCGCGAGCGCCGCGGCCAAACCGCGGCCGTCGCCGACGCCGCCCGCCGCGATGACCGGAATCGTCACCTCGTTGGCCAGCCGCGGCAGCAGGATGAACGTCGTCACGGGGCCGCCGTGCGCCGCCGCCTCATGGCCGGTGGCGATGACGCCGTCGCAGCCGTAATCCTGCGCGCGGCGCGCGTGCCGCGCGTTGACCACGGTCGCGATGACCTTGCCGCCGTACTTGTGGGCTTCGCGGCAAATCCAGTCGCCCTTGCCGAGCGAGAAATTGATCACGGGAACTTTTTCTTCGAGCAGCACCTTGGCGTTTTCGACCGCGCCCGGAAACAGCAGGGACGCATTGGCGCCGAACGGCTTGTCGGTCAGCTTGCGGATTTCCTGAATCGACTCTCGCGTCTGCTGGGCGTTCAACGTGCCGGTCGCCAGCATGCCCAGTCCGCCGGCGTTGGACACCGCGGCGACCAATTTCGGGACGCTGACGAAACTCATGCCCGAAAGCAGAATGGGATACTTGATGCCGAAAAGTTCCGTGATGCGCGTCTTCATTATTAATGGCTCCTTCAAAAGCGACGGCGAAGTATACTGGAAACACCCGGTCGATGAAAAGCGCTTTTTCGTACTTTACAAAAAAGGTCGGCGACTTATAAGAAACGGAGACGGAAGGCCCAATTCTCAATAAGGAGGAACGATGAAACGCACCATTCGTTTGACGGCGACGATTCCGGCGAAACCGAAAGAAGTGTACGAGGCGTGGCTCGACGGCAAGGCCCATGCGGCGATGACCGGCGGCGGCAAGGCGACCTCGCAGCCGCGCGTCGGCGGCAAATTCACCGCGTGGGACGGCTACATCTCCGGCAAACACGTGGAGCTCAAGCCGGGGAAACTGATTGTGCAGACCTGGCGCTCGACCGAGTTCGCCGCCGATTGCCCCGACTCGCGGCTGGAAGTGCGCCTGGCGGCGGCGCCGACGGGAACGCGCGTGACGCTGATCCATAGCGAAACGCCCGAGAGCCAGACGGATGATTACAAGCAAGGCTGGAAAGACTTCTACTTCGAGCCGATGAAGAAGTACTTCGCCGAGCGGAAGGCCGCCGCGGGCAAACCCGCGCGCCCCAAGAAGCAAGCGGGCCGATGATGAAGATCACCGTCACCGGCGCCACCGGTTTTGCCGGCTCGCATGTCGCCGTCGCGCTGCAGGACGACGGCCACGCGGTTTCGCTGCTCGCCCGCGATCCGAGCAAACTCATTGCGCCGCTGCAAAAATGCCGCGCGATCAAGGGCGACCTGCTCGAACCGGCGACGATTCGCGAGGCGGTCGCCGGCGCCGACGCCGTGGTGCATTGCGCGGCGTACGTCGGCGAGTGGGGCTCGCGCGACGACTACTTCCGGACCAACGTCGCCGGCACGCAGAACATGATCGACGCCTGCGTCGCCGCCGGCGTCCGACGTTTTCTCCATTTCAGTTCGAACTCGGTGTACGGCGACGGCGCCGGCGACCACATCGCCGTGGCCGAGGAGACGCCGTTTCTGAAGACCGGGCTGTATTATTGCGACAGCAAGATCGACGCCGAAACGCGGGTCTTCGCCGCGCACGAGGCCGGGCAGATCGTCGCCACCGCCATCCGCCCCGGCATGATTTGGGGTCCGCGCGACCGCCAGTTTTTGCCGAAGATCATCGACGCGATCGAGCACGGCGTGATGATGTATCCGGGCACGGGCCGCAAGCTCGTCGGCCTGACGCACGTCGAGAACATCGTCGCCGTGATCCGCCTCTGCCTCGCCAACGACGTTTCGCGGGGCCGCGTCTACAACGTCGACGACGACGACCGCCGCACGCTGCGCGATCTCGTCGGCGCGCTGTGCGCGCGGCTCGGCCGCAAGCCGCCGAAGATCGCCGTGCCGGCGAGCCTCGCCAAGGCGCTGGCGACGGCCTCGGAATTCGTGTGGAAAGCGGCCGGCGCGAAAACGCCCCCGCTGCTGACCAAGCTCGGCGTTTACACGCTGGTTTACGACAATGATGTTTCGGTCGAGCGCGCAAAAAACGAACTCGGCTACGATCCGCGCGAACTGTTCGACGAACGCCTCGACGCGTATCTCGCGTCGTATCGCGCGGGCGAATGACGCGACGCCCGCTTGACGAACGGCGGGCGCGGCGACATCTTGGAACGGCAAACGCTTAACTTAACAGGAGCAGAACGATGGCGACGACCCTGAAACCGCCATATGTCGAAAAAATGACGGATCGCGGGAAACTGCACGTGTGGATCGTCGACGGGCCGTATATCCGCGGCCACATCGACGAGGAATTCACGAATTTCGGCCAGCACTATCGCTTTCCGTTCATCCCCGAGAATGAGTTGTGGCTCGACAAGGAAGCCGAGCACGACGAATGCGCCTTTTTCATCGACCATCTGCTCGCCGAACACCGGCTGATGGCCGCCGGCATGCCGTACGAGCAGGCGATTGTGGCCGCCGATTTGGAAGAGCGCAAAGAGCGGCGGCGCGCCGGCGACGTGCGGAAGATGACCGCCGGCGGGCAGAAGCTGCCGCAAGGCCAGGACGTGCACGAACGGTTGTGGAAAAAGCTCGAAAACGGCGTTTCGGTGTACATCGTCAACGGCCGGCTGGTGCGCAGCGCGTTCGACATCGACTACACGGCCGGCGGCCACGATTACGTGTACGAGTTCGTGCCGAAAAACGAAGTGTGGATCGACGACGCCATCGTCGAAAACGAGCGAGGCTTCGTGCTGCTGCACGAATTGCACGAGCGAAATCTCATGGCCCAGGGCTGGCCATACAGCAAGGCCCACGCCGACTCCAGCCGCATCGAATTCCACTGCCGGCATCATCCTGACGAATTGCACGACGCGCTGGCGGCCGAAGGGTGGGCGTAACAAAAATCCTTTTTTTCACGGCAAACACGCAAAAAGCGCAACGGACAAGGTCTACGTCGCGGGCGCGGGGATCGGATGCGCGGCGAGCCAATCGAGTATGCGCGGATAGACCTCGCGGTCGGCGCGTATTCCCACCAATAGATCCTGATGGCCGTAGTCCTCGCGCTGACCGTGGTGGCGGCCGATCAGCGTCGTCTTGTGCTGCGAGCCGCGCAGCAAGCGGAAGGTGCGCGCAATGGCGACCGGCGGAAATTGATGGTCTTTCTCGCCGGCGAGCAGCAGCATCGGGGTCTGGATGTTCGCCGCCAGCGCGGCGTAGCTGCGCGTGCCGTCGAGCGAGCGAAACCCGCCCGGCCGGAACAGCGAGGCCAGTTGCGCCAGCACGTTGCCGGACACGTCCTGGATCAAGCGGTGCACCGCCCGCGCGGCCGTCGGCGCGACGTTGGCCGGCACATAGTTCGCCTGCTCGAAGAACAAGCCGCGGCCGGCCAGCGGCGCCAGCGGCAGCGACAACCAACTCATCGGCATCCGGTGCAGGCGCCGGGCGATGGGGCCGAAGGGCGCGCAAAACCGGTACAGCGAACCGGCGCCGCCGCCGTCCAACCCGGCCGCGACCACGGAGCCGGAGGCGATGCGCGGCGAGCCGTACAGCGCGCAATAACACAGCAGCAGAATGCCGCCGAGGCTGTGGCCGACCCAATGCAGGCTCTCGCGTTTGGTCTGCGCGAGAATGTAATCGACAAACGCCGTGTCGTCGCGGTTGACGTGATCGTCGACCGACCAATCCCACGTCGCCCGTTGCCCGTCGGCCGGCCGGCTGCGCCACGAGCCGCGCAGATCGCAGACCCACACATCGTAACCGGCGAACGACAGCCACCGCGCCAGCGAGGGCGTCGGCGGATCGCAGCAATCCAGACCGAGATCGAAGACGTCGCTGCTCGATCCGAGCCCGTGGTGCAGCAGCACCGGCTCGCCGCGCGCATGGCGGCCCTTCGGGCGATAGCGCAGCAAGGACAACTGCCAGCCGTCGGCCGTCGTCACTGCATGCGTTTCGTCGTGACGAGTTCGCGAACGCGCCGTAGCTGCTACGGGCAAGAATTCATTAGCCATCTGGCCTCACCGTCCCCGATCGACCAATTCCCGCAGAAAACTTAAGACTCCGGCGCCGCATCGCCAGCTATTTTGGCCGTTAATTAGTTGACACGCCGAAGGCGCCGCCGATTTCGCGTTCGTCAGCGCTTCCGGCCGACGAGCAGGCCCGCAATGCCAGGCGCGGCGCGACGGGCGATTTCCGACAAGCCGGCGGCCGTCATCCAACCGGCGATTTCGGCCTCGGTGTACGTGTCGCCGGCCGCCGTGTTCACCAGCATATTGAGCGCGAAGAAAGCGCCGTCCGGCGGCGCGGTGCGGTCGGCGTTCATCAGAAAGTCGGAGACGACGACCTGTCCGCCGGGGTTGGCCGCCCCGGCGCATTTGCGCAGCAGGCTTTCGTTTTCCGCCGGCGAGCAACTGTGGACGATCGCCGAAAGCAGGATCAAGTCGCAGCCGCCCGGCAGTTCGTCGGTGTGGTAATCGCCGGCGAAGGTTTCGAGGCGATCGCCCATCCCTTCCTGCGCGATGTACTTTTTCGTCAGCGGCACGACCTCCGGCAGGTCGAACACCGTCGCGCGCAGTCCCGGTTTGGCCCGCGCCAGCGCCATCGAAAAGAGCCCCGAGCCGCCGCCGACGTCGAGCACGCGCGCGACATCGGTCAAATCGAGCGCCGCGACCGTTTGCTCGGCCGCGGCGCGCCCGCGGGCGTGCATCGCGGCGATGAACGCGGCCCGGCCGGCCTCGCTCCAATTGCCCGAGCCGGGCGCGAGCGTCGAGCCGCCGTGCCGCACGGCCTCCGTCAACGTCGCCCACGAGCGATACAGATGCGCGGTGTGCCGCAAGCCGCCGAGATGCTCCGGCGCGCCCTCGACCAGATACCGCGCCGCGGCCTCGCTGTTGGCGAACTGGTTGTCGCGCTTGACGAGCAGGCCCATGGCGCACAGCGCGTTCAACAGGCGATCGACGCCGCGCGGATCGGCGTGCGCGGCGGCGGCGATCGCCGCGGCCGTGCGCTGGCCCTGGCTCACCAGCGTAAACACGCCCAGTTCCACGCCCGCCAGCAGCACGCGGCTGCGCATGAAGGCGCGGGCCGTGGTCATGATTTCAACGGGAGAAACATCCTCGCTTTTGGCATCGGTCATGCGCGACATCCTTTCTCGAAAATTTCGTTACCGGAAAACCGGTTTTTTCCCCAAAGGGGCCAGCGACACCTCGGCGAGTTTGAAATGCGCCAGGCCGAAGGGGATGCCGATAATCGTGAGGCAACAACAAACGCCCGCCAGCAGGTGCGCCAGCGCCAGCCACAGACCGAACAACGCGACCCACAGCACGTTGGCCAGCGTCGTGCCGACGAGGCGTTCTTCGCCGAGCGTGCGGACGTCGACCAGCTCCTTGCCGAAGGGGAACGCGGCGAAACCGGCGATGCGAAACGCGGCGACGGCGAACGGCAAACCGATGATCGTCACGGCGAACAGCACGCCCGCCACGGTCCAGCCGATGCAGGCCAGCAAACCGCCGCCGAAAAAGAACCACAGCAGGTTTCCGAGCAACGCCATCGCCGATTCCTTTCGCGAACGAACAACCGAACGCTCATTGATTGCGGACAGGCAAATATTGGCCGGCGCCGGCCGGAAATCAACAGCCGCAGCCGCCGCCGGTGTTGCCGGCGTGGGCGGGCGCCGCGGGCGAAGCATCGTCGTCATCGGCCGAGTCGTCGTCGCCGCCGGGCGAGACGTCGTCGTCGAGCGGCGAAGCGTCGTCATCGACCGGCGAAGCGTCGTCATCGACCGGCGAAGCGTCGTCGTCGGGCGAGGCGTCGTCGTCGAGTTCGTCATCGCCGTACGGTCCGCCGCCGGGCAGGATGCCGTAGTACACGCCCAGCCAGTACGCAATCAGATAGTCGACGCCGTGCGTGGTGTGCGCCGGGTCGTCCGCGCCGTCGCAGGAAACGTGATACGGGCTGTTTTCCCACAGCACCGATTGCCAGCAGCGGTCCCACACCTCGTGCGCCGCGAGCGTCTGCGGCTCGATGTCGAAACCCGTCAACTGGCCGATCCACGGGTTGTTCACGAGCACTTGGTGCGCCCAGACCGAAAACGGGTCGAGCGGCAGCGTGGTGCAGGTTTTGGCCCGTTGCCAATTCGGCGCGTCGTACATCTCCTGCAGGCTCGCGTAAGCGTCGGTCTTGATGCCGGCGAGTTCCTGGGCGTCGCAGCCGCCGAGCCGCAGGCAGCCCTGATAATAAACCGCGTCGAAGAACGGGTTGTGCCCGCTGTTGGAAAACTGGCGAACATTGTCGTCCCAGATGCGGAACAAATGGGCCAGCCGCGGGCGGTCCGGCCAGAGGCGAAAGAGCGGCTGCGTATTCGAGTAATTGTTGATGAACGCGAAATATTCGTAATAGCGGTTGAAGAAAGAAAAGCTCGAGACCCAGAGGATGTACTCGTTTTCCTCATATTGGCCGTCCAGCAGTTCCCAGAAATCGGGCTCGTCGATGACGTGCGCCGCCTGCACGAGAATCGACAGGCGGATATCCGGCGTGATCGTCGCGCCGCTGTAAATGTTGCCGAAGGGGTCGATGATCACCCAGTTGTGCGCGCGCAACGTCGTGATCACGTCGCGAAAATCGGCGCGGATGGTCGCGCGCATGTCCGCGTCGTCGACGGCGTCGTAGGCCCAGGACAGGCCCCAAAACCACGTGATGTATTTGTCGCGGACGTTCTGGCCCAGCCAAAAATCGCCCGCGTATTTCCCCTGGCCGAGATAGCGGTTCGAGGAGTTCAGCGTCTCGACGTTCCACGGCGCCTGGTCGGGCGCGGCGTAACGCGCCAGGTAGCCCGGGTCGCCCGTGATGTCCTTGACGATGTGCAGGTAATGGGCGATGCGCAGCACTTCCTGCCGCGCCGCCGCGTCGCCGGTGATCTGGTAACGAATCGCCTGGGTGACGAGATACGTGGCCGTCCAGTCTTCGCTGTCGCCCGATCCCGACGTCTGCAGGATCCTCTGGCGCGTGTCGTCGGTGAAAATGATGTCGCTGACGCCCCCCAGGCCGGTCGAGCACCACTGAATCAGGAACTCGGTGTAGCCCGTCGCTTTTTGGGAAAGCACCGGATCGAATGCTTGCGCATGCGCCGCGGAGCGTCCCGCCGCGGTCGCGCACAACAGCGTCAGCAGGAAAACCGCGTGGCTCGAACGGCGCATGGCGCAGGCCCCATCGAGGTTGCGGGGCATCTTATCGAACTTGGGCTGGAACCTCCAGGGCCGGGGCGCCGTCCCAGGGCAACGCATCTGAACTTGTTTTTCGGTCGGCCGTGTCCGTCCGCCAAGATGCGCGATCCTATTGGCAGCCATCTTTCGCCATCAAGGAGACGATTTCGTTCGCACTGTCGATAACCAGTGCGGCGATGCGGCAGGCGCGCCTCCTTGAGGACCGCTTGGTCGTGCGCCGACAACGGATTAGCCTTCCCGAGGAGCGCCTGGCCCATGGCCGCCGGCAGTTTAGGCTTTACACCGATCAAACCTTCGTCGTCGTCTGGAATCTTCGGCATTTTGCGCTCCAACGGTGTGTCTATGTTCGTATCAGACACTTCAAATTCCATAATCTCAAACGAGACATTGCGAACGACAGATTTCCGGCCGGCCGCAATGAGAGACAATTCGCGGCGTAGCGGCGTTT
>CAZHPN010000143.1:0-16280 GCA_964534375.1 uncultured bacterium | reverse complement strand
ACGCCCGCCTTGAGCGCCTCGGTCGCGAGGTTGCGCGCGCCCTCGACGTTGACCTGCTGCAGGACGTCCCACGTCGCGAAGTAGTCGTACAGCGAAGCGACGTGAAAGATCGCGTCGTAGGTGCGGCCGGCGAACAACGGCGGGAGCGTTTCCGGCTTGGTCAGGTCTGCCGGTACGAACTCGACGCCGAGATTCCGGAGAAAGTCGCTGTAGTACTCCGGATGCAGATCGCCGGCTTCGCAGTAGTAGACGCCGTGGGCGCCCTTTTCCAGGTCGGTGCCCGTTACGTCCCAGCCCGCTTGCTTGAGGTGCTCGACCATGTGCGTGCCGGTGAAGCCGCACGCGCCGGTCACCAACGCTCGTTTGGCCATGTCCCCCTCCTCAAAGCGGGCCGCCGGCCCGCGTGTGATTTTTTTGGACAGGATGACGAGGATTATTAGTTGAGGTTTTTTTGACAGGATCAACAGGATCGACGGGATCGGTGAACATCGAACAATGGCGCTTGTTCGCCACACCATGGCGCGACAACGGAATCTGGGGAATTGTTCCCCTACTCATACTTGATCGCCTCCTGCAACGGCAGGCGCGCCGCGACATACGCCGGAATGATCCCGGCGAGCAAACCCGTGAAAATCGCGATGGACAACAATACGCAGAGGTAGGGCCAGGAGAACTCAAGCGGCATCGCCCAGCCGGCGATCACCTGCGTCGTCCGCGTGAGTTCGACCTTGGCCAGGCTGAAGCCGGTGACAATCGAGAGCGCCGCGCCCGACACCGCCATCAACGCCGCCTGACAGACGAAAATCACGGAAATCTGCCCGCGCGTGGCGCCGAGCGTGCGCAGGACGCCGATCTCCCGCGTGCGATCGACGACCGTCGTCAGCAGATTGTTGACGATGCCGATGAAGGCGATGATCATCGCCAGCGCCTCGAGCGAATAGGCCAGCGCGAAGAACTGGTCGATCACCGCGAGCACCGAATTTTTGAACTCGCGGTTCGTCAGCACGTACAGGCTGAATTGTTGCTTCACCATTTCGTTCTGGTAGATCGCGTTGCGCGTCTTCAGCAAATCGGCGCCCGGCGACAGATACACCATGAACGCGTCCACCATCGGGTCCTCGAAATATTCGAGGTAGAGGTTGTGATCCATGACGACGGCGCCGTGCTCGCTCGCGTAGTCCATGACGATGCCGGCGATCGGAAACGCGTGCCGGCCCTTCGGCGTGTCGAGCGTGATTTCGGTCGCGTTCTGCAGGTGGTGCCGCAGCGCCAGGTTCTGCGAAATGAGCACCGCCTCGTCGGCGACGACGCGGCGCAGCGCTTCGTCGGGATTTCCTTTCACGAACCGAAAGCGCTTTTCGTTGAGCCGCTTTTTCCAATCGAAGGCATCGATCGAGATGCGGACGCCGTCGTAATCGGTGAGCAGCAAGCGCCAGGCGCAGGCGGCTTCCACGCCCGGAATTTTTTCGATCGCGGCGCCGAGTTCCGGCGAGACGGGAATCACCTCGCGCGAGGCGAGGCGGGTCGAGGTCGTGACCACGAGGTCGGCGGTCATGGCGTCTTCCACCCAGCCGACGATCTGCGTTTTGGCGCTGGTCACGAACAGGTAGACCTCGATCATCACGCCCAGGCCGACCATGAACGCGGCCACGGTCATCCCCGCGCGGCCGAGGTCGCGGCGGATGTTGTCGCCGGCCAGCCGCAACAGTTCGCCGAAGCCCGAGCCCGAAAGCTGCCGCATCGCGCGCAGCAGCGCCGCCATGAACATCGGCGTAACGGTGATGGCGGCGATAAAGATGCCGATGGTCATCACGCGCACGCCGGACTCGGTAAAGCCGGCGGGCGCGAAGAGCAGATACAAGATCAACGCCGCGGCCGGCGCGAGCACCATCAGCCAGCGGCGGTAGGAAATGCCCTGGCCGGCGGTCAGGCCGTAATCGAAGGCGAGGGTTTCCAGCGGCGTGATGCGCGTGGCGCGCCAGGCGGGGTAGATCGAGGCGCAGAAGCTGATCGCCAGGCCGAGCGTCAAACCTTCGGCCGCCATCCGCGCCCGGAACGACACGTGCGACAGGTCGACCAACATGAACATGTTCGAGATTTGCGCCACGAAATGCAGCACGGCCTGCCGGCCGAAGGCGTAGCCGGCGGCGATGCCGATCACCGAACCAACGAGGCCGAAGACGAGGCCTTCGAGGCTGAAGATCGTCCAAATGCCGGCGCGCGTCACGCCGAGCATGCGCTGGATGGCGATCTCGCGTTTGCGCTGCAGCACGCTGGTCATCACGGTGTTGATGATGATGAAGATGCCCATCGCCAGCACGATCAGCGCCAGGATCGAGACGCCGACGTCGAACGTCTTGCGCATGTTCTCGACGCCCTGCGTGCGCTGCTCGGGGCGGGTCGCCTCGTAGCGGCCGGCGAGCCGCCGGTTGATGTCGCGCATCGCGGCGTCGACGTCGCGGCCGGGCTTGAGAATCAGGTCGATCGCATCGAATTTTTTCTCGCGGCCGAAGAAGATCTGCGCCGCGTAGACGTCCATCAGGGCGAAATTGCCGCCGAACGCCGAGGTGGGGCCTTCGGTTTCGAGCAACCCGCGCACGACGAACGTTTTCTTGCCCTGATAGGTCATCAGGTCGAGCCGGTCGTCGATTTTGATGCCGTTGCGCTGGGCGAATTCGCGGCTGAGCAGCACCGCGTTTTTGGCGTTGAGGAATTGGAGCGGGTCGGAGATTTGGACGTTCTTCTCGTCCTTCATCTGGTAATCGCGGGCGATCTGATCGTTGAGCGTGTCGACGCCGAGGATCAAAATCGACTGGCCCGCGGCCGGCCCGTCGGCGGCGCGCGTGATCGGCTGAATCCGCGGCAGCGCGGCGGCGATGTCCGGCAGGCCCTGCACCTCGGCGAGCACGCTCTCGGCCACGCCGGCGTCGCCGGCGCAAATTTGGAGCTGCACGCGGCCGGCCACCTGATCGACCATTCGCGAGTACGAATCGCGCAAGGTGTCGACGATCATTTGGACGGCGATGAAACCGGCCACGCCCAGCGCGATGCCGACGATCGTGAGAATCGTTCGCGGCCAATGCTCCGTCATTCGCCGCAGGGACACGGTGCGCAGCAGGAACCAAAGCGAAGCGGCGTCGCGCCTCATCAGCGGCCATCCTCACGCGAAGCTCGCCGCGGCGCGCGGGAAGCGCACGGGCGGCATGGCGCTAAACGAATTTTGGTTATCTTAGCACGCGCCTCCGAAAAAAGCACTGCCGTTTTGCGGCGCGCGGCGGGCATTCAACGCGCGGGCGCCATGCGTTACAATGCCCGCGGTTTCCAACCCCAAGCGACGGAGGATCGGTGATGAAGCGCTTTCTGACCGCGGTCGTCTGCGCGGCCTTCGTGATCGGCGCGGCGGCGGCGGCGTTCGGGCAGACGGTCGACACGGCCGTGGCGCTCGAAGGGCCGGGCATCAACAAAGAAACGCTGGCCAATCTGATGGCCAACGGCGAACTCGTGGCGATCCGCGAGGGGCCCGGCGGACGGCTGCAAATCACGACCGCCGGCATTCTCATCGACCAGCCGCCCGACGCGGTCTACAAAACAATCACGGATTACGCGCATTACCCACAGTTCATGCCCAGCACCGAGGAGTGCGAGGTCGTCGCGACCAACGGCAATGTGCAAGATATCCGCTACGTCATCAAATTCAAGTTCCTGGTCTTTAGCTGGTCCGTCGAATATGTCATGCGGCAGACGCTCAAATCGCCGCAGGAGATCTCCTGGAACCTGCTGTCCAGCAAGGGCAACAAAATCCGCAAATCGTTCGGCTCCTGGCGGTTGATGTCGATCGAGGGCGGCAAACGCACGGCCGCGTTTTATTCGGTGTATTCGGACGTCTCCAACGCCGTGCCCGGCCTGGGGTCGTTTCTTGCCAAGGATCCGAGCATGGAAACGGCGATCAATGTCAGCGCCAGCCTCATGGTGCTGCACGCCGTGAAGAACCGCTGCGAAAACCCGGCGTGGGTGCAGAAGAAATAGCGCGCAACGACTGTTGGTTGCCGCCGATCCAGCTTCGCCGCCGCGCACGATGCCGATTCGGCCGATGTCTATTAGGAAAATAGATGGATAAGCGCGAAAACGAAGCCGACGAGTAACGCGGCCGACAACAACACGGCGGCCGGCGCGCGGCCGTACGTCGTGCGATGCAGCTTCGCGGCGAGGATGACGAATTTTGCCGCAACGGGGTCGTGAATTTCGTTGGCGAGCCGGAAGATTGCGCCGCCGTGGCCCCACGGCTGCGGCAGCGCGCACGCGTACAAAACGGAAAATACGCCGTTGAAACAAAAGAAAATCAGCGAGAAAACGAAAACTCAGCTATTGCGCCGGCCGTCCGGCAACATTTGCGAGAAGGTTTCGACCGGGTGGAAAAGCGACTGGAAGAGCAGGCCGAAGTAACCGGTTTCCGGCGTCGCCGCATCTAATTCCGCCACGTTCGCCTCTGGCTCAGATCAGTTTGCCGGCGCCTTTGACGACGTCGCCGGCGCCCGGCAGCAGATTCATTGCGACCGCGCCGATCAGCGCCGCCAGGAAAATCAACAGCAGTATCGACAGCAGCACGCGTCCGTAACTGGAACGGTGCAGCTTGGCGGCGCCGATGACCGTCAAGACGATGCCGTACGCCGCGGACAGGAACGCGCCAATCACGGGCAGAGCGAAGAGCACCGACGACGCGCCGGCCGCGTAGGCCAGAGCTTTGCACGTCACCGTCAGGCCGCCCTTGCCCGCGCCCGTCAACCGGAACGCCGCGTGAAAAAACAGCCCCTGCAGGAACAGCGCCGCCAACAGTCCCAGCGGCGCGACCACGATCGACATGATCGTCGCCGTGGTGGAGGGCTCGGACTGCAGGAACGGGAAGGCATAGGCGAACAGGGCGGCGGTGGGGTCGCCGAACGGCTCGGGCAGCGCCGCGGCGTAAACCTCGCGGCAAATCACGCCGAACATGCCCGTCAACAGGTAGAACGTCAGGGCGCGGCCGAACAGCCGTGCATCCGGCAAGATCTGCGCAATTGTCGCCGCGGGCCGTGACAGCAAATTGACCAGCAACGAGAAAGGACGATTTTCCGGGGAACTCCTCTCCGCCTCGCGCAGATGGGCGCGGCACAACGCCTGGCCCGGTCCGGACGGCTCCGCGCACGCGGTGCAAACCAGCAAGCCGCATTCGCGGCAGACGGTGGTCGCCTGGTAGTTTCCGCAACGTTCGCACAGCGGCGGCGCCGAGGTCGGCGACGGCGGCTCGGCCGCGGGCGTCCCTTCGCCGAGCGGTTCGGTCGGCGCCGGTTCGTCGTCATAGACCAGCGACGGCGCGACGCCGGCCCGCGGTTCCGCGACCCAATCGGCGGCCTTCGCCTGAAAAATCTGCCGGCAATGCGGGCAACGGAAAAAACCCTCGGCGGCGACGCGCGAGCTTTTTCCGCAATGGGTGCAACGAACGATCATGTCACATCTTCTTCTGTGCGCGAGCAGCCCAAACCAAGGCATGCTCCTTCACGGTCCGGTCTTTGTTTTCCGCGGTTTGCGGATAGAGCAGGATGTCGCCGTAACGTTCGGCGACCAGCATGAATTCTTTGTAGGCGGCGGGCGCGTTATGGCGGAAGTCGAGGTCCAATTCCGCGAGAAAGAGCAACGCGTACGCGGCGAGCGTCCGCTGCCGGGCGTCGGCGCCGAAGCGGGCGTAGTAACCCTCGAGCGTCTGCCCCGCCTGCGCCGCGTTGTCGCCGAGGCGCGCCTCGGCGTCGCGCAGCCGGCGCAACGCCCGGACGCCGGCCGGTTCTTCGCCTTCCGCGTCGGCGATCGTCGGGGCGGGGTGCTTCTCGACGATGTCGCGCAGCGCCGCAATGCCGTCGGCGTACGAGCCGCGGTTCTGTTCGGTCTGAAAATCGGCGAGGTCGAGTTCGGCGCGGGTGAAGGCGAGCCAGACGCGCGCGGTTTCGTCGATCACGGTCTGGTCGAACGTCTCGATTAACCGCAGCTTTTTCGCGAGGCTGGCGGGCATGGCCGCGAGCGCCGGTTGCAGCGCCCGGACCGCGGCGATCGACGCCTTTTGTTCAACGCCGTTCTGCATCAGGGTCTCGCCCGGCCAGTCATGCGCGAGCGCGAGCAAATCCGTCGTCGCCTGGTTGGTTTGGTCGGCCTGCAGGCGATAGCCGGCGAGGTGCAGCCGGGCGACGGTGTCGACGCGCCCGAGATATGCGCGATCCGGCGCGTCGAGGCCGACCCATTGCTCGCGGTACCGCGCCAGCACCGCGTTCACGGTGTCAATGGCGTGAAAAGGGTTCTTCATCTGCGAGGCGTATAGGAACGCCTCCTCGAGCCGCGCCGTCGCGACCATGCCGACAAGCTGCGCGGAGCGGGCCGGATACGCCATCGTTTCAAAGTCCTGGTAAACGGCTTCGATCTTCATCAGCGCGGCATACGCCTGATCGGTGCGTTGATTGCGGCGCATCAAATGATAGAGCTCGAAAATGCCTTCCTTGCCCTTTTGGTGGCGCGGGAAGTTTTCGAACAACGTCAGGTAGGCCAACTGCAGCGCCGACAAATCGGGCGTCGCGGCTTTTTTGAGCTGGGCGATGCGGTCGAGCGCGGGGCGCATGTTGTAAGGCAGCGACGGATCGTCGTCGGCAGCCGCCAATGAAACAGTGGCGAGCAACGCCGCAAGCAGCAATAGAAAAGGGCCGCCCGAAAAGCGGCGGCCCTTGAGCGGCTGGAGCGAAACGGTCATTTCGAGACGATCTTGAACTCGACGCGGCGGTTCTTCTCTTTGCCAACGGCCGTGTTGTTGCTGGCGATCGGCCGGTCGGGACCATAACCCACGGCGGTGAGCCGGTTCGCGTCGACGCCCTTGCGAACGAGGTAATCGCGGCAGGAGTCGGCGCGGGCCTGCGAAAGTTTCATGTTCTTGGCCCGGCCGCCGACCGTGTCGGTGTGCCCCTCGACGCGCACGTTCCAGGTTTTGCTGGTCGGACGCTGGAGGATCTCGGCGATTTCGTCGAGAATCGGATAGCTGTCGGGCTTGATCGTCGCCTTGTTGGTGTCGAATTGGATCTTCTGCAGCAGTTCCACCGAATTGTCCGTCACCTTCGTGTATTTGCCCTCGGGCGGCGGCGGCGGGGGCGGCGGCGGCGGCGGCGGCGGCGGCGGGGGGGGCGGCGGCGGCGGCGGCTCCGGCTCGATGCAGTTGGCCAGCCACTTTTTCGACGCCTCGATCTGCTGCCGCACGACGACGACGTGATCTTCGCACGCGATGTATTCCCGCTCGGCCCATTCCTCTCGCGCAAAATCGAGATGGGCCTCGGCGGCGGCGTATTCATGCGGCGCGCAAATCTGCGCGCCCTGTTGCCGGATGTCCGCAAGTTGCTGCCGCAGCGTTTCCATCTGCGCCGCCAACTGGCGGCCGGTGTCGCAACCCGCGATCGACAACGTCAGGAGAGCGACCGCCACGAAAATCGAAATGATGCGCCGGCACGTCATTGGGCGCCTCCTTGCAACTGCGATCCGCCCGCAGGCGGCGGTTCGTCGCCCGGATCGCCGAGCGGATATTCATCCGTCGGCTGAATCGGTTTCTTTTTCGGCGGCGGCGGCGGCGGGGGCGGCGGCGTCGGCGCCGCCGGCGGCGGCTTCACGGCGGGGGGCGGCGTCGGCGCGGCCGGCTTCGCCGCAGGCGGCGTCGCCGCGGCCGGTTTCGCCACAGGCGGCGTCGCGGCGGCCGGTTTGGTCGGCGGCGTCGGCGTGACCGCTTTCGGCCCGACGGACGCCGCGGGCGGGGCCGGCTTCACTTTCGCCGGCGCAGCGGCGGCCGGCGGGGCCGGCGGCGCGGCAGGCGCGACGGCGCCTTCCGGCCGATCCGCCCAGGGGACCATCGGCTTGGCGTGGGCCAGGCGCGCCTTCTGCTCGGCGGCCGTCGCCATGGTCCGGGCTTTGTCCGCGAACCGTGCGGCGGAGTCGAAGTCGGATTCGTGAAGCTCCTCGGTCGCTTCTGCGAGGTAGAGTTCCGCGCTCGTAAATTCATAGGGCGCGAGCACATCGGCCTCGACAGATTTGGCGGAAGCTACGGCGCGGGCGGCCACGTTCACCTGATTTTCGGCGGCGCAGCCAACCAACAACAATGCGGCGATCGCAAGGATCGCCATGACGGCGGACGCGGGGACGATCCGGCGGATCATCGAAACACCCCCCTCGACGGGACCATGAACGAAAAAACGACAGCGCTTGACCGCCGAATGCTAGCAGCTTCGCGCTCGTACTGTCAACCAATCAGCCGGAGCCATTTCTTCTTGCCGACCTTGAGCACTCCGGGCCGCGTCAGCGGGGCTTCGGCGTCAACCACGCGCTCGTTGTCCAGCTTCACGCCGCCGCCCTTGACCAGCCGCCGGGCCTCGGTGTTGCTCAAGCCCAGTGTCTTGGCGATGATCTGCGTCGCCGAGGGCGGCGTGAAATCCGCCAGCCGCACTTCGGGGATGTCGCCCAACTCCAGCGTGCGTTCGCTGAACTTGCGCCGGAAGTCGTCCGCCGCCGCATCGGCCGCCGCCGGACCGTGGAATCGGGCGACGACGGCGTGCGCCAGTTCGCGCTTGGCTCCCATCGGGTCGGCCTCGATTTGGGCCTTCGCCGCCGCGAGCGCCTCGCCGGTCAGGCCCAGGAAAAGTTGATGCCAGTTCTCCATCACGCGGTCGGGCATCGACATCGTGCGACCGTATTGGTCCTCGGCCGACATCAGCACGCCGACGTGGTTGCCCAGGCTCTTCGACATTTTCTCGACGCCGTCGAGGCCGGTCAGCGTCGGCATCAGCAGCGCGACCTGCGGCTCCATCCCGCGCCGCTCCATTAGGTCGCGGCCGACCAGGATGTTGAACTTCTGCGCCGGATCGCCCATTTCGATGTCGGCTTCGATCGCGACCGAATCGTAGCCTTGCAGCAACGGATAGCAGAGCTCATGCAAACCCAGCGGCCGGTTCTGTTCATAGCGCGTGCGGAAGGTGTCGTGCTGCAGCGTTTTTCCCAGCGTCATCTCTTGCAGCAGGCGCAGCGTCGCCGCCAAATCGAACTTGTCGTACCACTCCGACTGCCAACGAACCTCGGTGCGCGTGCGGTCGAGCACGGTGTAAAGCTGTTCCATATATTTCTGCGCGTTCTCGTGCACGTATTCCGCGGTCAGCGCCGGGCGCGTCGAGTCTTTTCCGGATGGGTCGCCGATGCGCGCCGTGTAGTCGCCGATGACCACCACGCCGATGTGACCGAGGTCTTGCAGTTGACGCATTTTGCCGTACGGCACGAGGTGGCCGAGGTGCACGTCGGGCGAGGTCGGGTCGATGCCGGTCTTGATCCGCAACGGCCGTTGCTTCGCGAGCGCGTTGGCAACCTTGGCGCGCATTGCGTCCTCGGGCACGACTTCGTGACAACCGGCGAGAATCGCGGCCATCGTTTTTTCGAGATCCAACTCCATCGCGGCCTCCCGGCGGGCGCATCGTTATTTGGCGCGCCAGAATAATCAAGAATCGCGCGAAAAGCAAAGCAGGCGGCGGGCGGGATTGGGATGAGGGATTCGGGTTTGGCCGGGCGGCCGCGCCGCGCGACCAGCGGTGAATTTCTTTGCCCGACACCTTGCTTTGGAGGACCGGCGAGACCAAATTCTTGTCACGGAAGTCGGCGACATGGTGTCGCCGGCCGCGGGAGAGCCCAGCCATCGAGGGGAGAAAAACATGACCAATTCCGACATTGCCAATAAACTCTTTGCCGCGCTCGACGCGAAAAAATGGGATGAAGCCGCCGGGTACTTGACCAAGGACTTCAAGTTTACCGGCCCCATGCCCAATCCGCTCAACAAGGATGAATTCATCGCCTTTCAGCGGGCGATCCACACCGGATTGCCGGATTTCAATCACAACGCGTCCGTCGCCTCGGAGAGCAAGGAAGGGGAGATTCGGGGGACCGTCAAAGTCACTGGCAACCATCGCGGCGTCTTGGAGATGCCGATGATTCCGAAGATTGAGGCGACGAACAAACGCGTCGAATTGCCCAAGGAGAAATGGACAATTCAAGCGGCGGACGGGAAGATCAAGTCGCTGCACGTTGACGTGCCGCCGGACGGCGGCTTCCTCAACTTGCTGCGGCAAATCGGTCGCGACGATGTGGCCGACTGCCTGCGGGCCGGGAACCGTGATTGCCGGACCATCGAAGCAGGCGCCGGCGCCGCCGCGTACCCGCATTGACCGCACGCATGCTGCAACACGGAAACGAGGAGATCAGCAGATGACGAACTCAGAACTGGTGAAAGAAGCCTTCGCGGCGCTGGACGGCCAGAATTTCGACAAATTCAGCAGCTACCTGGCCAAGGATTACAAGTTGCGCGGGGTGACCCCCACGCCGCTGGACCGGAACCAATTCATCGCCTTCACACGGGCGATGGCCGCCGCGTTTCCCGACATCAAACGCAACGTGACGGTGCTGTGGGAAGGGAAGGACGGCGAAGTCCGCGGGGAGATGCAGGTGACCGGCACGCATCAGGGCGCGCTGGCGCTGCCGTTTATCCCGGTCGTTGAGGCCACGAACAAAACCGTTCGTTTGCCGAAGGACCGGTGGATCTGCGAGATCAAGAACGGCAAGGCCGTTTCCTTCACGGTTGAGTCCGCGCAAGACGGCGGCGTCCTCGGCCTTCTGAAGCAAATCGGCCGCGAAGACCTCGCCGATTGTCTGCGCACCAAAGGCGCCGACTGCCGGACCATCGAAGAAAGCACGGGCGCCGGCGCGACGCCGAATTACTGACCGCCAACGTCGGCAACCCGGCCTCGCTGACGCGGGCGCCGGGTCGCCGGCGGAATTTTGAGGCCGGCGCGGGGCGGCGGAGGGCAATCATGTCCAATTCAGAAATTGTCGGCGAGTTGTTCGGTGCTCTGGACGCCGGGAACGACGACGCGGCGCGCGGCTGTCTCGACAAAAATTTCATGTTTTCCGGCCTGACGCCGGCAGCGCTCGATGGCCGGGAGTTCGTCGCTTTCGTGCGATCGTTGCGGCAGGCGATGCCCGACCTGAAGATTCACGCGGTCGCGACGTGGGAAGGACCGGCGGGCGAGGTGCGCGGGGAATCGCGAATCGGCGGCACGCACAGGAACGCGCTCGATTTGCCCTTCGTGCCCAAAGTGAATGCCACAAACAGGGTGGTGACGCTGCCGACCGAGCATTGGACCGCCTACGTTCGGAACGGCAAAGTCGCGTCGCTGCATTCGGAGGTCGGTGCGGACGGCGGGTTGCCCGGATTGCTGGTGCAACTCGGCCGCGAAGATCTAGCGAACTGCCTGCGCACCAAGGGAATCGATTGCCGCGCCGTAGATGTCGGCTGGCCCTTAATGACGCACTCGCTCTAGACCTCGCCCTGCAACTGAGAACGGGGGAGGGGCCTCGGCAAGCAGGCGCCGCCAGCCACATTGGCCGGGTCGCTTATTCGGCGCCGACGAGTTCGTAAGAGTGCGGTTCGGCGGCGGCGCGGACCAGGCGGATTCCTCTTTCGGCGAACGCGTCGCGAAGCGTCGCGGGATCGACCGCGCCAGGCCGCCAGACGAAGCGCCGGCGCTCATTCATAAGACGCATAACCGCGCCATCCGACACGCTCTTGCGGAAGAGCGATCGCGCGTCGACGCCAAACGTTGTTTGCAAAACGCCGGCCCAGGCGTCGACGTGAGGCGTCATTTCGTCTGCCAAAAGGTCTTTGTCAACGTATCCGAGGAACCGAGCCGCGCCTTGCAAGACGGCGTCGGTGAATTCGCGCTCGTTCAACTGCGGGAGCAATCCCCGAACCGTGGCGAGGTCCGCGGCAATTTCCGCGCGTTTCTGCGTTTCCGCTGCGGCGTCGACGTCGCCAAACAACGGCCCTCGTTCTTCCGATATGCCGTAGCCGACGCCGCCGGCGAACGACTGCGCGACCGCCGGCGGCAGATTTTGCAATTGCGACAGCAACTCCCGACGCTGCTCGGGATCGAGGCCGTCGGTCCGGAATTTCGCCAAAAATGACGACTGCGCAAACGCGGCGCCGGCGCCGGCGGCCAGGCGCAGACGCGCTTTCTCGGGCAGCGTCGCGTCGTGCGCGGCGATGGGCAGCACGATCCACGGATCGAACCAGGCGCCGGCGCGGAAATAGCCGTCGGCGCGCCAACGCGGCGGCAAACGGGTGACGGACCGCACGGCGGCCGCCGGGTCTTGCCAACTGACCGGCAACTGGGAATCGACGAAATAGAGATAGTCGTCGCCGCGGCAATCGCGCAACTCGGCGAACCCTTTGTTTAGGGCGACGGCGCTGACGGTCGAACCGGACACGAGGTTGGCGAAGCCGCCGGCGAGGAAGGGCGCGAGCAGCAGCCATTTGCCCACGCCGCCGACGCGCAGCAGGAAGTACGTCGCCAAGGCGAGCATCGTCAGCGAAACGGCGACGAGATGCCGCATGAGGTAGTAGTCGCCCGGCCCGTGCGAACGGATCGAAAATTCCGGAAACCCGTACGCCAGGACGAAAAACGTCAAGTGGAGAACGAGCACGCGCGCCAGCCAATCCGGCGGATCGGGCGCCGCCCCGCGGCGTTTCGGCTGGACGGCGTTCCACAAGATTGCGGCGGCGCCGAGGGCCGCCAACGCCGCCCAACCGAACGAGAGCCACTTTCCCGCCGCGCCGGCGTAACCCGCGCAATGCGGCAGCGTTCCGGTCAGGAAATCGGCGCGGCGGCGCCAGCTTTCGAGCGAAAAGAAACGCGCCGCGGTCCGCGCGACCGCCAGCGGATGCGCCGGCAACCGCGGCGTGAAGAGGCCCGGCGAAAAGCCTGCGACGAAACCGAGCGCGGCCGGCGCGGCCCAGCGGGCCACGCCCCGCCAGCGCCACCGCCACAGCGCGATGGCCGCCAACACGCTGGCGACGAGTGCATTTTCCAGGCAAAAGAAAGTGGCGAACCCGGCCAGCGCGCCGGTCGCCAGCGTCCGCCGGAAAGGCGGCGGCGCGTCGGACGTGCGCAGGAAGAGCAGCACGAGCAGCCCAGAAAAAAACAGGCTTTCGCTGTGGTTGGCCCAGGCGATGTGAAAATAGTGTTCCAGAAACGGCGGCGGCGCGAGCGTCCAGAGAAAAAAGATCAGGGCCGGCGCGAAACCCCAGGCCCGCCGCACGGCGCGCGTCCAGAAATAGACGCCGCCGGCGACGAAAAACGCGCCGAGCAGGCGAATCCAAACGAACCGCGAGCCGAACCAGCAATAAACCGGGTAGAGCAGGACGCCGAAGGTCAGCGTGCCGGTCGTGTGCGCGTATTCGTAATAAAACGGCGAGGACGCCAGACCGTCGCGCAAGCCGGTCGCCAACATGCCGGTCCGCTGCTCCTCGGGGTCAATATAGCCAGGCTGGAAAAATCGAAAGCCATAGACGGCCAGCCAACACGCGGCCAGCAGCCAACCAACCGGAATTTCTCGGGAACGCGATTCGCCGGAAACGGAACCCATGCCGACGCGGTTGTTCGTCATCAGCGGCATCCCCGGCGTCAAGCGGCGCGGTGAGCGCTCACCATTTTCGATAACTCAAGAAAATGCAAGTCGCCGATTGCGCTACCGCATCGCGGCCGGCGTCGCGCCGACGCCGACGCCGGCCGGGCGCGCGGCGAACAGCGCACCCTTGCCGTAGCGGACGTCGACCGGCTCGCCCGCGGCGCAGAGCGGGCACTTGTCGGCCGGCGTCGCGGCGACCGCGTGCTCGACCGCCGCGTAGATCGGCAGACCGAATATTTCGTTTTCCGCGACGCGGGTAAAGAGACAGGTAAGCGCTACGGGCAGGTATCCCTTGCGGGTGAGCGCGCCGAAGGAGTCGTTCAACTGCCGGCCCCGGTTGACGAAATCGTCGTGAATCAACGCGAGGGGCGCGGCGTCCTTGACGGCAGACGTCGCCGAACAAATCTGGCACGGAATTTCCGGCCGATACGAATAGCCCGTGAAGACCTTGGCCAACATTCGCGCTGTCGGCAGCGACTCTTCGTCCGGCGTGACGATCAGGTCGAAGTTCAGATGTTGAACTTGCTCGGCCAGCCGCTCGACCAGGACGGCGTACAGGTCGACCGCCTCGTTGAACTTCTGCCAATCGACAAACGTGGCGCTGTGGTGGCCCGGATTGCCGTAGCCGTCGCCGAGCACGAAGTGCCCCGGGCCGAGAAGAATTCCGCGCTGCCGCAATACGTGCAAAATGGGTTGCAATTCGATCATTCGCGTCCTCCGGCGTTCGATATCCTAGATGTCGAGCCTACCGTGTCGGATTAAAAATAAAACCCGGTCCGCTGCATCCGACCGGGGTTGTCGACGGCCGCGATCATAGCTATTTGGCGCAGTGTGTCAAGCGGCGCGTTGGCGTCACGGGTTCGCGATGCCCATCCGCGTATACATGTCGACATACTTTTTCTGCAACGCGTCGAGGTTGTCCCAATGGAAGCGCTCGATGATCTCTTCTTTCGATGGCGGCGGGCCCGGCGCGCCGAAGGCCGCGGGCAGGACGCCGCTGGCGATCACGGTATTCATGATTTCTTCGGCCATCAGGAAGTAGCCGCGCCAGGTCATGTGGCAACTGTCGTGAAAATATTCCTGCGTCGGGATGCCATGCGGCGAGACCTCGTCGAGCGCGCGCTCCAGGTCGATCAGCGGCAGGCCCTGCGCCCGGGCGAATTGTTCGAGAAAGGCGTTGTTGAGCGGGGACATGCGTCCGAACGGCAGGCGCGCCGCGTAATCGAGGTAAGCCGCCTTCGCTTCGTCGTAGCGGCCCAGCGTCGCCAGGCAATCGCCGATGAGCTTCGAGGCCATGCCGCGGTTGGCGCTGCGTTCGAACTCGGCGATGGCTTCCGCGCAATGACCCTGGTCCTGCAGGGCCACGCCGCGGATGATCGGCTGGTCGAGCGCCAGGTACGACTTATGAATGTTGAAGATGTTTTTGTTGAAGCGGTAATCGTAGGTCAGGTTGATCGGCATTTTCGTCAGCATCAACCGGAAGCCACGGCGCCGCGCCGTTTCGGCCATCGCGCGGATGTTTTTCTGAAACAGTTCGTTGATTTCGGCCAGGCTGGCGGTCGGCGCGTAGTAAGCCGGCCGTTCCTCGAGCGGCCGCCGGCGCAAGAGCAGCTTCTTCAGCAGACGATAGACGATCCATTCGTGCAGCTTCTTGACGACGTAATTCGGGATGTGCGCCTCGTTGTTGCCGGTTGCGAGGATCACGAGATCCGGCTGCGCTTTGACCATCATATTGAGCACGTTGCGGATGCGGCTCGAGTTGGCGCCGCCGATGCCGGCGTCGATCACCTCGAATTTGCCGGCCGGATAGCGCAGCACCAGCATTGCGTGCAGCCAACTGGCGATGTCGCCGTACTTCCGGCCCCAATTCTCCTGGCCGGCGTACGGCGTGCCCAGCGCAAACGACGACCCCATGAAAAAGATGCGGTATACGCCCGGCGGTTTTTGCTGCGGCATCACCGAAAGCAGCATGCAGCAATCGTCGACGGTGAAAAAAGCGCCTTGCGCGTTCTGGATTTCCTTGAGCAGCTTCGGCCGGACGTGCGTCACCGCGTCGTCAAGGCGATTGGAATCCACCAACCCCGCGGCTTCAAGAACCTTTAACGCCACGGATATGAGCAGAAAAAAGCCGATCACCGCCGCCGCCGCGAAGACCACCCGCCGCTGCCCCAGCCGGCGCAGCCACATTTCCGAGCGGCGGAGCAACTTCATCGTCAAGCGGCCGTTTCTGCCGGCGGGCGGCGTTGGCGCGGGCGCTGACCAAGCCCGGCAATCCGCGAAAGTTTAAAGGATGCGCTCGGCAACGGCAAGGCGACGAAAACCGCGAAAGCAGGCGAACGGGAACGGATTTGGGTTTGTTTGCCGATTGATTTTGGAACCGCGAATGCACGCGCATTCACGCGAATAAGAACGGATCATGATTCATTCGCATTTATTCGGTTAAACCAGCCGTAAATAATGCCGGATTCGCGTGCATTCGCCGTTGAAAAAAACCTAAATAATGCCGGAATCAAGTTCATTCGCGGTACGCTTCATTCGCGGCGAGGATCCGCCGGCGGAACTGGCGGACCGCGCCGGCGACGTCGGGCGCCTGCGTGACGGCGGTGACGACGGCAATACGGCGGGCGCCCGCGGCGAGCACGGCATCGAGGTTGTTCTCGTTGATGCCGCCCATGACGGTGAACGGAATGTGCAAAGACGGCATGATCTGGCGAATGCCATCCGGCCCG
>CAZHPN010000142.1:0-16614 GCA_964534375.1 uncultured bacterium | reverse complement strand
AAATTTCGGGAACCGAAATTTTCGGGGAGGGGTCGGCGCGACGAGTCGCGCATTGTACCGGTATTTGTGCAAAAGGCTCCGATGTCTACCCTATTGCCTTCGGCCTCGAACAGTCCGTCTTACTTCGGCCACTCCACGGCGTATTTGATGTCCTTCGGATAGTGGTTCGACATCAGGTATTCGCGATACCGCTCGTCGCCGACCACACCCGTCTTGAAAAACGCGGTCACGTAGGCCGCGGAAATCTCGTTGGCCAGCGTCGAATTGATGCGGTCGGCCACCCCGCAGCCGCGCGCCGGCACGATCAGCAGCGGCGGCAGCAAGGCGCAGGCGTCGGTGACGCTGTAATGGCTGCCCTCCTTGAGCAGCACATAGGATTTCCGGGGCGAGGCGGCCTTCTCGAACGCCTCGCGCGTGCCGCCGTTGAACGCGCCGACGATCTCGTCCTCGGCGCTTTGCAGCATGAAGAACGGCCCGGCATAGTCCTGCGGATAGCTGTCGGTGTAGACCGGGTTGAGCGCCGCGATCGCCTTGACGAACTGCGGATACTGCGGCCCCGCCTGCATCGCCGTCAGGCCGCCGTAGCTGTGGCCGATGACGCCGAATTGGTCGAGATCCATCGGAATGCGGCTGAGCGGTCCGCTGCCGGCCGCCCCCTCCAGGTAATGGTAGACGAACGAGACGTCGAGCGGGCGGTCGACGAGACCCGTGACCCAAGTGAGCACGTTGAAGATGACCACGTCGTCGTTGCCGAGGTTGGCGAAGATCGCGCCGTCGTAGTGGTCGGGCGCCACGACGACGAAGCCGTGGCTGGCGAGGTGTTCGCACAGCGTGTAGTTCTGGAAGCGAATGGCGGAGATGCCGTGGCTGAACAACAGCACCGGGAACGGGCCGCCGGCGGCCGGAGTCGCATCGCGCTTCGCCTTCGTCGGCGTGGTCAGCAGGGTGTTCAGGTCGTCGCCGTAAACCAGGCCGACGATATCCATAATCCACGCCGGCAAGTCGCCGACCATCGCCTTGACGTTGTTGGGCGTGCCGTCGTCGCCGGTCGTCGGATACCAAATCTCCAGCGGCAGGCCGCGGTATTGCAGGCCCCACAACTCCCAGCGGCTATCGTCGCGCGTCTGGATCGTGATGACGCCCGCCCCGTACGGCCCCGGCTGGTCCGGCGGCCAGAACGGCGAGCTGTCGTCGTCGTCGTCATCGTCGCCGGTCGCCTGGTCGTCGTCCGCGGCCGCGGCGTCGTCATCGCCAGCCGCCGGCGCGCTCCCGGCGTTCGAAGACGCCGACTGCGATCCGCACCCGGCGAACAGCGCGAGCGACAGAAGAAGAAGGAACCATAGGCCACAAACGCTCAACGGCTTGCGCATGGGTCCACCCCCGCATCGGAAGTTGTTTCCTCGGATAACATAAAACATGGGCGATGAAAAGCAGTCGGCCGCCGGCGCGCCCGGCGGGCCGCGAAGGCGCCCGACAACGCATTTGTTCACACGAACGCACGCGATTGAGGCCGTCGGGATAATGGGGTCCCGGCGCCCCCTCGCCGGCCGGCGCCGTTGGCCCCATAATGGTGTTCCAAGGAGATCGACATGACCGAAGCGCGCTACACCCCTCGCGAGGAGCTGGTCAGCGGCGTCACGCACGGCGTCGGCGCGGCGCTTGGCGCCGTCGGGATGGCGGCGCTGGCCACACTCGCGGCGCGGCGGGGCGATGCGCGGCTGATCGTCAGCGTCAGCGTGTACGGGGCGAGCCTGACGCTGCTGTTCCTCTGCTCGACGCTGTACCACCTCGCGACCGCGCCGCGCGCGAAAAGCCTGCTGCGCGTCTTCGACCACTCGGCCATCTTCCTGCTGATCGCCGGCACGTATACGCCGTTCACGCTCGTCGCGCTGAAGGGCGCATGGGGCTGGACGCTGTTCGGCCTGGTCTGGGGTTTCGCGGCCGTCGGCATTTTGCACGAAGTCCTGTTCATGGATCGCTTCCCGCGCGTGACGATCGCCCTGTACCTCGGCATGGGCTGGCTGATCGTGATCGCGATCAAGCCGCTGCTCGCGTCCGTGCCGCGCGGCGGAATGGCCTGGCTCGTCGGCGGCGGCCTCGCCTACACGGCCGGCGTCGCGTTTTACGCCAACCGGCGCATTCCGTTTCATCACGCGATTTGGCACTTGTTTGTGCTGGGCGGCGCCGCGTGCCACTTCTGCGGAATCTTCTTTTATCTGCTGCCGGCGGCTGCGGCGTAAGGCGCCGCGAAGCCCGCAAAATTCCACAGAGGCGCTGCCGGCCTCTCGTGAACATATTAGTAAACAATCTCAACATGGCCCGTAAGAAAAAATCCTGGCAGGCGACTAAGTAATTGGAGGCGAGGGCACGAAAAGGCCATAAGCCTTCAGTCCCACCGAGGGAGGATCACTCCCTCAGCTAGGTTACTGCTCTAACCTCACCACCCGCGGGTTCCGTCCTGGAACCCGCACTTTATTAATTTTGCGATTTTCTGACGAGGCGCCGGTAAAGACCGGCCGGGAAAAGCCACAAGAGGCCGATGCCCAGGCGCAACGACCAGGGGAAGCTGATGTTCTCGTCGCCCTTTTCGATGCTGGCGAGAATGAAACGGGCGGCTTTGTCGACGGGCCACTCGAAGGGCCGCGGGTCGGTGCTGTTGCCGGCCATCGGCGTCTTCACGAAACCGGGGTGAATCGTGAGAAATTCCACGCCGTGCGCGATATTCGTCACGCGAAACGACTCGATCGCGACCGACAGGGCGGCCTTGCTGGCGCCGTACGCGGCCGCCCGCGGCAGCCCGCGATAGGCGGCGAGGCTCGCCACGGCGGCGATCTTGCCGGCGCCGCGCTCCTGCATCCGCGGCAGCAGGGCGTCGATGAAGTGCATGACGCCGAAGTAATTGACGGCGAACGTCCGCTCGTGCAACGCCAGGTCGAAGCCCGCCTTCGCGTCCATTTCGCCGACGCCGGCGTTGAGGATCAGCACATCCGGCAGTTGCGGCAGCGCGGCGCAGAGCCGGCTCACCGCATCCTTGTCGGTCACGTCGCCCGGAAACGCGAAAAACCGGCCCGAATTCGCGCCGGCCAATTCGGCCAGTTTGTCGCCGCGGCGCGCGACGCCGTAGACCGTGTGCCCGGCGGCGCACAATTGCCGCGCGAGGGCTTCGCCGATGCCCGAGCATGCGCCGGTGACCAGATAAATCGCCATTGTTTTCGGCCCTCCTGTTGGCGAATCCTATGCCGGATTGCGGTTTGGTCGTCAAGCCGATGGCGTACAGTCTCCCGGCGCCCGCGCCGGCGCCGCCTTTCTTCTGCGGCGCAACCTGTTATAAATTATCTGACGAACCACCGAGGACCCGGATGCCGCGCAATTGCCCCCAGCCGCACCTTCGCCTGCTCGCCGCGGCGCTCGTTGCCGCGCTGTGCCTGCTCGGCCTGCCGGCCTGCAACGTGCCGGCGACAAGCATGGTTTCCGACGCGCTCGACGTCGCGCGTCCGCCGGTCACGTCGATGGTGCTGCTGTCGCCGCACATGCCGCAGAAGGGCAAGCTGCGCACGCCGTACGCCTGCGCGCAACTGAACGGACAAAATCAATCGCCGCCGATGTATTGGCAGTACACCCCGAACGGCACGAACGCCTTTGCGATCACGCTCCTCGACCTGAGCGTCACGCCGCCGGCCGTCCTGTGGGGCCTGATCAATATCCCCGGGGACTACCGTTCGATCGTGCAAAACCAGCAGAACGGCCAACTGCCCGGCGACGCCTGGGAAATCACCACCGCCGCGGGCACGGTCGGCTACGACGGCCCCTGCCCGCCCGCCGGCGAATCGCACCTCTTCCTGTTCACGATCTACGCGCTGCGGGACACGATCGGCTTCCGAACCGGCACGGTCTTGTTGGAAGACATCGCGGACGAACTCGAGTCCAAAACGATATTGAGCGGCGAACTGGGCGTGACCTATCCGTGACTTGCGTGCGGCGCACGCGCCGCGGCATTCGGCCCCCCTGCGGCCTACGTGAAGTTTCCGGATTCCTCTTGTTTTTTCCGGCGTCTTTTCTCGACTTGGTCGGCATACAACATGCCGATGATGCAGACCGCGGCCAGAAGACCCCGGCCCCAACGCACCCGGTCGTATAAGGTCCGCTGCCTCTCCGTAACATAAACAATGTTGCCGTGAGCCCGGAAGGCGTACGTGTGCCCCGCCTCCGGGTTTGGCTTGGGCGGGCTGGACGCCAGGTACGTGTTGATCAAGCGCCCCTGGACGACGAAATTGCCCGTAAACGTGATGATGACCAATGCCTGAAGCGCTCGTTTGATTTTCGTGACTGTCGCCATGGCCCGCTTTCACCGTGAGTCCGTAAAAGGCTTTCGCCGCCGGCGGCGCCGACGATCGCGCCGCGGCTAATGGTGCGCCGGCGCCACCACGTAGATGTAGCGGCATTCCTCGGCGTTGTCGTTGTGCAATTCGTGGTAGGTCTGCGGCGGGATGTACAGCGCCTCGCCGGCGTTGACGATCAGCGTGTCGTCGCCGAGTTGCACGCGCGCCGAGCCCTTCAGGAAAATCAGGAACTCTTCGCTGCTGCGCGTCGAATGCCGGCTCATGGTCTTGCCCTGCTGCAGCACGACGCGGCCCGAGCGCATGCCGGCGGTCTGCGGCGGACCTTCCAGCAGCGGCTGCTCGACCGCGAGGGGCGACAGCACAATGCGCTGATAGTGCAGATTCGCCGGCGCACTCGGGGCCTTGCCGCCGCACGCGCCCAAACACGCGACCACGCTGCACAAGACAACGATCGTCGAAAACGTCCGCATCGGCCTCTCCTTCGCGAATCAAATTCCCACTTCGAGGCCGAGCAACGCGTTCAGCCCCGGCAAGGGGTAATCCTCGATAAACTGGTATTGCGCATTCAACAAGTTGCGCAGGATCAGATACGGCGAGAGCATTATGCCGCGCGGCAGCGAAACGCGATAGCGCAGCGACAGGTCCATGAAGAACACGTCGGGCATGGCCCCGCGCTCGAAGTTTTCCTGGTAGAGGCCGCGGACCCATTCGCCGGAAAGATCGGCCAGGAATTGATGCGCGCCCCAACGGTGCTCGCCCTCGATCGTGAAATCGTATTTTTCGCGCGGATTCTGTTTCGTGTAGTCGCGGCCGACATCCTGATAATCGCCGTCGACAAACACGCTCAGCGGTCCGAGCTTCTTCGCGCCTAGGTGCGCTTCCACCCCGTAAATCGTAAGCTGATCGATGTTGATGACCTCGGACGCGGGCCACTCGCCGAAATACTTGATAAAGTTCTGCGCGTAGGTGCGATAGCCCGTCACCGTCGCTTCGAAATGGGGCACGTCGATGTCGAACCCGGCGTCGATGTTGAGCGCGTTTTCCGGCTTCAGATTCGGATTGTTCGAGGGAAATGGGATATACAACTCGCTGATCGTCGGCTGGCGGAAATTCTTCACGATGCGGGCGCGCACGTCGAAGCCGGGGAAGAACGTCCACTTCGCGCCGCCCTTGTAAAGAAAGACGAACCCGTACTTCGGGCTTTCCAGTTCGCGCGTGCCGCCGACGAGCGCCAGCGACGGCCACGGCGACCAGGATAGCTGGTTGTAAAACGCGTACGTTTGCAGCGGATGCACCGGCTCCGTCTGTTCGAGCGCGGGGTTCTTCGCATCGGCGTCGACGTCGTCCGCCGAGATGCCGAACAGCGCAATCAGCGGATCGACCGGCTGCCATTCGGCCTCCGCGAGGCCGCCGAAGGTGCCGTCGTGCGAGACGAAGCCGCTGTACAACTCGTGCTGGCCGATGTTCGCGTACGGAATCGCGCGCACGGCCAACCGCGGCGTCGCATAGCTGACGTTCGCCGACACCACGTCGCGCCAAACGTCATACCAGTTGTCGGGCGTCGGATGCGACGCCGGCCCCGGGTCCGCGCCTTGCAAATGCGCGATCTTCTCGCGCACCGTCACCGAAAGGCCCGACGGCGCCGACCAGCGCGCGTCCGCCTGCCCCACCAGGTTCGTGCCGCCGGCGCCCGCGCGGTGCCCTTGCGACGTCAGATACGTGAACGCGCCGGCCGTGTCCCAGCCGCCCCAGTGGCCGAGAAAACCGACCGTGTCGCGCAGCGTCTGATAGCTGCCGTACGCCGAATCGGCGTCCAGTTCGTAGCCCTCCGGCTTGCGCCAGCGGCTGTCGATGAGGATCACGCCGCCCAGCGCGTTGCTGCCGTACAACACGGAGTCGCCGCCCTCGACCACGCGCACGCGGTCGATCAGGAACGGCGCGTACGCGTCGGGAATCGGGTGCCCGAAGATGCCCATCACGTCCGGCACGCCGTCTTCGATCACCAGCACCTGCGTCGTCGGCGCGCCGCCGAGGCCGCGAATCGCGATATCGCCCGACGCGCCGGACGAGACGCCGTGGAACCCGACGCCGCGCGAGGTGACATACACGTCGGCGTCGTGCTGCGCGATCGCCTCGAAGACGCTGGGCCGCGAGCTTTCGCGAATCGTCTCGCCGGTAATAACGCGGGTGTCTTCGGTCTTGTCCTGGTCGACCTGCGGCTTGCCGGTGACGTTCACCTCCGGCATTTCGTAGGGCGAGGCGTCGTCGTCCGCGGGCGAAGCCCCTTCATCGGCCGCGGCGCCGGCGGCCAACGCGGCGACGAACAACATCGCCAGGAATATCGGGCGCCAGAGCGTGGTCATCGGCGACGGTTCGCGAGGTCAGTGGCCATACGGGCCGGGAATGGAAAAATCCTGCGTCAAATCGTCGGCGTTCAGCACGAAACGATCGAAGCGGCCCGCGACGAGATGCTTGACCGAGACCGTTTGATAATTGAACCACACGGGCGCCACGGTGGGCGGGCCGACGTCGACGTCCGACGCCTCGCTGCCTTCCTCGCTGCATAGGCAGAGGTTCTCGATGGTCGCGTTTTTCGCCTGGCCGAGGCAATACTCGATGGCGTCGTATTTCTGAAAGTGAACCCGGTCGTGACCGGCGAGGCAGCGTTGCGGCGCGGTGGCCTGGCCGTATTCGAGCACCGCGTCCCACTCGCAACCCGAGACGCTGACGCCTTTGATCATGACGGCCGGGCCGATGTTGTTCACGACCACGACCTGCGGACTTTCCGGGGCGATGTCCGCGCAGGCCGCGGCCAGCACGCCCAGAGCGACGACGACGACGAGCCCGCCGGCAATCGGAAAATATCGGCGCGAGCGTGTGCGAAAAACGCCACTCGCGCTCGGCCAGCCGCTTTCAAGAAGTTTTGCTCTCGGCCCCGCCGCGCTCGAATTAGCGTGCCACATCGCGTCGCTCCCTCCGTTTGACGCCAACCCGGCGATGCCGGCTCGCCGGCGCTTCACTTGCGAAAAATTTATGGGTCGGCGCCTCTTAACACGAACGGAAAAACGATAACACGAAGGCGGCGGCGGCGGCAAGAGGAGCGCCTCGGGGTTGACCGGCCCGCGGCGACCGGCGTATGTTCACTGCGGCGGGCGTTGTCGGCCCCCGGTGAAAACCAAGATCCAAAGAGCGGCGCCGTGCATTGTTTTGTTGCGTGGGACGATCTTCCGCCGCGCAAATGTTTTTTCGCTGAAGGCGCGCTCGGTGGCGAATGCAGGCCCCAACCATGTTTCGGGAGGTTGCCCAGATGAAGAGTTGTCTCACGCCGGTCCTTCGCTTGTTCTTCGCACTGGTCCTGTTGGCCTGCCTCGGAACCGCGGCTTTCGCCGAAGACGTTCGTCCGATCGCGGCGCCGGCGATCCCGTGGAGCGCGCTTGCGTCCGTTGCGCCGGCCGATCGCCCGCTCGGCGCGCGCGACAAAGCCTGCGACATCACCAATTGTTATTACGGCTGCTGCGACGCCAACGGCGCCTGCCAACTGGGGACCGCCGACGACGCCTGCGGCTTCCTGGCGCAAGCCTGCACGGACTGCGCGACCGAGGGCGAATACTGCTCCTTCGCGCATCAGTGCGCGGCGGGCGGCGGCTGCTTCCCGGGCACGTGCACAACCGGCTGCTGCGGGCCGGACGGCGGCTGCCAGCCCGGAACCGCAGCCGATTATTGCGGCAGCGGCGGCGCCGCCTGCGTCAACTGCGCCGGCGAGGGCAAGAACTGCGTCGACGGCGCCTGCACGTCGGGGGCGTGCAACAGCACGTCGTGCCCCTACGGCTGTTGCGACGCGGAGCAGCAGACCTGCTACCCGGGGACGACCGACGCCGAATGCGGTTCGGGCGGCGATACCTGCCAGGCGTGCGCGAACGGTCAGACGTGCATCGACAGCGCGTGCCAGTACCCGTGCACGCCCACCTCGTGCCCGCAGGGCTGCTGCAGCGGCACGACCTGCATTACCTTCGCCGGCCAAACCGCCGATCAGTGCGGCTCGGCGGGCGCGCAGTGTTCGAGTTGCGGCCAGGGCACGGCCTGCGAGAGCGCGACCGACGGCGGGCAATGCGTGTGCGATCCGACCACGTGCACGAGCGGCTGCTGCTCCGCCGCGCAATGCCTCCCGGGCAATACCGATGGGGCTTGCGGCGCGGCCGGCGCCCAGTGCCAGGCGTGCGCCGCGGGGTCCGATTGCGTGAACGGCGCGTGCACGCCGACGCCGGACGACGACGACAATGACGACAACGACGATAATGACAACGACAACGACGACGTTTCGCCCGACGACGACACGACGCCGCCGGACGACGATTCCTCGCCCGACGACGATAGCTCGCCGGACGACGACGCCTCGCCCGACGACGATTCCTCGCCCGACGACGACACGTCGCCCGACGACGACGCCTCGCCCACCGACGACGACTTGTCGCCCGTCGATGACGACACGTCGCCGGCGCCGCCGACCCCCGGCGCGGCCAAGAGTTCCACCGGCTGCGGCTGCTGAGTCGAAGCCGGCGGCGTTTGGTTCCGACAACCGGGGCGCGTTCTGACGCGCCCCGAATCTCCGGCCCTCGTGCGGGTCGAGACCGCAAGCCAGGCCGCCACGGCGATGCGACAGCGGCGCCGCAGCCTTGACGGCGGGAAACGATGGGCGTAGCTATGAACTCGACCGGAAGGCCGTTTTTCCAGAGCGTTTAACCGAGTTTGGGACAGGCTTCCCTGGGAGGTGTCGCGATGAAACGAGGCAGTTGGGTTTTGTTGTTTCTGTTGACGATGGTGTTGCTGTTGTCCGCGACGGCGTGCAGCAGTTCCAGCAGCAGCGGCGGCAGCAAACATCCGCTCGACGACGACGCGTCGCCAAGCGACGACGACGCTTCGCCGATCGATGACGACGCGACGCCGGACGACGACGACGATTCCTCCCCCGATGACGACGACGACGCCTCGCCCGTCGATGACGACGCCTCGCCCGTCGATGACGACGCTTCGCCGGTCGATGACGACGACGACGACAACGACGACAATGACGACAACGACAATGACGATAACGATAACGATAACGACAACGACGACGACAATGACAACGACGACGACAACGACACGAGCGGGATCGTCTGGCTGCCGGTTCCCGGCGGGTCGGCCTACATGGGCTGCATCCCGGGCGACACGAACTGCCGCGACGACGAAAACCCGCGGCATGCGGTCACGATCGCGTCGTTCGAGATCACGAAAACGGACATCACCCAGGCCGAATACCAGAACGTCGCGGGAACCAATCCGAGCAGCTTCGCGAGCTGCGGCGCCAATTGCCCGGTCGAGACGGTGAGCTGGACGGAGGCGGCGGCGTACTGCCAGGCGATCGGCGCGCGGTTGCCGACCGAGGCCGAGTGGGAGTTCGCCGCGCGCGCCGGAACCAACGACATTTACTATGACGGTTGCGAAGAGGAATCGTGCCTCGGCGCGCTCGCCTGGTATTCCGCCAACTCCGGCGGCGCCACCCAGCCGGTTTGCGGAAAAACGGCCAACGCCTGGGGCCTGTGCGACCCGCTCGGCGACGTCGACCAGTGGGTGAA
Organism: uncultured bacterium; assembly: GCA_964534375.1. Classification (GTDB taxonomy): domain Bacteria; phylum Lernaellota; class Lernaellaia; order Lernaellales; family Lernaellaceae; genus CAZHPN01. Next base: position 6,659 of record CAZHPN010000142.1, on the reverse strand, counting down.
CGACTGGTACGACGCGACCTATTACGCGTCGTCGCCGCAAGACAATCCGCAAGGCCCGGCCAGCGGGACGTACCGCGTTGTGCGCGGCGGCAGCTACAGCGACGTGGCGACCACCCTGCGCACCTCCGCCCGCGGCTGGATCACGCCGGATTCGGCCTTCCCCGAGGTCGGTTTCCGTTGCGCGCGCGGCGGCGCGGACGACGACGACAACGACGACAACGACGACAACGACGACACGGTTGATTCCGGCTTCGTTCGCGTTTCGCATGGCAGTTTCACGATGGGCAGCCCGGCGTCCGAGCCCGGCCGCGACGCGGATGAGACGCAGCACACCGTGACGCTGAGCCACGATTTCGAAACCGGCGTCTATCAAGTCACGCAGCAGCAGTTCACGGCCGCGATGAGCTGGAACCCCAGCGCGTTCGCGAGTTGCGGCGGCAATTGCCCGGAAGACTCGGTGAGTTGGTACGACGCGGCGGCGTACGCCGACCAGATTTCGCTCAACGCCGGACAGACGCCGTGCTACACCTGGACCGACGTGATCTGCAATGACGCTACGGCCGTCGGCTCGGACTACATGAACTGCGAAAGCCTCACCCACGGCGGCATTTCTTCGGCGAACATCGCCCTCAACGTGGTCGCTTCGGTTTATGACTGCACGGGCTTCCGGCTGTTGACGGAATCGGAATGGGAATACGCGGCCCGGGCGGGGACGACGACCGCGTTTTACGACGGGACGATCGCCGTTTCCGGAGCGGTCTGCACGCCGGTCGATGCGAACCTGAACACGATCGGCTGGTACTGCGGCAACGATCGCACGACGACCGAGGCGGTCGGCCAGAAAACCGCGAACGCGTGGGGCTTATACGACGTGGCCGGGAACGTCCAGGAATGGGTCTGGGATTGGTACGGCGCGTATCCGGGAACGGTCACCGACCCGACCGGCCCGACGACGGGTTCCGGCCGCGTGTACCGCGGCGGCAACTGGGGCAGTTACGCCTACGAGTGCCGCTCGGCGTATCGCCACTTCATCGATCCGGGAAACCGCAGCTCGTACCAAGGGTTCCGCGTGGCCCGCACGCTGCCCTAACCAGGAGGGCTGTCAAGAAAACCGTTGACTGTCCCTAGTTTCCCGCGACTGTCGAATTGCCGCGTTGCGGAATTGCTGCCCCAAACACGGCCTTGACATCTCAGGGGACGGCGGGCACTATCGGCCAAACTATGGGCGATTTGCGCGAATATAAGGAGCGGGAGATGAAGGCTTGGATTCTCCGGTTGTTGGTTGTGGCGCTTTTGCTGGGTCTGGTGGTGGCGGCATCGGCGTCTTGCGGCGGTTCGAAGTCGAGCGGGGGCGGCGGCCATTCAGCCGACGACGACAACGACGACAACGACGACAACGACGACAACGACGACACGTCGCCGACCCCGGACGACGACGACAACGACGATTCCACTCCCGACGATGACGACGACGACGACGACAATGACGACACATCGCCGACGCCGGACGATGATGACAACGACGATTCAGCGCCGGATGACGATGACGACAACGACGACAACGACAACGACGACAACGACGACAACGACGATGATAACGACGACAACGACGATGATAACGACGACAACGACGATGATAACGACGACAACGATGACGACGACGACTACTGGTCGGTGATGCCGATCTCTGGGACGGGCGATTCGTTGTTGAACGGCGTTTGGGGAAGCTCGGCTTCGGACGTGTTCGCCGTCGGAACTGACGGTTCGGTGCTCCCGGGGATTTGGCAGTACGACGGTTCCTCGTGGGCGGCGATGACGAACCCCACGACGGACGAGGGGGAGTTGTACGGCGTGTGGGGAAGCTCGACCTCGGACGTGTTCGCCGTCGGCTACGACGATACTTCAGCCCAAGCGGTGATTTGGCGGTACGCCGGTTCCTCGTGGGCGGCGATGACGAACCCCACGACGAACAGGGTGCAGTTGCGCACCGTTTGGGGAAGCTCGGCCTCGGACGTGTTTGCCGTCGGATATGACGTTACTGCGTCCCTCCCGGTGACTTGGCGGTACGCCGGTTCCTCGTGGGCGGCGATGACGATCCCCACGACGGACAATGTGTATTTGTCCGGCGTCTGGGGAAGTTCGGCCTCGGACGTGTTCGCCGTGGGAGAGGACGAAACTTCATCGCTCCCGGCGATCTGGCGGTACAACGGTTTCTCGTGGGCGGCGATGGCGAACCCCACGGCGGACGAAGGGTATTTGTACGGCGTTTGGGGAAGCTCGGTCACGGACGTGTTCGCCGTCGGATACGACGATACCTTCAGCGCTCCCGTGATTTGGCATTACGCCGGTTACGCTGGTTCCTCGTGGGAGGCGATGACGATCCCCACGACGGATCAGGTGTATTTGAACGGCGTTTGGGGAAGCTCGGCCACGGACGTGTTCGCCGTGGGACAGGACTACACTGAATTGCAGGGGGCGATTTGGCAGTACGACGGTTCCTCGTGGTCGGCGATGGCGATCCCCACGACGGACAATTTGACTTTGAACGAGGTTTGGGGAAGCTCGGCCACGGACGTGTTCGCCGTAGGGGTGGACAATATCTCGGAAAGCGCTTTGATTTTGCACTACGGCCCCTGACGCGCCGTTCCCCGCGCTCGCGTCATCGGGCGGCGTTGCGTTTGCGCGTTTGGCGCGATTGTTGATTGAGTGAGTCGACCCGCGAAAAGGGCGGTCCGCAGGTTTGTGGCAACCGCCCTTTTTTGTCTCGGCAAAACGACGCTTTGGGTCTTCAAACCCCTGTGCCGGTTCGGTGCTGCCCTACGTGTCTTGCACCTTCCCCGACACGACATCCGGTCAGGACGCCGGTCTTGAGCATCCGGCCGTGGACGCCATCGCATGCAGCGAACAGCCGGGTGACCTCCTCGCGCGCCAGGATGTCTACCACCTCGTCGGGATAGTCGATCGGCAACTTCTCGATGAGCGGCCTGCTGGGGATCGCCCCACGCCGGTGCGCCGCCGTCAAGATGCGCCCGAGGACGCCGAGGACGTTGTTGATGGAATGGGGCGCCAGCCGGTTCGGCTCGCGCCCGTTCTTCGTGATGGCGTGCGGATGGTTTTCCACCAGCAGTTGCCCAACCAAGTCGTCGATCTGATCCACGCCAATGTCGGCCAACGGCGTGTTGCCGGTGCACAGACGAATGCAGGCCGTCTGCTAAGTATCTGGGTTACGCCGAGTGCCATCCCCACAGCGGTGGTGTCCACTGGCCGGCGGGTGCGTTTGCAAGGACCGGGTCGAGAAAGGCTCGCACGGCCGCGAGGAGATCGGGGAGCGTCCGCCAGCGAAGATCATCCTCGCCAACCATACGCTCGTATACGGCGGCCCAGGACGCCGGCGGTTCGGGGATCGACGCGGGCAGCGCGTGCGTATCCCGGTAGTCGAAGGTCCGCTCCAGCGCGAGACGCAACTTGGCGCCGTCAATCTCGCGCACGGTCGCAAGCAGAGCGAGGTCAGGCAGATCCTTGACGCGGGAGTTCTGCCGCTCCCTCGGCATCGTGTAGGCGTGCAGCTTCTCGGCAATCTGGGATTCGATCGGATAGAGCCGCAGCGTCGGGGGTTCGATCCCTGCGAAGCCGAGTGTGTCACCGGCGACGACAATGTCGGGCTCCCCGAGGATCGGATCGCCGAAGGCGACATCGACCCCGAACGGTTGGCCGAAGACCTTCCCCGCCAGCTTCGCCTCGACGCGGTGGCGGAGGCCATTGTATCGCATTCCTTCGTTGCGGATGTCGGGATGGTCGCGGTCCAGGTTCGCTTCGTACCTCATGAAATCGCCGAGGTCGAGCCGCCCCGCCTCGCGCAGACGGTCGAGCACGTCGCCGGGCGATCCGTCCAAGCGCAGGTCGATGTCCTTCGTCGTCCGAGCGCGCTCGATTCGGAACTCGATGACCAGTCCGCCCTTCAGTATTGCCGCATTGCCCATCACCGCCGTCACGCGGGCGAGGAACCGGTCGAACACGAGAAGCTGGCGTCGGCGAGTAAAGTCTAGGCCAGTCGTTGAGGACGCGCGAAGCCGTTGCTCAAGCGCCATCTTGAAGGATTCCGGGGTTCCGTACGTGCGCGCCGTCATCGGGTCCTCGCCGCAGCCCCGGATGACGATCTCGTCCTTGAACCGGATCGGCTGCCCGACGCCGAGCCGAACCGCGGACCCGACCGGCTATGGGAAACGGAGAAGAACCCCTTCAGGTAGGAGACGACCTGTGGCACGGAATCCCGCCGGACAAGTCCCTGGTCGGCGGCCTGCTCGAACGCATCCCTGACGACGTCCGGGGCCACTTGCGCGTCGGCGCAGTCGATTATCGTGCGAGCGATGCTCGTGACCGGAACGGGGCCGACCCAGGACATCTCTTTCTTGCCGACGTCGGCGTGGTGGACGATCACGCCCTCGGGCACGCGAAGGCGGCGGGGAAGCCACGCGGCGGGGAGCGTCAGGTGTACACGAGACGGGAGGGCATCCGACAGGCCGTGAAGGGCGAGCGCCGTCTCGTGCGAGAAAACACAGGCTCGTTCGGACCACAGCCAGACGGCGACGAGATCCTCGTGCTCCCCCGGCGGAAAGTGAACCAGACGGTAAACCGAGCGACGCACACGGGCGAAGCGGCCGTTCCCGAGGTGTTTGGCGATCAGTTGCGGCGAGTAACCCGCCTCGGCCGCTTGGACCGTCGTGAAGAGACCCTCCTGGGCGGCAGCGGTTTCATAGAGCTTCTCCCAATCCGGGCGTCGCTCTTTCCTGGTGACCTGCGACTTCATGCACGAATGTTAACCCACAGTTTAGTTTTGTGCAAGCTGAAATCATGGCCCCCAACCGGTCGGACTCCCATTTCTGGTGGACGCCAGGTGGACAGACGTTTGACCGACGGGCTCCTAAGGCAAGGCTCGCCGAAGTAGCCGCATTCCTGTTGGTCGTAACCCGACTGACACGTTTTGGACGCGTCGCAGCAACCGGTGCAATCTTGCGGCCCGCACGGGAAAGCGTCGTCGGCCGGCGAGGCGTCGTCATCATCATCGACGACGATCGTTTTGCTCGACAAAGATCCGCGCGACGCGCACGCGGCCAACAGCACGGCGCTCAAGGCAAGGACCATAAGCAACAGCCATGTCTTTTTCATGGGCCGATCCTTCGCACGACAAGTCAATGCATACGACATGGCCGCCGCACCGTCAACCAAACGACAGAGCCGGATCGAATAACGCGGCCCCAGACATCCGCCACGAATGGCTCCCGTGGCGCCGAATCAACGCGCCGCGGCGGTCGCCGACCGCGCGTCCGACGGTGACGTTCCCCAGACGCCGTTGAGGGCCTGGTTGGTTCCGGTCGGCATTTCGGCCCAGGACGTTCCATCGTAATGCAAAACCACGGGCCCCTCGATTGTAGTATCGTCGTCCGCAACATCGCTCCCGACCGCGAACCCGTCGGAACGCGAGGCTTCCCACCCGCTGAAAAGGTGGTAGTTTCCGCTCGGGATTGGCATTGTCGTCCAGGATGTTCCGTCGTAATGTACAATCGTTGGGTTTTCGGTCGTGTCGTCGTCCAACAAATAGTTTCCGACCGCGAACACCTCGGAAAGCGCAGTTCCCCAGACGCCGTCAAACCCGGCTAGTTCGCTCGGCATCGTCATCGCCGTCCAGGACGTTCCGTCGTATTGCAAAACGTTCGCATAGGCTGACACGAACACGTCGGAAGGCGACGCGCCCCAAACGCCCCGCACCCATTCTGGGGCGGTCATCATCGTCGTCCAGGAAGTTCCGTCGTAGTGCAATATTTCCCTCCCGCCCGCAGCAAAAACGTCGGATGGGGAAGCGCCCCAGACGCCGATAAGTTCGCTACAGTCGTTCGGGACCGTCATCGTCGCCCAGGACGTTTCGTTGTAATGGGAAATTATACAGGTGGCTGTGGGGCCTCGCGCACTAAATCCCACCGTGAACACGTCCGACGGCGAAGTTCCCCATACGCCCTCAAAATACCACCAAGACCCCGGAAAGGTCGCCATTGTCGCCCAGGTCGTTCCATCGTAATGCAAGATCTCCTCGGCGCCCGTCGCGAACACGTCGGTGGGCGAGTCGCCCCAGACGCCGTCAAGCCAATTCGTTCCGCTCGGCTCCGTCATCGCCGCCCAGGACGTTCCGTCGTAATGCAAGATCAAGCCCTGGTCGCAATAGCCATCGCCCTGGCATCCGACGGCGAACACGTCCGTCGCCGAGCTTCCCCACACGGCATTGAGGCCCCAGAAACTGTTGTCGTCATCGTCGGCCGGCGAGCTATCGTCGTCGTCGTCGCCATCGTCATCGTCGTCGTCGTTGTCGTCATTGTCGTCGTCGTTGTCGTCATCATCGTCATCGTCGCTGCCATCATCGTCGTCATTATCATCGTTATCGTCGTCGACCGACGGACTCGAATCGTCGTTGTCATCATTGTCGTTGTCATCGTTGTCGTTGTCGTCGTTGTCATCATCATCGACGACGATCGTTTTGCTCGACGAAGATCCGCCGGACGCGCAGGCGGCCAACAGCACGGCGCTCAAGGCAAGGACCAGAAGCAACAGCCAAGTCTTTTTCATGGGCCGATCCTTCGCACGACAAGTCAATGCATACGACATGGCCG
>CAZHPN010000141.1:0-16633 GCA_964534375.1 uncultured bacterium | reverse complement strand
CGGGGCTAGATAAGGACTTTACGGGTTACTGCTCGGCTGACTTCCGAAATGGCTGCGCACGCCGAGCACGGGCCGAGGCGCGTCGTCGAATCAACCGGATTGTCGAAATGCCCACGGACGGTCGCCGGCAATGACGCTGCGAAAGCCGGACCGTTCGTCAATCTTCCACATCTTCGGGGTCGTAGTCCCCGTCGAGTTCGACCAGGGCGCCCGAGATGGCCAACGCCTCGTCGGCTGTTTCGGCGATTTCCTCATCGGTGGACGTGGACAAATCCAGCAGAATTTCCTCGCCGTCGTCGCAGGGAATGCCGCCGAGCGCCTCGATCGCCGCAAGCCGCAGCGATCTTTCGGTCCTGTTCGACTTCGCCAACTTGCAAATGATCGGCGCCGCCTCGGCGAGCCCCTGGCTCCCCGCGGCGAGCACCGCTTCGAACAGGATTTCCTTGTCGGCGCTCTGCAACGCTTCGAGGATTTGTGCGTCGAAGCCGTCGACGTGCTGCATGCCGAAGACCGCCGTCAGCTTCCATTCGTCGTCGCCGCTGACATACGCGGCGCGAATGGCGTTCGCGTGCCAATCGGCCTCCGCGCGCACCGACGCTTCGAGAATCCGTCGCCGCGTGAGTTTCGGCACGTCCGCGGTTTGATAAAGCTTGCGGAAGGTGTCCTGAATGCGGCGAAACATCGCGTCGGAGAGCGGCGGGCCATCGTCGGGAAAGTCATACTCGTCAATTTCCATGGATTCCAGCGCCGGCCCCAGAGAAATCGCGGCCTGCCCGCGCAGCGCCGCCGGCTCGCCGGCGTCTTCGAGGAGCGCCAGCATCGCCGCGGCCATCTCGTCGCTGGCGACCAGGAAATCACCGCCCAATTCGCAGGCGAGCAGGCGTTCCGCCTCCGGCGCTTTTTTGTTGTGCAGGACGGCGAGAATCGTCTGGTCGGCGTCCTCCGGCCAATCCCAGGGGTCCATTTCGTTCAATTCCGACAGGTCCATGGGCAACCTCCGTTTCTATCCGGCGATGTCCTCGCCCGGAAATTCGCGTCGCATGTTGGCGACATCTTAGCGAATCGCCGCGGTCCGCAACAGGGCGACGCCCGGCTGCGGCCGGCGTCACTTCGCGAAAAGCGCGGGGAGTGAAATTGCGTACGGCGGGCGCGCGACGCCCTTTTCGGTGATGATCGCCGTCACCAGTTCCGCCGGCGTCACGTCGAAGGCCGGGTTGCGCACGGGCACGCCCGCCGGGGCGACCGGCGTGCGATCGAAAACGTGCGTCACCTCGCGTGCCGGGCGCTCTTCGATGGGGATGTGCGCGCCGTCGGGGCAGGCCAGGTCGATCGTCGAAAGCGGCGCCGCCACGTAGAACGGCAGATGGTGCCGATGGCAAAGCACTGCAACCATGTAGGTGCCGATCTTGTTGGCGACGTCGCCGTTGGCCGCGATGCGATCGGCCCCGACCACCGCCAGGTCGATTTCGCCGCGCGCCATCAGGTGGCCGGACATATTGTCGGAGATCAGCGTGACCGGAATGTTGTCGGCAGCCAGTTCCCACGCCGTCAGCCGCGCGCCCTGCAAGAACGGCCGGGTTTCGTCGGCGAAGACCATCGTCACCTTGCCGCGCTCGTGCGCCGCGCGCACCACGCCGAGCGCCGTTCCATAGCCGCCGGTGGCCAGCGCGCCGGCGTTGCAGTGGGTCAGGATGCGCGCCTTTTCGGCAATAAGCGCCGCGCCGTGCGCGCCCATCGCCCGGCACGCGGCGACGTCTTCTTCCCAGATCGCCTGCGCTTCCGCATCGAGGGCGTTGCGCGTCGCCGCAAGGCCTTGCGGGCGCATGCGCTCGAAAGCGCGGTTCATTCTTTGCACGGCCCACGCGAGATTGACCGCGGTCGGCCGCGCCGCAACGAACAGCGCGCATAGTTCGCGCCAGCGCGCATCAAACCCCGCGTCCGCGGCGTGCCGCGCGCCGAGCGCCAGGCCGAACGCGGCCGCGTCGCCGATCGCCGGCGCCCCGCGCACGATCATGTCGGTGATGGCCCGCGCCACGTCTTCCGGCGCGGTCAGCCGCACGTAGGTTTCTTCCAGCGGTAATTTGCGCTGGTCGATCATCACGACCGCGTCGCCTTCGTAGCGAACGGTGTCGAAACTCATGAGGACCTCAATTGGGCGCCGGGCGGGCACGGGGGCCTGCTCCCACATTCAGCAACTGACCACAGGCCACTGGCCACTGCTCACTTAGTCTTCATGCACGCGCAGCACCGCCAGAAACGCCGATTGCGGAATGGTCACCGAGGCGACTTCCATCATCCGCTTTTTGCCCTTTTTCTGCTTTTCGAGCAGCTTCCGTTTGCGGGTGATGTCGCCGCCGTAGCACTTGGACGTCACGTCTTTGCGATAGGCGTTGATCGTCTCGCGGGCGATGATTTGGCCGCCGATCCGCCCTTGCACCGGAATCTTGAATTGCTGTCGCGGAATCTCTTCGGTCAGCCGCAGGCAAATCTGGCGCGCCCGCTCGACCGCGCGCTCCTTGTGGATGAGCACCGAGAGCGCGTCGACCGATTCGTGATTCACGAGCACTTCCAGCTTCACGAGGTGCGTTTCGCGATAATCGAGAAACTCGTAGTCGAACGACGCGTAACCGCGCGAAACCGACTTGAGCTTGTCATAAAAATCGAAGACCACCTCGGCCAACGGCAACTCGAAAATGAGTTCGACGCGCCGCTTGTCGAGGTAGGTCAGGTTCTGCTGAATCCCGCGGCGGCTGATGCACAGGCCGATGACGCCCCCGAGGTATTCGTCGGGCAGAATGAAATGCGCCTTAATGAACGGCTCCTCGACCTTTTCGATGCGCGACGGATCGGGGTAATGCACCGGGTTGTCGATCGTCAGCCATTCGTTGTCGCGCAACATCACGCGATATTTCACGGACGGCGCGGTGAGGATGATCGACTGATCGAATTCGCGTTCGAGCCGCTCCTGCACGATCTCCAGATGCAACAGCCCGAGGAAGCCGCAACGGAAGCCGTGGCCGAGAACGATCGAGCTATCCTTAATGTAGGTAAGCGAGGCGTCATTGAGTTTCAGCTTCGCCAGCGAATCGGTCAGTTCGCCGTATTCGTCGGCATCGATCGGGTAGATCGAGGAGAAAACGACCGGCTGCACCTCTTTGAAGCCCGGCAACGCCGCGGGGCACGGCCGTTCGGCGCCGGTGATGGTGTCGCCGGTCCGCGCCTCGCCGACCGACTTCACGCCGCCGATGATGTAGCCGACCTCGCCCGACTCAAGCAGCTCGCACTTGCGCAAACCGAGTTGCATGTGGCCGATTTCCTCGACCTTATGCTCCGCGCCCGTGGAAAAATAGCGGATGGTCTGGCCGGGCTTCAGCGAGCCGTTGAACAGCCGCACATACACGAGCACGCCGCGATACTGATCGTATTTCGCGTCGAAGATCAGCGCCTGCAACGGCGCCGCCGGATCGCCCTTCGGCGGCGGAATGCGCGCGGCGATGGCTTCCAAAATTTCGTCGACGCCCTCGCCGGTTTTCGCGCTGCACAGCAGCGCCTCGTCCGGGTCGAGGCCGAGGTCGTGGTTAATCTGGTGCTTGACCGCCTCGATATCCGCCGAGGGCAAATCAATTTTGTTGATGACCGGGATAATTTCCAAATTATGTTCGAGCGCGAGGTACATGTTGGCGAGGGTCTGCGCCTCGACGCCCTGGCTGGCGTCGATCAGCAGCAGCGCGCCCTCGCACGACGCCAGCGCCCGCGAAACCTCGTAGGAAAAATCGACGTGCCCCGGGGTGTCGATCAGGTTGTACGCCATCAAGCGGCCGTCGCGCGCGCGGTACGGCAGCGTCACCGCCTGGCTTTTAATGGTAATGCCGCGCTCGCGCTCGATATCCATGTCGTCGAGGATCTGGTCGCGGAAATCGCGATCGGGGATGGACAAAGTCTTTTGCAGCAGCCGATCGGCAAGCGTCGACTTGCCATGATCGATATGGGCGATGATGCAAAAGTTACGAAGGTTGTCCACCGCCGAAACCCGTTATTTCTTGGGCCGAACCCACGTGCCGCCGGATTCGACGCGCTTGCGGGTGCAGTCGACCACGTCGGGCAGGTCGTCTTTCGCCATCATGTTGACGATCTTGCTCGCCACGCCCGAAAACGGGCCGAGGTCCAGCGCCACCAGCACTTTGTATTCGACCAGCAGCACGCCGGGCTCAAGCTGTTCGAGTTGCCAATAGCCGTCGTTTTTCTTGAAAAACTTGTGCGGCCGCGTTTCGTCCTGCACCCAATCCATGCGCAAGCGGTCGTCGGTGACGGTGCCGATAGTCGTGTAGTCGAGCGTCTTGATCGTCGCGTCCATTTTGAACGAAATCACCGCTTTGCTCTTGGTGCGCTCGACGATGGTGACGCCTTTCAGCCGCGGATAAAAATCCATGTAGTGCTCGTGATCGAAGATCACTTTCCAGAAGTCTTCCGGCGTGCCTTTGATGATCCCGTAGGCCACGCCGTAGCCCTGGTCGGCGCCTTTCTCAATCTTGTTCTTGACGACGATTTGACCGCTTTTGACTTGGGCCATCTCGTTCGCCGTCAGCTGTGAACTGACGGGCCCGTCGGCCAACGCCAACGCGACGCCCAGCACCAAAAAAGCCCACAAGCACACGAGAACCAACGCAATGCGGCGCTGCAACATGATTGCCTCCTGAGCCAGCAAAAAGTCGGAAGATGGTATAGGGCGCAACCGCGCCGCGGTCAAGGGTGAGGAGGAAGTGGCGAGTCGGAAGTAGGAGCAGCCAGTAGTCAGTAGAGCCTCTTGAAAAAATGGATTTTGTCGGATTTTCTTTGGGTCGGAGCCGATTTTGACGGATCGAGTTGCCTTCCCAGCGTAGGATGATTTTGCACAACAACCCTACAGGAAAGCAACTCAATGGCGGCATTATCCACGATTTGGTCGCAAATTCAACGGGTCCTGTTGCCAGTGGTCGGGGAAGAGATCGCTCCGCCCACGCCGAAGCAACGGGAATTGACGGTCCTGCTGGATGTGATCCGGATCGAAAAATTCGTGGCCGCGCCGCCGCGAGGCTGGCGCGGCCGGCCGGACGAAGATCGGCGGCCGTTGGCGCGGGCGTTCGTGGCGAAGGCCGTGCTGAACCTGCCGACGACGCATGCGCTGTTGGACCAGTTGCGCAGCGCGGCGACATTGCGGCGGATCTGCGGTTGGGAACGGCGCGGCGACGTGCCGAGCGAAGCCACGTTCTCGCGGGCTTTCGCCGCGTTCGCCGCGGGCCAGTTGCCGCAACGCGTGCACGCGGCGCTGATTGCGCAACATCTCCGATCCCGGTTGGTCGGCCACATTTCGCGCGATGCGACGGCGATCAAAGCCCGCGAGAAACGCGCGCGCAGACCGCGTCCGGCGCCGGCGGCGAGCCCGAAAAAATCTCGCCGGGGCCGGCGCAAAAACGGCGAGACCCCGCCGCCGAAAGAACCAACGCGCCTACAGCGGCAGGCCGCGGGAATGAAACTCGCGGAGATGGTGGCGGAATTGCCCGTGCTTTGCGACGCCGGCTGCAAGCGCGACAGCAAGGGCCACACGAATTACTGGATCGGCTACAAGCTGCACGTGGACTGGGCCGACGGCGAAATCCCCGTCAGTCGCCTGCTCACCTCGGCCTCACTGCACGACAAGCGAGCGGCGCTGCCGCTGATGCGGATGACCGAGGAGCGCGTTTTCAGCCTCCACCAATTAATGGACGCGGCCTATGACGCGCACGAAATCTGGGAGTCCTGCCGCAAATTGGGCCACGTGCCCATCATCGATCGCCAAAAACGCCGCGGCGAGATGCTGCCGATGGACCCGGCGATCGCGCGCCGCTTCGCCGAACGCACGACGGCCGCACGCGGCAACTCCGGCCTGCAGGACAACTTCGGCAGGCGCCATGTGCGCGTGCGCGGCGCGGTCAAGGTCATGGCGCACCTGATGTTCGGCATCCTCGCCCTGTGCGCCGACCGCCTGCTGCGGCTGATCACGTAGCCGCCGCCCGGCCCGACAACTTGCCGTCTCCCGCCGCGACGTGGGAGGTCCGCCTCGGACCGCCCAAATTCCACCCCGAGCCACCGTCCCGCCCGGCTGTGCGCCACATTTGGGTCAACTGAGCCGCTGACCGACAGCAAGACATAAAATTCTCAGGATTTGTGCAAGAGGCTCAGAAGTCAGAAGTCGGAAGGGCTTGCGCCGTAAGGACCCGGTTTCGGTCGGACGACGCAGAATGGGGAATGGAGAATGAAAAGGGGAATTGGCGAGGCCGCCCGAAATTCTCCATTCTCCATTCAACATTCGAGTGTCTGACGTCTGACTTCCGACTTCTTCCTACCCCGCCTTGAACCGAAATTCGCCCTGCTTGAAATCGACGCCGACGGTCTGCCCCGGCTTCACGTCGCCGGCGATGACCAGCGAAGACAGCGGCTCGAGGATTTTGTCCTGGATGGCGCGTTTGAGCGGTCGCGCCCCGTACGCCGGCTCGTAGCCGATTTCCGCCAGTTCGTCCTTCGCCTTTTCGGTCAGTTCCAGATCGATCTCGCGATTCCGCAGCAGGCTCTGATAGCGCGCGAGCTGAATGTCGACAATTCGCCGAATATCGCTCTTCTCCAGCCGATGGAATATCAGGATCGCGTCGACGCGGTTGAGGAATTCGGGTTTGAAGGCCGCCCGCAAGGCCTCGTTGGCCAGCTTCTCCATTTGCGCGCGGTCGTCGAGTTCGAGAATGTACTGGCTGCCGACGTTCGAGGTCATGATCAGGATCGCGTTGCGGAAATCCACCGTGCGGCCGTGGCCGTCGGTCAGGCGGCCGTCGTCGAGCACTTGCAATAACACGTTGAACACATCCGCGTGCGCCTTCTCGATCTCGTCGAGCAGCACCACGCTGTACGGCCGGCGGCGGATCGCCTCGGTGAGTTGGCCGCCCTCGTCGTAACCGACGTACCCCGGCGGCGCGCCGATCAGCCGGCTGACCGTGTGCTTTTCCATATATTCGCTCATGTCGAGCCGCACCATCGCCCGTTCGTCGTCGAAGAGGAAATCCGCCAGCGCGCGGGCCAGTTCGGTTTTGCCGACGCCCGTCGGGCCGAGGAAGAGGAACGAGCCGATCGGCCGGTTCGGATCGGCGATGCCGGCGCGCGACAGACGGATCGCCTTTGCCACGCGCGAGACGGCTTCGTCCTGCCCGATCAACCGTTCGCGGATGCGGTCTTCCATCTTGAGCAGCCGCCCGCTCTCGGATTCGAGCATCTTCGACACGGGGATGCCGGTCCATTTGGCGACGATCAGCGCGATGTCTTCGTCGGTCACTTCCTCGCGGACAAACGCGCCGGCCTGTTGTTCCTTCTTCAACTCGTCGGCGAGAGCGACGACGCGTTTGTTCAACTCCGGCACGCGGCCGTATTCGATTTCCGCCGCGCGTTGCAGGTCGCCCTGCCGCTTGGCGTTTTCCACCTCGGTCTTGAGACCTTCGATCTCCTCCTTGGCCTTCCGCAACTGGCCGAGGATGTCGCGCTGACGCATCCACTTGGCTTTCATCTCCTCGACCTGCCGCTGCAAGCCGCCGATCTCCGCGTCGAGTTCCGCCAGCCGGGCCTTGTCTTTCTTTCCTTCCATCACCAACGCCTGACGTTCGACCTGCAACCGCACGATGCGCCGCTGGGCGTCGTCGATCGGCGTCGGCACGCTCTCGATCTCCATCTTCAGGCGGCTGGCCGCCTCGTCGACGAGGTCGATCGCTTTGTCGGGCAGGAAGCGGTCGGTGATGTACCGATGCGAGAGGCGCGCCGCCGCGACCAGCGCCGCGTCCTGAATACGTATGCCGTGGTGCACTTCGTATTTGTCTTTGATGCCGCGCAAAATGGCGATCGTGTCCTCGACCGTCGGCTCGCCGACCAGGACCGGCTGGAAACGGCGTTCCAGCGCTTTGTCCTTTTCGACGTGCTTGCGGTACTCGTCGAGCGTCGTCGCGCCGATGCAGCGCAATTGGCCGCGCGCCAGCGCCGGTTTGAGCATGTTCGCCGCGTCCTGCGCGCCTTCCGCCGCGCCGGCGCCGACCAGCGTGTGCAACTCGTCGATGAACAGGATGACGCGCCCGTCCGCGGCTTCGATCTCTTTCAGCACCGCCTTCAGCCGATCTTCGAACTCGCCGCGGTATTTGGCGCCGGCCACCAGCGCGCCGAGGTCGAGCGCCAGCACGCGCTTGTCCTTCAGGCTTTCCGGCACATCGCCGGCGTAGATGCGCTGGGCGATGCCCTCGACGATCGCCGTCTTGCCGACGCCGGGCTCGCCGATCAGCACCGGGTTGTTTTTGGTGCGGCGCGACAGCACCTGGATCGCGCGGCGGATTTCCTCGTCGCGCCCGATGACCGGGTCGAGCTTGCCCTGGCGGGCCATCTCGGTCAGGTCCTGGCAGAAGCGTTCCAGCGCCTGAAATTTTTCCTCGGGGTTCTGGTCGGTGACGCGTTGCGTGCCGCGCACCTCGGACAGCGCGCGCAGCAGCGGATCGGTCGCCACGCCGTGCTTGCGCAGCAGGCTTTGCACGGTTTTGCCCGCGCCGCCGGCCATCGCCAGCAGGAAATGTTCGACCGAGACGTAGTCGTCCTTCATGCGATCGGCGACGCTTTGTGCGGCGTCGAGCACGGTTTTGAGGTCCGGGCCGACGTACGCCTCGCCGCCCTGCACCTTGGCCAGGCGGTCGATCGCCGCCTGCGCGCCGGCGCGCAACGCGTTCGGATCGGCGCCGAGTTTTTCCAGAATCGGCGCGGTCGAGCCGCCGTCCTGGTCCAGCAGGGCAAGCAGCAAGTGGGCGGCGGTGATTTCCTGATTGCCGTGCCGGCGCGCAAGCGACTCGGCCAGCGCCAGGGCTTCCTGCGACTTGACGGTCATTTTTTCCGGTCGAAGCATGTGGTCTGTCCTTATTTACATTAAATAAATAGCCACTCCGGCTCACCGGTCAATCTTTTTTCTCACGCTGGTTTTGGGGCGCTTCCAGGATGCGGTCGATCACTCTGTTCAGATGGTCGTGGACCGTGCGCGTCTCCCGCCAGACCTCGTCGAACTGCTCGCGATCCAGCACGACCTCGCCCTCCAGGTCCCGCGAGAGCTTCTCCATCGCCTGCACGACCTGCCGCCAATTTTTGTGGAATTCCGACTCGCGCTTCCGCCCCGCGCCCGGCCGGCGCCGCCCCTTGCCCTTGACCATCTCCCGCAGCTTGCGCACCGACACTTCCCGTTCGGCGGCGTCCGCGCCGATCCGCGCCCGCTCGGCCGGGTCGGCCACCTGGTAGAGCACGCTGTGGTGCGATGGCGGCAATTCCCGGGCTTGTTCCGCCGGCAGGAAGCGAAAATTCACGGCGACGTGAATGAACCGCCGCAGCGCCGACTCGGCGAACGGCAGGTCCGTCCGTTCGCACAGCTTCTTAAAGGACACGTTTTTCGCGGGGTTCTGCGACGATAGCTCGGTCAGATCGTCGTGAAAGAAATGATGAATCAGGTAATCGCCGATCTCCTTCGCGCGCAACGTCAGCTCGGTTTCCATCCGGTCCTTATGGTCGCGCAACCAGGTCACGGCTTCGTCGATCTGCCGCTCCGGATGAACCGTCAACCGTTTGTCCTTGCCGCGCATGGCGCCTCCGTGAACTTTGCCAACGTTGTCAAAGTAGCGCCAAGAAATTTTTTTGTCAATAAATGTTGACAACGAAATAGGCCGCCTTATTTTCTCGCCATGAATAAGCGAGGCCGCCGAGGGGCGGCGAGGCGGTGCGGAAAGCGACTCGATCCCCGGCGGGCCTCAACGGACCAAAAAAGTTTGGGGCGACAAGAACCCGCAAACGCAAGGAGGAACGAAAATGGCAATCATTCGGTGGAGACCCTATCATGAGGTGGGCGCGTTGCAACACGAAGTGAACCGGTTGTTCAGCGACTTCTGGGGCCGCGGCGGCGACGGCGATACGCTGGCCGGCGACTGGACTCCCGCGGTGGACATCCTGGAAGGCAAGGACGAATACGTCCTGACGATGGCCCTCCCGGGGATGGACCAACAGGAAATCAAGGTGAACCTGGAGAACAACACGCTGACGATCTCGGGCGAGCGAAAACTCGAGCACGAAGACAAGCGCGACAACTATTCGCGAATCGAGCAGTTCTACGGCAGCTTCAATCGCTCGTTCACTTTGCCGAACACGATCGACCCGGGGAAGGTCCAGGCGCGGATGGACAAGGGCATCCTTACGGTGACCCTGCCACGCCGCGAGGAGACCAAACCCAAAGCTATCGAGGTGAAGGTCAACTAACGAACAACTGTGCGCTTCCCAGAGATGCCGGCGAGGGCGATGTCCCTCGCCTTTTTTTTTCAAACGGCCGGGATGAAACCGGGAAGCGCCATCTCGCGCCGCGCTTCCCGGCCCCTGTTTCGCGCTACTTGAACGCTTTCACGGCCTTGGCCGCACTGTCCACGACAAAGACGATCGCGGCGTTCTTGCCGGCGGTTGTCGCGTATGCCCACTTGATGTTCACCTTCGCGGCGGCGAGTTTCTCGGTGAGCCCGGCCATGGCGCCGGGCTTGTTGCCGGCGGCGACAAGGACCGCGTCGTACGCGGTAACCTTGCCGGCGGGCTTTTTCAGCGCGGTCTTCGCCGCCGCTTCTTTTCCCGGCTCCACCACGAAGGTCAGCGTCGCTTCCGGGCCCATCGTGAAGCCGCAAAAGGCGACAATGTTAATCTTGGCGTCGGCCAGGGCGCGCAACACGGGCGCGCCGGCGCCGATCGCTTCCGGAACCGTCACCTCCAGCACTTTGACTTTCTCCGCCATTAGTCAATCCTTTCAAAGAGTTGTGAACGCACGCTTCCTTCATAATAATCAAGCGCCGAGCCGTCAAGTTTTTCCCGCATATTCCGCAAAAAAACCGCTACTTGCGTTTCGCGAATTTTCGCGGGTCGCGGCGCGTCGCCGTATTCTTGCGATCCTCGAAACGCTGGCGGCCGAACGCCCGGCGCCCGAAAGCGGGCGTTGTAAAAAGTCGCCTGGCCCCCTAAACTTTCGCCGGTTTCATATTCCCAACGTTGAGGCGACGATGAAGAAACGCGCCGTTTTCGTTCTCGCGGTTTTGTGCCTGTTCGCCGGCAGTGGCTCAGCGTTCGCGGCCGGTTTCGCCCGGCAGACGGTGCAGGTTCCGGGCAAGGTGTACGTCGTCGTGCCGAAGGACATCGACGGCGACGGTCTGATGGATCTGGTCGTTTCCTACACCGTGGGCGAACGGCCCAACGCCAAGCCGCGCATCGCCGTCTTTTTCGGGCGGCCGGGCGGCTACGGCGCCGCGCCGGACGTGGATGTCGATGTGCCGGCCGACTCCTGCCTGTTCGACGTGGCCGACGTGCACGGCGCCGGCCAACTCGATCTGGTCGTGCTGCGCAAGGGCGCCGTGCAGGCGCGGACGCTGGCGCGCGGCAGGGCCGGCGAATGGGAGCCGCTGGCGGCGCGCGGCACCGGCGTGCTGTTTCCCTCGGCCGCGGGCCATCTCGCCTACGACCATTTCGTGCGCGACTGGTTCGGCGACGGCGGCGTGGAGTTGGCGATTCCCGACTACGGTGCGCTGGCGTTTTACCGCCGCGGCGAGGGCGGCAAGTTCGAGTCCGCCGGCAAAGCGACGATGAAAACCGAAGGTTATCTGCGCGCGGTCAACCACGAAACCGCCGAGGAGGCGGGCTCGCGGCTCGAGAGCTACGCTTACCTGCCGCGCGTCTTCACGGCGCCGACGCCCGAGGGCGCGGAAATCGTGCTCACCGTCGGCGAGGAAATCTGGGTTTACAAGCCGCACGACGGCCGCATGCCGGAAAAAGGCACGCGGCTGTTCCTGCCGATCCTCACCGACGCCGAGCGCCAGGCCGACAACACGAACGTCACGACGATCCTCGAAGATCTCAACGGCGACGGCTGGCCCGATCTGACGATGATCAAGGTCGGCGGCTCGCTGACCAATTTCCACAGCGCCATCCGCATCTATCGCGGCGGGCCCAGTGGCTTCGAAACGACCCCGGCGTACGCGCTGGACGTGCCCGGATATATTCCGTCCGTGCGCTTCTGGGATATCGTCGGCGACGGCAAAAAAGAAATGCTCGTGCCGCTGGTCGAAGTCGGCCTGATGCAACTGGCGCGCGTCTTCATCACGCAGTCGTTGGTCGTCAAGGTGCAGGGATTCCGTGGCGGCGACGACTTTTACGGCAAGAATCCGGCGTTGACGCGCGAGGTGACGATGAAGGTCAACACCGAACGCGGTCTGACGTTTGTGGGCTATCCGCCCAACTTTTCCGGCGACTTCGACGGCGACGGCCTGCCCGATTTATTGATGTCGCGCGGCGACGGTTTCGCCGTGTGGCGCAACCAAGGCAACATGTCGTTCGCCGCCGAGCCAATGATGAGCGCCGCCGTCGAGCCCTGGGAGAACGTCCGCCTGGCCGACCTCAACGGCGACAAGCGCTGCGACCTGTTCGCCTGGGACACGACCGTGACCGCCCGCCGGGGCAAGGTGCTGATCCTGTTCAATCAAAAGTAGGAGCGCCGGTTTATTGCGCCCATTTTCGCAGCGCGTCGGCCTCGAACACGCCGTCGACGACGCCGGGTTCGAGCGCCAGGGCGACGAGCGCGGCGGCCACTTGCGCGCCGGTCAGGGATAAGTAGCGGTCGCGGAAACTGCGGAAGCCGAGCGCGCCCGCGAGGCCGGCGACGGCGTTGAGCGAGCCGGCGGCGACGTGCTCAAACGGACGGTTTTCCTCGCGGTCGGGGCCGGTGATGAACGACGGCCGGGCGACGACGAACGGCAGGCCGCTGGCGCGCAATTCGGTCTCGACCTTCCACCGCGCCAGGTAGTAGCCGCTGCGTCCCGACGCCGAAAACAGCGACGCGGCGACGTTGCCTTCGGCCTTCTCGCCCGCCTGCGGTTCGGCCGGCGCCGCGTCTGAACGGACGCCGACCGCCGACAAATACACGAAGCGCGGAGCAATCTGGGCCACCTTCGCGGCGCGAATAAGCATCGCGGTCAGGCCGTAGTCGACGGCCTCGTAATCGACCTGGCGCTCGTCGGCCGCCGCCTTGATGCGGGCGCGAGTCGTGCCGAGCAGTCCAAAGATCATGGTCGGGCACAACCGCCGGAAGGTCGCCGCCAACGCCGTTTCGTCCCACGGCGTCGCGTCGGTTTCGGCGCCGTCTGCGGCGAACAACGCGCGGAACTCGGCCAGCCGCGGCGAATCGGGCCGGACGTGCGCGACCGTTGCGACGCCGCGCGCCGCCAACGCGCGGACGACGTGCCGGCCGACGTAGCCCGTCGCCCCGGCGACGAAGGCCGGCCCCGCGGAACTCGGAGACGCTTTTTGCGCGAAATTGTTTTTCATGCGATACAAATAACGCGTTGCGGCGGGCGCGTCCAGCGCGGCGCGGCGCGCGGCTCACTCGCGCGCCGGCACGACCTCGAACGACCCGTGGGCGAGTTCTTTTTCGTCCGGTCCTTTGACCACGACCTTCCACTTGCCGACCCAGGCCGAACTGATCGGTCGGGCGGAATAGGTGCGCCAGTTCTGCGAGGGGCCGACCGGCAGCGTGAACCGGCCTACCAGCGAACCCTCGAAGTACCAATCGTGAAAAATTTGCGTCGCGTCGCCGGCATTGCTGACGGCGGTGTGGCAATAGACCCAGCCGGCGTCGGCAGGGAACTTGACCCCGGGCTCAACGGGTTCGCGGTCGTCGACCTGCCGGCAGAAGACGATTTTGACGTCGCGCAATTGCTCCGCCGCGGCCCAACTCGCGGCGAGCAGCAGGAGCGCGACAAAGGTCAACGACTTTCGGGTCACGTCAAACCTCTCTTCGGCAGAATAGAATAACGGCGCGAGCGCCGCAAGTTTCTTGACCCGGATCGGGGAAGAAGGAACAAGGAAGAAGGAACAAGGAAAAAGGAAAAAGGAAAAAATAGGCCGCGGGGCGACCCTACGTGCCGGTTTCGCACTTGTTCCGGCCTTTTCCCCTATTTGTGAACGGCGGCGACGCTTCGACGGGCGCCGTTTTCGTAATTTTTCCTTTTGCCTTGTTCATTATTCGTTGTTCCTTTTTCCTTTTCTCGCCCGCGTGCGTACGTTATTATTGGCATCGACGTTTGGTATAGGTTGGGAATTTGGTTAGCTTCATCCGCTCCGCGTTGCAAGATCGCCCCTTGGCCTGGCTGGCGCCGCTGGCGGCGGCAGTTTTGCTCGTCAGCGGGCTCGTTTGGCGGCACGAACTCCGCCACGCGCCCGACCACGCGGCGAAAGGCCGGCGCGGGCAAGCCCGCACGCAAACCGAAAAAATTCTTCCGTTGCTTCCCGAGCAGGCCCCCGAAATCGCCAAACGTGAAGCTCTCGTGCGGGTGCTTTGGCGCTCGTTCGGCGAATGGCGACCGGCGGACGATCCGGTCGTCCGCGCGGAGGCGGCCGCGATGGAGACGGCGTTGGCCGGCGCGCGCGAACGGCTGACGCACGACGACAACCAGACCGATTTCGACGCGCTGCTCGGCGCCGTGGTCGCCGCGCCGCAACTGACGTGGGCGCTCAACCAGACGCTCGACGAAGAAGGTCTCAAGTTCATGGAGTGGCCGGATGGAATGGCGATCACCAAACGCATGCGCCAGCTCGCCGGCGAAACCGTGACCGCCCCCTTGCGCGTCCAGGTGTTTTTCACCATCCACGACGTTTCCATCCCCGACGCCGCGCACGACGAAATCCGGCTGGATATGGGCATCCATTCCGGCGCGCCCCCCGAGGCACTCGCGCAATATATGGCCGACAACGGCATGATCCCCCCCGATCAGACGGCGGCCGTGATCGAGCGTTGGAAGCGGACCGACGCGCAAATCGGCGACACCGAAAAAGAGCGGGCGAACCTCGCGCTCTGCCTCGGCGTGGCCCCGCGCGAACGGATGGAGTTGCACGAACGCGAGGTCAGCTACAACTACGGCCCGTCGAGCAAAGTCATTTGGCGCAACGCCGAATTGACGGTCACGGCCCCGGCGCGCTTCGACACCGCGCGCTATCCGTTCGACACGACGCTCTTCACGGTGCTGCTGATCTCGGCTTGGGACGACGCTTCGCAATTGGTTCTGACGCCGTATCCGCTCGGCGACGCTCCGCTCGACGTCCACGTCGCCCGCGCGCCGCGCGGCTTCTATTTCTCACGGCAGGCGCCGACGTTGACTTCGGTCACGTATCAGGACAACGCCAACAGCCTGGCGCAACCGGCGCTGGTCTATGTTTTCCAACTTTCGCGCCGCCTGGGCACAGCGATCTGGCGCACCTTCGTGCCGCTGCTGCTGATCGTCGTCTTCGGCCTCGTCGCGACCTTGCGGACGATGGCCACCGGCGAAAACCTGGGCACGGTGATGACCTCGCTGCTGCCGACGCTGACCGTCGCCGCCGTCGCCCTGCAACTGACCGCGAGCGGGGTTATCCCCGGCAACTCCGGCGGCACGGTGATGGACAAAATCTTCGTCAGCATCTACCTGCAGTTCTTCTTTCTCTTCCTGGCGTTGAACACGCATCACGTCGTCCGGGTGTCCCGCGTGATGGTCGCCGTCTCGCTTGCGGCGTTCGCCTACGGCGTGCATTTCTTTTTCTGATGAGCGCTTTTTGACGGGATCAACAGGATCAACGGGCAATGAACCGTAGGTAGTGAACAACGAATAATGAACAGTGAACAATGAAGAGCCGGTCGCCTGTTTGCGTGCAAAAACGCGCCCCGGGAAACTGATCCCGTTGATCGTGTAAAAAAACAGCCCCCAAAGGCCGTTCTTTACTTCGCGCGTTCGATGTATTCGCCGGTCGTCGTGTCGATGCGCACGACCTCGCCCTCGGCGATGAAGGCCGGGATATTGACGCTCAGGCCGGTTTCGAGTTTGGCGGGCTTCGGGGCGTTGGCCACCGTCGCGCCCTTGATGTAGGGCGCGGTTTCGACGACCTTCAAATCGACCTTCGACGGCAGATCGATGCCGACGATGCGGTCGCCGTGCATCAACGCGACGACAGTCGCGTCGGGCGTGATGTAGAGCAGCGCGTCGCCCACGGTTTCGTCGTCGAGCTCCAACTGCTCGTAGGTTTCGGTGTTCATGAAGGTGTGCCGGTCGCCGGCGCTGAAGAGATATTGCAGCGTCGTCGGGTCGAGGCTGGCCTTGTCCACCGTGTCGGCGGAGCGGAAGCGTTCCTCGATTTTCGTGCCGGTCGACAGGCTCTTCATCGTGACCCGGATGATGGCGCGCAGGTTGCCCGGCGTCTGGTGGGTCATGCTCAAAACGCGGTAAAGGTCCCCGTTGCGGACCAGAATGTTGCCTTTGCGAATCTGCGTCGTCGGAATGATCATGTACTCGCTGCCCCCCGTAAATCCGGTCTCCCGGAGAAAAAAGCGGTGCCTGTATACCAAAATCAGGGGGGAAAGGCCAGCGCGGCGCGGGGCCGGTGTAACAGACACTCAAGATGTCCGCAGTATAAGCAGCTAAAGATGTCCGCATCTTCAAAGGCTGGTAAGAAGGGCGTTTTCTCGTTTTGGGGGACGCCTGATGAAGAAGTTGCCGGCCTTTTGGGAGGCGCAAGCGAT
>CAZHPN010000140.1:14269-16728 GCA_964534375.1 uncultured bacterium | reverse complement strand
CGGCCCCGACCGACTCGCCGTCACCGGGAAAATCGACAGTCTCTATAGGTCCTATTTTGCCGCTGGCGATTCGGCGGCTGCCCCGAACCCCGAGTCCCATCAATGCGGAATGCCGAGTATGGATTGCGGGTTGCGGACTGCTCGAACACTCGTAACTCGTAATTCGTAACTCGTAACTCGCGCAGGCCCGAATCCCGATTCCCGAATCCCGAATCCCGCGCCGACGATTCCGCTTGACAACGTAGTTCGTTGTATTACAATCGCGGCATGACCAACAAAAAACCACGAACGAAGCCGTCCCGCGCCGACCTGCCGGCGCCGCGCCAGGCGAGCGTCGCCACGCCGCGCGAAACCAAAGACCGCGTGCTGCAGGCCCGCGTTTCCGCCTCGCTCTACGACGATCTGGTGGATCAGGCGCGGCGGCTGCGGGTGCCGGTCTCGAACCTCGTGCGCAACATCCTCGAAGATTCGCTGCGCATGGTCGAAAACCTCGTCGACGGCGGGCTGGAGATCGCCAAAGCGCTCGGCCCCCGCGCGACGGACGCCGAAATCGCCGCCGTGCTCGGTTGGCAGCCGCTGCGCGCCAACCGGACGATGCCCTGCCGCCGGTGCGGGCGCGAGATTCCGAAAGGCGGCGCGGCGTTTCTCAGCGTCGGCGCGCCGGGCGCGCGCCCGCTGGTGATTTGCGAGGATTGCCAATGTCAGACGTGACTGTCGCCGCGGCCGTGCTGAACTGCCTGAAAACCATCGCCAAAAAAATCGGCTGGACCGTGCGCGATACGGTCGGCTCGGTGAACCCCGACGTCTGGCGCGAAGCCGCGTTCGTTTCGGCGTCGGCCTATTCGCTGTTCATTCCGCGCCGCGAAGACGTGGTCGACCGCGCGCCCGACGGCGGGCTGCCGATCGTGCTCGTCCACGGCCTGGGCGGCAACCGCGGGGCGTGGACGCCGTTGCGGCTCTTCCTGCGGCTGCACGGCCGCCGCCGCATCTTTGCGTTCGGCTTCGAGGAAGGCACGCTGGAAAAGATCGCCGCCGATCTCAAGCAATTCGTCGAAACCGTGCAGCGCGTGTGCGGCGAGGCGCAGGTCGACATCGTGGCGCACTCGCTCGGCGGCCTGGCCGCGCGTTATGCGATCCAGCGGCTCGGCATGGCCCCGGCCGTGCGAACGCTGATCACGCTGGCCACGCCCCACCGCGGCACCTATGCGGCGCATTACGCGAACACGCCGCTCACGCTCGTGCTGCGGCCGGAGAGCCCGGTATTGCAAGACCTCAACGCCGACGATTTTTCGCAGACCGGCATTCGCTTCACGTCGATCGGCTCCGACCGCGACGTGTACGTCGTGCCGAAAGAGATGACGGTTCACCCCGCGGCGGAAAATGTGTTCGTTCCGGGCATTTCACACTCGCAGCATTTGGTTGCGCCGCGCGTTTTTCGCGAAGTCCTCGCGCGGTTGACGCCAGTGAGGGAGTGAGCGGGATTCGGGATTCGGGGGCGCCTGGGGACAGGCGCGCTCCCAGCGCCGGGAGCGCAGGTGTCCTCACCTGCAAATTTTCATGTGCGCCTGAGGACAGGCGCGCCCTCAGCCCCGGGAGCGCAGGTGTCCTCACCTGCAAATTTTCATGGGCGCCTGGGGACAGGCGCGCCCCCAGCGCCGGCCCTTGATATTCAACGAAGATTCATGTTTGCATCGTGTGCATATACACAAAAATGGCGTCATTAAGGATTGAACATGTCGCTGTTCGGCGGCGAGGGCTGGTATTCGCGCGGCTACCTTCCACATTTCGACGACGCACGCGTTATCCAAACTGTGACGTACCGTTTGGCGGACTCCCTTCCGGCCGATGCGTTGGCCCGGCTCGACGCCGAACGGCGAGCGGGCCTTTCGGACGCCGAGCGTCGAGAGCGCATCGATGACTTGATCGACGCCGGCCTCGGCGCCTGCTGGCTCCGGCGCCCTCAAATTGCCGACATCGTTGTCGGATCGTGGCGACATTTCGACGGCGTCCGTTATCTCTTGCACGCATGGGTGGTGATGCCGAACCACGTTCACATTGTCGTTCATTTGATAGAGCCGCACACGCTTTCAACAGTCATCAAGGGATGGAAGTCTTTCACAACGCGCAGAATCAACGAAACCCTCGGCCGCCGAGGCTCTTTGTGGCAAATCGAGTCCTGGGACCGCTTCATCCGAAATCAAGAACACTATGACGCGGCGATCGCCTACGTGCACAACAATCCGGTCAAAGCCGGATTGGTCTCTCGTCCGGATGATTGGCCATGGAGCAGCGCCCGTTACGCCGCTGAGCACGGCGGTCCCTGATTCGCCGCCCATATTTTCGCCGCCGGGATTACGAATGATGGGCGCCTTAGGACAGGCGCGCTCCCAGCCCCGGGAGCGCAGGTGTCCCCACCTGCGTTGTTCATTCACGGGCGCCTGAGGACAGGCGCGCCCCCA
>CAZHPN010000140.1:0-14169 GCA_964534375.1 uncultured bacterium | reverse complement strand
GGACAGGCGCGCCCCCAGCGCCGGGAGCGCAGAGCCTGCCCCCGCGAAAGCGGGGGTGTCCCCACCTGCAGTTTCATTCCGGGGCGCCTGAGGACAGGCGCGCTCCCAGCAAGTTCGACGCCAACGAGGGCGTTGGCGCTCCCAGCAATGGTCGGCGCCGGCGCGGAGGATCGTTTACCCGGCGCGTTTTCGGCGTTGCGGTTCTTTCGCCGGCGCGGCGGGCAAGGCCGAGCGTGCGAGCAGGACCGAGACCAGCGCGTTGAGGCTGACGCCTTCCTCGTCGGCGCGGCGGGCGAGTTCGCGATGGAGCTCCTTCGGCACGCGCACGTTGAAGTGGCCGCTGAAGCGGCTTTTCGGCGCGGGCAGCGGCAGGCCGCGCTCGCGGCATTCCTCGATCATCAGCGCGATCGCTTCCTGCGCGTTCTTCATGGCTTCGAGCGCCGTTTTGCCGCCGGTGAAGATGGTGGGAAAATCGGGCACGCGCGCGTAGAAGCCGCCCTCGTCGTTGGGCGCGATGTCGATTTCATACGCCGGCGCGCGCGTCGGTTTGTTACTTTTCATTTTCTTCCTCCTGCGATTCGAGCAGCGCAATCACTTTCTTCACGTCAACCACCGCGCAAAGGTTGCGCCCGCCGTGGGGCCGGACCACCAGGAGCGACGGCCCCGGCCCGTCCGGGCGGAATACGTAATGACTGCCTTGCACGCGAACCTCGCGGTATCCCAGGTCGCGCAAGACGCGCGTAAGATCGGAAAAACGGACGTTGCGCGGGTTCGCCGCCAACCTGGCCTTGAGTTTCGCCAAACTGCCCATCGGCCATTTGTAACCGCATATGGTTACGTTGTCAACGCCGCGGGCGGATCGGAAAAAGTCGCGGTAAATGAGACGCCAATTTAAAGACCATTAAGTCGGGGGTGACGGTACACGGCCCCGCGGGCGGGCGGGGTACAGCGCCGCGCCTGCGGCGCGTGAAACGCGCGGAAACGTTTCCTTGCCGTTGTCCGTTGCAGGGGCGGGTCCCCGTGCCCGCCCCATTCCCCACTTGCGCCGCCGTATTCGGCGGTCAAATTGCGGCCGCACGATGAATGGGGCAGGCTACGAGACGGCAGCCTCCGCCGCGTTCCCTGTCGCGTCTTCTTTCCGCGCCTGCCACAGCCGCACCGCAAAGGGGATGCCGACGCCGGCGAGGCCGAGGCCGCTGATCGCGCCGGCGAACCGGCCGTCGTAGCGGCCCGTGAGAATCGTCGCCACGATGTGCCCGAGGCCGTCCGCCGCCATCACCGCGCCGTAGAGCAAACCCAGCGTTTGCGCCCAGCGGCGTCCTTCCAGCAGGAAATAGAGGAAGATCACCGGCAACGCCAGCAGGATGCCGTTGGCCGCCAGAAAGGCGCCCGGATTCGGATACCGGCCCATCGCGAAGAACCGGCCGCCCGCTTCTTCGAGCACGTGGTGCATGTGAAATACGAGCAGCACGAGGAACAAACGCAACGTCAACCGGTCGAGTTGGAAAGTTTTCATAAGAAACAGTTAATCACCGAACGACGCAGCTACAACCGCCCAAAACGCCCTCACGCTTGACATGCGTTAATACGTTTCATAAAGATGTAACACGCTTTGCGCCGGCGACGGCGCGGAGGAAAGGAAGCGAGCGCATGCACATCCCCGACGGCTTCGTCAGCGCGCCGATCAACATCGCGACCTATGCCGTCTCGGCCGTCGCGTTGACGATCGCCGTGAAAAAAGCCCGGCGGGATCTCGACGAGGGCGCCATTCCGCTGCTCGGCGTCACGGCGGCGTTCATCTTCGCGGCGCAGATGCTGAATTTCCCCGTCGCCGGCGGCACGAGCGGGCATTTTCTCGGGGCCGTCATGGCCGGCATCTTGCTCGGGCCGTTCAACGCCTGCCTCGTCCTCGCGCTGGTGCTGGTCATTCAATGCCTGGTGTTCGCCGACGGCGGCCTCTCGGCGCTGGGTTCGAACATTTTCAACATGGGCGTCGTCGGCGGCATCGTCTCGACGCACCTGTTTTACGCGATTCGCGCGCTCGCGCCGAAAACGCGGGTCGGGTTCATGGTCGCGGCCGGCGTCGCCTCGTGGTGCTCGGTCGTGCTGGCGTCGATCTCGTGCGCGTTCATGCTCGCGCTCTCGGGCACGGCGCCGCTGCGCGTGGCGTTGCCGGCGATGGCCGGCGTGCACGCGCTCATCGGCGTGGGCGAAGCGCTGATCGCCTCGAGCGTCGTCGGCACGCTGATCGCCGTCCGCCCGGATCTGGTCGGCGCGTGGCGCGGCGAGCGCGCGGCGGCGGGCGCCGAATCGTGAACGCCGGGGCGAAAAACGTGATCTGGATCGGCGTCGGCGTGGCGCTGCTGCTGGCCGCGTTCGTTTCGCCGTTCGCGTCGTCGGCCCCCGACGGGCTCGACCGCTTCGCCGAAGACCACGGGTTCGCCGCGAAATCCACCGCGCCCGGCGCCGCGCTCTGGACGCACGCGCCGGTGAAAGATTACGCGACGCCCGGCGTGAAAAATCCGAAACTCGCGACCGGCGTCGCCGGGCTGGCCGGCGCGCTCGGCACGTTCGTCGCCGCCGCCGGCCTGGCGCGATTGCTGCGCGGCCGCAAGAAATCGACGGGGTCATGAAGCACGGTTACTTCGATCAGGACGCGTACCGCGACAGCATCATCCATCGCCTGGATGCGCGCGCGAAAATCCTCGCGGCGGTCGGCGGCATCGTGATTTGCGTCAGCACGCCGGCGACCGCGGTCGGCGCCTTCGCCATTTACGCCGCGGCGCTCGCGCTGGCGTTCGCCGCAGCCAATTTGCCGGCCGCGCACGTGGCGAAGCGCCTCGCCACCGTCCTGCCGTTCGCGTTGATGGTCGCGGCCTTCGCGCCGTTTTTGAAAACCGGCCAGACTTCGGGCGGCTACAGTCTCGGCCTGCGCGCCGTCGCCAACGCCACGCCCGCACTGGTGGTCTGGAACGTCGTCGCCAAAAGCATGCTGTCGGCCGGAATGATCATCCTGCTGACCTCCTCGACGCCGTTTCCGCAACTGCTGCACGGCCTGCGCCGCCTGCGCGCGCCGGAAGTCGCCGTGCTGCTGCTCAGCTTCACCTACCGCTACCTTTTTGTGCTGGTCGACGAATTCCAGCGCCTGCGCCGCGCGCACGACGCCCGCGGCGGCCGGACGCGGCGGCTCTGGGGCGTGTCGTCGCTCGGCCACCTCGTCGCGGCGATGTTCATCCGCACCTACGAACGCGCCGAACGCGTCTATGCGGCGATGATCTCGCGCGGTTTCGAAGGCCGCTTCGCCCACGTGCCGGCCACGCCCTGGCGCTGGGCGGACGGCGGCTTCGCCGCGGCGTATCTGGGCGTCTTTTTCGCAGCCCGAATGGCGCTGGCATGAAACCGAGGGATCGTCACCGGTTGGCAGGCCGATCGCAAGAATGCAGGCTCAACAAGCGGCGTCACGCGCCGACCTCTCCCCGCTCGATCACGCGGTCGCGTGTTCGACCTGCCCCTCCCCGACACAGGGAGCGGCACGCCGGCGCAGCACCGGCAGGCGGACACGTGTTGAAAAAAACGGGGACTCTATTGTTGATTCATCAAGGTGAATGCGAATTCGCGAGCCGTGGACGACCTCTTCGGGGCGCGGGTCCGCCACGGCGTCCTCTCGCCCCTCCCTGTGTCGGGGAGGGGCGCGGCCACGCGGGGCGTGGCCGGGGGAGAGGTCCACACGAAACGCCAATTATGATGTTGCCATTTTTGCGAGAGGCGCCGGTGACCGTCCCCAGTTTTGGGGCCAGCGCATGACGGCGCCCGCGTTGCGTCTGACCGACGTCGGCTACGTTTACCCGGACGGCGCCGTCGCCCTGAGCGACATCTCGTTTGCCGTCGCCCCGGGCGAAAAGGTCGGCATCGTCGGGCCGAACGGGGCCGGCAAATCGACGCTGCTGCTGCTGCTCAACGGCGTGCTGCTGCCGCAACACGGGCGCGTCGAGGTGGACGGCGTCGCGGTCGGGAAAAAGACGCTGCGCCGGGTGCGGCGGACGATCGGCGTGGTTTTTCAGAATCCGGACGACCAGCTTTTCTGCCCGACCGTCTTCGAAGACGTCGCCTTCGGCCCGCGCAACATGGACGTGCCCGAGGCCGAGGTCGCCGAGCGGGTCGCCGCCGCGCTCGACCTCGTCGGCATGGGCGACTTCGGCCAACGCAGCGCCCATCATTTAAGCTTCGGCCAGAAAAAGCGCGTCGCCCTGGCGACCGTGCTGTCGATGAGGCCGGCGATCTGGGCCTTCGACGAGCCCTCGGCCAACCTCGATCCGCACAGCCAGCAGGCCATCGAAACCTTCATCGCCGGGTGCCCGGACACGGTCGTCGTGGTCACGCAGGATCTGGCGTTCGCCGCCGAAACCTGCGATCGCCTGATCGTGCTCTTCGAGGGCCGCGTGGTCCGCGACGCCCCGCTCGCCGAGATCGTCGCCGCCGCCGAGGAAATGAAACGCTACCATTTGGATTTCGAGCGGCACTGCCGCGCCTGCGCGAGCATTCGGCGCGTGCAAGAATAGCCGGCAAAGGGAAAATGTCTTTGGCTGCTCGCCGGCCTCTCTTGCCGACCGGGAACGGATATGCGCAGCACAATCGGCGGCCTGGCACTTGAAAGGGCGGCGGACGAGGCGCACAGTTCCAACGGAGACGAAAACATTATTCGAGCGACGACATGACGCGTAAAGGCACAACGGAAGTTCGCAAAGATTTCTCGGGCACGCTGTCCCGGGTGACCAAGCGCCGGGATCGAATCGTCTTGCAGAAGCGCGGCAAGGACGTGGCGGCCCTCGTCCCGCTGGAAGACCTGGCGATGCTCGAAGATCTGGAAGACAAATTGGATGTTCTCGACGCCTTGCGCGCCGAGGCCGAAGCAGCAGCGAAGGGCGAGAAGCCGATCCCATGGGAACGCGTAAAAAAGGACCTGGGGCTGTAGATCTTGTTTACGGTCGCCGTTCTGCCATCGGCGGTGCGCGAACTCGAGCGCCTTTCGCGTCCGATTCAACAGCGAATCAGAGACCATCTCGACAAGTTGGCGAATGATCCGCGTCCACCCGGTTCAAAGCTATTGAAGAACGGCGGCGGACGAATGCGAATACGCGTCGGCGATTATCGCGTGATCTATCGGATTGAAAACGACGCTCTAGTCGTGCTGGTCGTGAAAATCGGACATCGGAAGGACGTGTATCGCAACCTCTGACCGGCCGGCGACTCTCGTCGTCAAACCGCCCTTTGCGTGCTCGCGCATCGGCGAACTGGCTCGCGCCGGGCGGGCCCCAGCGGAAAACGCAGGCCGCTTTACAACCCGCCGCAAACCGTGCATGAATTGCCGCACGACGGGACGAGGAATCGCGAACCATTTTGAGCGTTGCGTGCCCGCTGGGCATGGATCGGGGCCGACCGGCTTTCGCGTCCCGAAGGCGTCGGAAAACCGGCAAAAACAAGGGGTACGCGCCGTTGCCCGTTTATCGAAATAACGGGCGAAAAGCGGGCTTTACAAAGGATTTGCGTTTTGGCAAAAAAAGTCCCGAATAAACCGTTCTTGAAGCGGAGGCAGAGAGGATGATCGCGGTAAAGAACCTGACCAAGCGTTACGGCGAGGTCGCGGCGGTCGACGACATTTCGTTCCAGATTTCCAAGGGCGAAGTCGTCGGCTTTCTGGGGCCGAACGGCGCCGGCAAGTCGACCACCATGAAGATGATCACCGGGTATTTGGGCGCCGACGCCGGCGAGATTTTCATCGACGGCCGGCCGCTCGGCGAAGACCCGACGTTGGCGAAAAGCAAAATCGGCTACCTGCCGGAAAACAACCCGCTGTACGAAGACATGTGCGTCGTCGATTACCTGCTCTTCGTCGCGGAGATGCGCGGGCTCGACCCCACGGCGCGCGAGCAAGCCGTGCGCCGCAACGTCGGCCTGTACGGCCTGCGCGAAGTGGCGGGGAAAGACATCGGCGAATTGTCGAAGGGCTACCGGCAACGCGTCGGCCTGGCGCAGGCGTCGCTATCCGATCCGCCGATCATGATCCTCGACGAACCGACCAGCGGCCTCGATCCGAACCAGATCATCGAGATCCGCAACTTGATCAAGGAAATCGGGCGTTCGAAAACCGTCGTGCTTTCGACGCACCACCTGGCCGAAGTCGAGGCCACCTGCTCGCGCGTGCTGATCATCAGCAACGGCCGGCTCGTCGCCGACGACACGCCGCGGGCGCTGGAAGATCGCGCGGCGGCCGAGATGTTGTTCGTGCGCGTCAAAGGCGCCGGCGACCTGGCCGCGGGGCTCGCGGCGGCGCACGGCGTCCGGCGCGTCAAGGGCGACGGCGCGGTCGGCGACTGGCGGCAGTTCACGCTGGCCGTCGAAACCGGCGCCGACGCGGCCGAGGGCGTGTTCGACGCCTGCGTGGCGCACGGTTGGAAGCTGGCGGAGTTGCGCAAAGTCGAAACGACGTTGGAAGACGTCTTCACGCAATTGACGAGGGGGTGAGCGGAACATGTCGCGCATCTGGGCTTTATATAAGAAGGAAGTCGGGGCGTACTTCAATTCGCCCATCGCGTATCTGGTGCTGATCGCGCTGCTGATCGGCGTCGGCTACTTCTTCATCCAGCCGTTCTTCGCCGCGCAGCAGGCGTCGATGCGGATCTTCTTCCGCTTCGCGGCCTGGTCGTTCCTGCTGTTCGGGCCGGCGATCACGATGAAGCAGATCGCCGAGGAGAAGAAATCGGGGACGATCGAGTTCCTGCTGACCCTGCCGGTGCACGAATACGAAACGGTGCTGGCCAAGTTTTTCGCGGCGTGGACGCTGCTCGCCGTCTACCTGGCGATCACTTTCGTCTACCCGCTGTCGATCTCGCTGATCGGCGCGCTCGATTCCGGGCCGGTGATCGGCGGCTACGTCGGCCTGTTCCTGCTCGGCGGCGCGTTCGTCGCGCTGGGCCTGTTCGCCTCGAGCATCTCGCGCAACCAGGTGATCAGCCTGATCGTCGCGTTCGGCATCGCCGCGCTGCTCTTCGTCCTCGATTTGCTGCTGCCGTTCCTGCCGCTGCGCTGGCAAAACGTGCTGGAATATGTCGGCGCCGATTCGCACTTCCAGAACATCAGCCGCGGCGTGGTCGACACCCGCGACCTGATCTACTCGTTTTCGCTGGCCGGCTTCTTCCTGTTCCTGACGGTGCAGTCGCTGCAATCGCGGCTCGCCGATCGCTCGCGCCAGTGGCGGCTGAACCGCATCGTCTACATCGGCGCGGCGGCCGGCTGCCTGATCGCGATCAACGTCTTTTCGTTCCGCGTCAACACGCGCGTCGATCTGACCCGCGACAAGCAGTTCACGCTGTCGCCGTCGACCCGCGACATGCTGCGCGAACTCACCGATCACCTCACCGTAACGGCCTACTTCTCGAAGCAACTGCCGCCGCCGGCGAACAACAACGCGCGCGTCGTGCGCGATCTGCTGGAAGAGTTCCGCGCCGCCAGCAACGGCCGGATGTCGTTCTCGTTCGTCGATCCCGACGCGCCGGCGCGGGACGGCAAGCCCGACGAGGCGTTGATCGGGCAGGCGCAATCCGCCGGCGTGCCGAAAATCGACATGCAGACCTTCAGCAAGGACCAGGTGCAGGCCGTCAAGGTGTACATGGGCCTGGCGCTCCAATATGGCGACAAGACCGAAGCGCTGCCCGTGGTGCAGGACCTCGCCGGCCTGGAATTCGACATCGCCTCGCGCCTCGCCAAGGTGCTGCGCGAGAAGACGCCGACCCTGGGGTTTGCCGTCGGCCACGGCGAGTTGACCCCCGCCGCCGGCCTCAGCCATGCCTCGACGGCCCTGGGCAACAAATTCACGGTCAAGGAGGTCGATCTCACCAAAGCCGACGAGCCGCTGAACGGCGTCGACGTGCTGATCGTCGCCGGCCCGAAGAAACCCTATAAGGACATCGAACTGTATCGTCTGGACCAGTTCGTCATGCGCGGCGGCCGCGCGGCGTTTTTCGTCGACCGCACGGACGTCGACTTGCGGTCGATGATCGGCCGGCCGACGAACTCGGGCCTCGAGAAACTGACCGACGCGTACGGCGTAAAGGTCGACCCGGCGATGGTGCTGGACGTCTCGAACGAACGCATCACCGTCAACCACAACGCGAACGGCATGAACTTCCAATCGCTCGTGTCGTTCCCGGCGCTGATTCGCGTGCAGGATCTGGCGAAAGACACGCCGATGACCAAGAACCTGGCCGGCTTCTCGCTGCCTTTCGCGGCGCCGCTCGAGCTGGAGCCGCGCGAGGGCGTCGCCGCCGAGGTCGTCGCCCGCAGTTCGCCGAAATCGTGGGTCTACGAAATCAACGACTCTTTCCTCGCCGATCCGCAGGCGATGCCGCAGCCCGACCCGACGGAAGCGCTGGTCCCCCACAATCTGCTCGTGGCGCTCAACGGCCGCTTCCCGAGCTACTTCAAAGACCACCCGCTGGCCGACGACGCCGGCCGCCCGGCCGACCCGCCGCTGACGGTCAGCCCGGACAACCGCGTGGTCGTCGTCGGTTCGTCGCTCTGGGCCTCGGACCTGATGCAAAACCGCCTCAACGCCGTGCTGCTCGCCAACCTCGTCGATTGGCTGATGCAGGACGAGCGCCTGACGCTGATCCGCGCCCGCACCGTCGACAACCACCCGTTGCGCGCCATCGGCGACGCGCAACGCGCCTTCTTCAAATACGGCAACATGCTGCTGCCGCCGCTGGCGCTGGTCATCTTCGGCGTGTTCCGCTGGCGCCGCCGCCTGCGCGCGAAACGCCGCCTGGCGACCGCTTATCTCGCCACCGCCGGCGGGGAGGAATAAGCCATGCTGTGGAAACGCACCACGATGATGCTGGCCGCGTTTGGCATTCTGACGTTGCTCGCGATCGTCGCCGCGGCGATGCCCGAGCCGGGCAAAGGGCCGACCCTGAAGCTGCCGGCGGTGGACAAGGCCGAGGTGACCAAGATCGACATTTCCGGACCGAAAGGGAAATTCACGGTCGCGGAACAGCAAGGCAAATGGCTGATTCAGCCCGGCGATTACGCGGTCAACGACACCGTTCTCGGCCGCGGGCTCGATGAAATCACCGGCCTGAAATTCGGCGCGATGGTCGCCGAGAAATCCGCCAGCCATGCCAAATACGAGGTCGGCGACGACACGGCCGTGTTCGTGACGCCGTACACCGCGAAAGGCGCGGCGTGGACCCTGCTCGTCGGCAAGCCGTCCGGCGATCAACGCGGCTGCTACGCGCGCGTCAAAGGCGACGACCGCGTATACGTCGCCCTCGCCCGCCTGCGCGACACGTTCGACCGCGACGCCAAGTACTGGCGCGACAAGACCGTGGCGAAGTTCGACGCCGACAAGGCGGTCACGCTGACCCTGAAGAGCGCGGCCGAAACGATCAACGTGAAAAAAGCCGATGACGGCACGTGGTCGTTCGATCCGGCGCCCGCGGCGTTGCCGGCCGATTACCGCCTCGATTCGGACAAGATCAAACGCGTTCTCCAATCGCTCTCGAGCCTCAACGCGGCCGATTTCGACGACTCGACGGCGCCGCTGGACCGCGGCCTCGAGCCGCCGCAGTTCACGGTCACGGTCGCGTTGCTCGACGGCACGAAACTCGGGCTCAATCTCGGCGCGGCCAAAGAGAAGAACGTCTACGCGCAGAAACAAGGCGACCGCCAGGTTCTGTTGATCGGCGATTTCTACGCCAACAACCTGCGCAAGACGCTCGATGACCTGCGCGACCTGCACGTCGCGGCGTTCGACGCCGATAAGGCGACGAAGCTGGCGATCGTCGAAGGCGCGCGCAAGCTCACGCTCGAAAAGACCGGCGAAGACAAGTGGCGCATCGCAGAGTCGACCGAGACCGTGCCGACCGATTACGTCATCGACACGACCAAGGTCATGTTCGTCGTGCGCGCCGCGGCGTCGCTGCAGG
Organism: uncultured bacterium; assembly: GCA_964534375.1. Taxonomy (GTDB): domain Bacteria; phylum Lernaellota; class Lernaellaia; order Lernaellales; family Lernaellaceae; genus CAZHPN01. The sequence goes on along the minus strand of CAZHPN010000140.1, from coordinate 4,189 downwards.
GCACGACGCTGCTGGGCAAAACCGCCCCCGCCGAGGCCAAGCTCGGCGCGCCGGTCGCGACCGTGACCGCGACGCTCGGCGACGGCACGGAAAAACGCATCATCGTCGGCGCCGACCAAGACAAAGAGAAGCAATATGTCGCCGGCGGCGACGGCCGCGTCTACCTCGCGCCGAAAGGCGTGGTCAGCCGCGTCGTCAAAAAGCTCGACGCGTTCAAGGTCACGCCGCCGCACCAGGACAAGATCATCGATCCGGCCTTGCTCAACCAGTTGCCGCCCGCGGCGCGCGACCACTTCATCGAGCAGCAACGGCAGACGATCATGCAGAATCAGATGCTGCAGCAGTTGATGAAGAAGGAAGGGAAGAAGAAGCCGGGGGAGAAGTGACGCTTGGCGTGAGAGGCGACGATGGCCCATGAATTCGGCCGGCTGCCCGGTCCGAGGATGAGGACGCGATCGGCGGGCTGTCGTTCTCGGGCCTGACGTACACGCCGCGCACGAGGTTGCCGCCGTCCTTGCGCGAGGCGCTCAAGGCCTCGCCGCAGACGTTGCCGCGGGGTGCGCAGTTTCCGCATGTGCTGATCAAGGACGCCGTTGAAAAACACCCCGCGGATGTTGCCCGGCTGACGGCCGAGAAATTCGGAATCACCCGCCAGGCGGTGCACAAGCACCTCCAACGCCTTGTCGCTGAAAAGGCGCTGGTCGAATCGGGGAAAACGCGCAATCGCAAGTATTCGTTGGCGTCTTTGACGAAATGGAGAAAAGTTTATCCCCTGACGGCGGATTTGGAAGAGGGCGCGGTATGGCGAAATGACATTCGGGTTCTCTTCGACGAGTTGCCGGCAAATGTTGTCGGCATCTGGGAGTTCTGCTTCACCGAGATGTTCAACAATGCCATCGAGCATTCGGGCGGCGCCAAAATACGAGTGGTCGTGCGACAGTCGCCGCTTTTTACGGCGATGGCGATCCACGACGACGGCGTCGGCATCTTCAAGAAAATCAAAAAGGCGTTGAATCTGCCCGATGAAGAACACGCTGTACTGGAGCTGGCCAAAGGGAAACTGACGACCGCCCCGAAGCGGCACACCGGCGAAGGAGTTTTTTTTGCGTCCCGAATAGTCGACCAGTTTCGAATCTTGTCCGGCAAGGTGCATTTTCGGCACTATTACAAGTCGCCCGAAGATTGGATAATACCTCGGAACGAAAGCGGCGCGACGTCTGGCACGACCGTGGCCATGGCCGTCAACAACCACACATCGCGCACGGCCAAGAAGATTTTCGACCAATTTTCGTCCGGCGATAATGACGGTTTCACCCGGACGGTCGTGCCCGTGGAACTGGCGAAATTCGGCGACGAGCATTTGATTTCGCGGTCGCAGGCCAAGCGACTGGTCGCGCGCCTCGATCGCTTCAAAGCCGTCGATTTCGATTTCACCGGCGTCGCGATGATCGGTCAGGCGTTTGCCGACGAAATCTTCCGCGTCTTCGCGAACGATCACCCCCAAATTGAACTACGCGCGACGAAGGCGAATTCGGCCGTGAAGCGGATGATCGCCCGGGCGAAAAACCGCGCAGCGCAACCGAATGGCGACACTTGAACCGTCGAGGACCTCTCGTCCTCGCTCAGGGCAGGCTCCGAGGCCGCAGAGGTCGGCCGGATTAACGATTTCTGTTTTTTTTCGCCGCAAAGGACGCGCTGGCCGCCGGCGACGGGCAACTGGCGGCTATTCGGGCCCGTAATGCATGATCGTGCCGTTGCCACCCACGGCGAACACGTCCGCCGGGCCGGTTCCCCAGATGCCCGACAACGCCGGCGACCCGGCAATCGTCATCGGCGACCATGACGCGCCGTCGAAGTGAAGCATCACAGGTTTTTCGGCAGCGTCTCCCAAGGCGAATACGTCCGAGAGCGAGCTGCCCCAAATGGCGATCAAATCGGAATTCGCCGGCAGACCCGTGGTCATCGGGAGCCAAAACGTGCCGTCATAATAAAAGATCACACCCGTCACAGCGCCACCGGAATCCAACTCTCCGACGGTGAATACGTTGCTGGCGGAGGCGCCCCAGATGTGGGCCAAATCCGCCGTGGTGTCGGTCGCCATCGTCGACCACGTGGCGCCGTTGTAGTTCACGATTACGCCATCCTGGCCCGTGACGAAGACATCGGAGGGCGAACTCCCCCAGACGTAATTCAACCTCGCCGTCGGTTCGCCGGCCAGCGCCGACCACGTGGAACCGTCGTAGTGCAACACGGGGCCGCCCGGGAAGCCATAGTCATCTGCCACGGCGAACACATCCGAGCCCGAACTTCCCCAAACGCTGTACAACGGCCCCGTCGTTCCGATCGGCATCGCCAGCCACGAGGACCCGTCGTAATGCAAAATCGCGCCGTAATTTGTCGCGGGGTCGGATCCCACCGCGAAGACGTCCGTGGATGAACTGCCCCAGACGCCCGTTAAAATTGCGCCCGTCCCGCCCCAGACTGACGACCACACGGCGCCGTTATAATGCAAGATCAAGCCGCTGCTGGCATCGCCGCCGGTATATCCCACGGCGAACACATCCGAGGAAGAGCTTCCCCACACGTCGACCAGACCCGCCGTGGTTCCGCTGGTCATCGCCTCCCAGGCAAGCGGCGCCGTGTCGTCGTCGTTGTCGTCGTCATTGTTGTCGTTGTCATCGTCGTTGTCGTCGTTGTCGTCGTTGTCATCGTTATCGTCATCGTCGTTGTCATCGTCATCGTCATCGTCGTCGACCGTATCGTCGTCGTCCGGCGTCGAATCATTGTCATCGTCGTCATTGTCGTTGTCGTTGTCGTCATCGTCATTGTCGTCATCGTCATTGTCGTCGTCGTCCGCGCACGGGTTCGGCACGCAAACCGTATCCGCGCCCATCCACGTGCCCGAGCAATCGGCGAAAGACTTCACCGCGCATTCGCCGCCCTGGCAACACGCCCCGAGGGACGCCGAATCGTCGTCGTCATCGCCGGCTGGCGTTTGCGAGCCGCTGCTGCTGTTTCCACCGCCGCAGGCAATGGCGAGACAGAGAATGGCCAATAACGCGAGCCATTGGAAATGTCGAGACATCGTGCGCCCTCCCCGCCCGCGCCGTGACCGCCAACGTTGAAAGTTCCGCTTAGGCGCGCTAAATAAGCGTGATGATGATCGGACAATACTCGGAGAATTGCCCGGAGTCAAGTCAGTTTCGAAGCCGGAAACGCAACACCTGATTTATTTACCGATCTCCGCCGCTGCGCGCCGACCACCGATAGCCGCGAAATCAAGTTTTTGGGGCCGCGCAAACCGGAATGTTGAATAGCGAATGGCGAATGGCGAATGGCGAATTTCGGGCGGTGTCGGCAATTCCGCATTCCCCATTCGCCATTCGCCATTGTGCAGAAGATGCGTTCGCAAAAATCGATCAATCCGAGAAAATAGACACGACAGTCTCTACAGCGCGACCTTCACCTCCGTCGCCGCGCCGGTGCGCAAATCGATGGCGACGAGGCGATGATGGTTGGTGTCGGCGATGTACAGCATGTCGCCGTCGACCGACAACCCCGAGGGTTCGTCGAGCGGGCCGGCGCCCGGCAGCGGCAACGTGGTCACCGTTTTGCTCGCGCGGTCGATCGTGCGGATCGCGTTGTTGAACGAGTCCGCCACGTACAGCAGGCCGTCGCGGCCGGCGATGCCGATCGGGTGTTGCAATTTGGCCTGCTTGCCGACGCCGTCGACAAAGCCGAAATCGAACAGGCCCGTGCCGACCAGCGTCTCGACCCGGCCCTTGGCCAGATCGATCTCGCGCACCGCCGAACTTTCGCTGTCGGCGACGTAGAGCCGGTCGCCGGTCAGCCACAGGCCCGACGGCTGCGCGAACGCCGCGTCGCCCGCCGCGCCGTCGATGATCTGCTCGTGCCCGCTGCCGGCCAGCACGCGCAATTCCCCCTTCGCCAGGTCGAGCCGCCAGACTTGGTGGCTGCCGGCCATCGCGATGTCGAGACCGCCGTCGCGCCACTGCAAATCCCACGGGCTGCGCAAATCCGTCTGCAACGCCGGCCCGCCGACGGCGCGCCCCGTCCCCTTCCGGCCCGTGCCGGCGATGGTTGTCACGGTGTGCGCCGCCAGATCGACCGCGCGGATCGCGTGATTGTTGCGGTCGGCCACGTACAACGCGCCGCCGACCAGCGCCAT
>CAZHPN010000139.1:0-16842 GCA_964534375.1 uncultured bacterium | reverse complement strand
CACGTTGCTGAACGTGCTGGCCACCCAGTGCCGCAATCGCTGCCGGATCAAGACCACGCCTGACGCGCCGACCTTCGAACAGTTGACCGAACCGACGACCCTGCAGCAACGCGCCTTCGAATTGCTGCAGGTGTAGCCAGTAACGGGAACGCCGATTTCTGCATTTTCCCTGAATAATCAGCCACTTATTAGTTTCTTGGCCGGGAACTTCGGCCTAAAAGCGGTCGGAAGACGGTGGAGCCTCTTGCATCAATGCCGGCTCAATGCCGCGACTCACCGCGCCGACCCCTCCCGACGCGGAGAGGGGCCAAGGGGAGGATCCGCAGTCGGTGTCGGGTCAGTAAATGATCTCGCAAAACCCTCGAATTCGCTTTCGTAGATGCAAAAAGTGATTTTTGCAGGAAACTCTTCTGTCTACCTCTTCAACGTCTCCTTCGCCTGCTGCAGCCGGCCGGCGTCGTCAGGGAACGTCTGTTCGATCCGGTGAAAAACCCCCTCAGCTTTCTTCATGTCGCCGGCGGTCTTGTAGATTTCGAGCAAACAAATGAGGGCATCGAATTTTTTCCCGGGGTCGCCGACCCCCCCCGTCTCGCCCTCGAGCAGCGCGGCGGCCTCCGTGGTTTTTTTCAATTTGCGCAACAGGCGGGCCTGCCGAATGATGATTTCGGCCCGCTCGTTGCCCGGGCTGGTCCACATCTTGCGCATTTTCGCGAGCAGTTTGTCTTCATCCGCCAGCCGGGCCTGCTCGTCGAGCATGTCGATGCACGACATCCCGGCGTTAAACGCCTGCCACGGCAGGCCGGGCTCGTCCAGCATTTCGCGGAACCCCTGCTCGGCCTTCGCCACCTCGCCCGTGCGCCGGCGCAGATTGGCCAGTTCCAGACGCGCCGAGAACCCGGCGTCGCTGCGGCCGTTTTTTGCGGCGATTTCCTGGAGCAGCGCAATGGCTTTGTCGTTCATGCCTTTGGCCGCGTACATCTGCCCGAAGATGATCTGGATCGCCGGGAAGCGTTCGGCGTCGCCCGCGAATTCCTTGGCGATAGTCGGCTGCAACGCCTCCATGGCCGCCAGGTTGTCCATCGTCCGGTCCAGTTCGAGCATCATCCGGTACGCTTCAAACCGGCGGACGTGATCGGTGATTTTCGGCAACTGTTCGGTGAGCAAGGCCGCCGCCACGTCCGGTTTTTGCTGCCGTTGCAGCAGCGCCGCCCGCCGCATGATGACATCCGCCCGTTCGACGGGTTTGGCGGCATATTTCTTCAGCATCTCGGAAAGCAACGCGTCCGCTTCGTCGAATTTTTGCTGGTCGGAGAGGAGGTCGGCGAGACCGAGCCCCGCATTGAAGGATTCCCACGATTCTTTCTTGTCGTTTTGCAATTCCCGCAGCAGTTTCTCCGTCTGCGCGGCATTTCCTTCGCGGTGCATCTCGTTGGCAAGATTCAGCTTGGCCTGCAAGGCGATGTTCAGGTCGGGATATTTCGCGATGATCTCCTGATATAGACCGGCGGCGCGTTCGCCGTGGCCTTGGTTGACATACATCTGGGCCAGCGACATCTTGGCGTTGGCGATCTGCTCGGACTGGCCGCCCAACGACTTGGCGAGTTGACTGAAGGCGTCTTCCGCCGCGTGCAGATCGCCTTTGGCCGCATACAGTTCCATGATCAGGAAATTCATTTCCGTCAGCCGGCTGGGATCGGCCGTCTTGCCGGTCTCGCTACGCAACAAGGCGAGGGCGTCGTCGAGACGGTTCAGTTTCTGGTACATGCGCGCCCGGTGCACGACGATCTCGGTTCGTTGGTCCTTGTTGGTCCAGCGCTTGAGCATGTCGTCCAGCAGTTTGTCGGCCTCCGCCGCCTTCCCCTCATCGGCATAAATGTCGGCGAGGGTGGTGGTCGCCGCGAACACCTGCCAGTTTTCAGCGGGGTTGGCGGCCAACTCGCGATAGATCAGTTCCGCTTTCGCCGTTTCCCCTTTGCGACGCAACACGCCGGCATAGTCGGCTTTGGCCTGAATCGCCACCGTGGAATTGGGATATTGCGTGAAAACTTCGCGGAAAATGGCTTCCGCCTTGTCGTCTTGTCCCTGTCGCGTGTAGGTTTGGCCGAGGATGCATTTGGCCTGCGCCGTGCGATCCGGATCGCCGGCGACGGATTTCAAGACGTTCTTGACGTTCTCCTCGGCGCCTTTCAGGTCGCCGGCGGCGCCGCACAGATCGATCAGCAGGAAATTGCCGTCCATTGCCTTGTGCGGATCGCTGAACGTCGGGAGTTCTTTCTTCAGCAACGCGGCTGCTTCATCCAGCCGATTGAGGCGCTGCAGCAAGCGGGCCTGATGGAGAATGATTTCCGAGCGTTCCGAATCTTTCGCTTCCCATTTCTTGCTCATCTCCGCCAAGACTTTTTCCGAGGCGTCGAAGGAATTTTCCTCCGCGAACATGTCGGCGAGGGCGATGCCGCCCTGGAACGCCTGCCAGGTGTCGACGGAGCCGGCGAGCAGTTCCCGATACAGTTTTTCCGCTTTGTCGATCGCCTTGGCCCGCCGGTACTGGCTCGCCAGATCCAACTTGGCCTGGAGGGCGGCGTCGCCGCTGACCGATTGCGTGAGAATATCGCGGTACAACGCCTCGGCTTTTTCGTTCAATCCCTTGTTCGCATAGAATTGCGCCATCAGCGCTTTGGCGCGGGCGATTTTCCCGAGGTCCTGGCCGAAGCGCTGCTGAATGACGCCGAATACTTCCTCGGCCGCGGGGAGGTTATCGGTCACCCGGTAGAGATCGAGAAACTGGTTCTGGGCCTCGAATTGTTTTTGCGGATCTTCCAACTCCGGCAGCAGCGCCTTCAATCGGGCGATCGCGACATCGATTTGGCCCAGTTGTTGCAGAACGCGCACCGTCCGCATTTGGATGTCGCCGTGCTCCCGGGCCTTGTTTCGCCACCGCGTCTCCATGTCCGCCAACAGTTTCTGAGCCGCGGGGAACTGTTGATTTTCGGTGTAGTAGTCGACCAGCGACATGCCGGCGCCGAAGGCCCGCGAGCTGTCGCCGACCTCGGCGTACAACTCGCGATAGATCTGCTCGGCTTTTTCGTTCGCGCCGCCGCGCCGCAGTTCGCCCGCCAAATCGGATTTGGCCGTGGCCACGAGTTCGCGGTTCGACGAATGGGCGATCACGTCCGCGTAAATCGCCCGCGCCTTTTCCGGCAGGCCCCGGGCGCCGTAAATCCGAGCCATTGCCAGCCGCAAGCCGGTCGTGCGGTCCGCGTCGTCGGCGAATTTCTTCGCGCAACCGTTGTAGACGCCCTCGGCCAGGGCCACGTCGCCTTTGGCGGCGTACAATTCCAACAGCAGACTGGCGGCGTCGAAATATTTCGCGTGGTCTTTGATCTTCGGAAGTTCCGTCGTCAACAAGGCGACCGCTTTTTCCGGCTGTCCCATTTGTTCGTAGAGTCGGGCCTGCCGATACAGCAATTCGTCCCGCAACTCTTCGGTATTGGCGCGTTTGAGCATGTCCGCGATTTGCGCCTCGGCTTCCTTGTACTTTCCCTGGGACATTTCGAGTTCCACCAGACTGAAGCCGGCCCCGCCGGATTGCATCAAATCCTTGTAACTGTCGTAGATGGCCCGGAACCGCTTCTCCGCCTGAGCGAACTCGCCGCGCTTCGCGAAAACGTGGGCAATCGCGGTTTCCGCATTGATGCGCTGCCAGGCGTTGGACGACCCGCTGTCATATTCCTTCAGTCGCGCCAGCGTTTTTTCGGCGTCGTCGAGGCGGTCGAGTTCGCACATGACGGCCACCGCCTCGCTGAGCGCCCGATTGCCGATGTTCACTTCGGACTGAAACTTGTCGAACACGGCAAGATATTTGGCCAGCGCTTCTTCCTGTTTGCCGGCCTTGCGCAACAAATCGGCGAGGCCGAACTCGGCGTTCGCTTCGGCGTCGGGATTATCGACCTCGGTTTGCCGGATTTTCTCAAAAATCGCGGCGGCTTTCTCGGCGTCGCCCATGTCGCCGTAGAGGCGGGCCATGGCGTCGAGCGCAAACACGGCCTCGGGATTGCCGTCGTAGGTCGCGGCGACATCCTGATACAACTCCAGCGCCTTATCAAAATTCCGCTGCTGCGCGTACGCGCCGGCGATCGAGGTTTTGGCGGTCGCGACTCGATTCGGATCGGAACTGTATTTTTGCGTGATGACGCGATAGAGTTGGATGCCTTTGTCGAAATCCCCTTGGTGAATCAGTTTTTCCGCTCGTTTTTGCAGGACGTCGTACGACCAGTGGTACGGGTCGGCGAAATAGCGATAACTGCTGCCGGCGAGCGCCGCCACGGCGGCCAACAACACGATCTTCGCGACGAGGCTGCGCCGCACCAGCCGCAGAAAGCGGCGGAACAGGAACAGGTCGATAATCGCGCCCTGCGACTGGTAAACCCGCAGCGCGTCTTCCGTGTAGCCGTAGACCGATTTGAGCGACGCTTTCTTCAGATCCGCGCCGGCGAACGTGACTTCGTTATGTTCGGAGCCATTGAACACGGCGCCGGCGAGGTCGGCGCCGGCGAAATTCACGTGTTCCAGAACCGCGCCGAAAAACTGCGCCTTGGGCAGCGCGGCCCGCGAGAAATCGACGCCGCGGATCTCGGCGAGGGAAAAATCCGCGCCGTGCGCGGTCAGGCCCGTTGCCTGCACGCGCTCGATGCGGCATTCCTGGAAGATCGCATCGCGCAGGTCGGCCCCAGTCAGGTCGACGCCGAGCAGATCCGCGTCGGCGGCCTCGACCTCGGGCATCTGCGCCCCGGTCAGCTTCGTGTCTTCGATCCGGCCTTTGTAAAAGACGGCTTTGGACAGGTCGGCGCCGGTCAGATCCGCGTTTTTGAACGTCGCCTTGCCAAAATCGCCTTGAATCGCCTTCGCGCCCACGAGCTTGGCGCCGGTGAAGTCGGCCTCTTTCGCTTTCACTTGGCCGAGGTCCGCGCCCGTGAGGTCGGCGCCGGTTAGGTTGGCTTCGCGCAGATCGGCGTCGGCGAGGTCGGCGCCGGAAAGATCCGCGCCCGAAAGATTGGCTTTGCGCAGATTCGCTCCGGCGGCGACGATCTTGCGCAATTTAGCGCCGCTGAGGTCGGCTTTCGGCAGCTTGATGTTGCCGAGATTTCCGCCTTCCAGTTCGCCCGTTTTGGCCTTGGCGAAGACCTGGTCCGGCGTAAAAGAAAGGCTTTGTTTTTCGGCCATGACGCCTCCATCTTGCGACCACGCCTCTCACGGAATAAGAAGGCGGGACGATCACCCAGACCCCGGCATTATGCGGCTGCTTTTTTTTGTCCGTCAAGGCGAGAAGCCCACCCGCGCAATTCCGGCGATCGAGCGCCTGCCCGCTCCGCGGGCAGAGTTTCGCGGCGCCGCGGGCGGCTGCCGCATGCTCAAAATTCGCCGCACGAGTCCGTCGAGAAGTCCGGATACACCATTCAATTCCACGAGTGAAGTGTGCTGTTGCGCCGGTTGCCGCCGCCCCTTATTCTGTCCGACGCATCGTTTGACATCGGCGCCGATCGAAGCGCCGGCTGGGTGAACGCCTTGAAGAACGCGGCGATTAACAGCCTCATCGACGGGCTCTTGTACATTTTTTTCCTCCAGCCGAGATCCAGGCTGAAGAAATTCTTGGCGATGCTTTTCGGAACCACGATCGGGGTCGTGATCTCCCTCGTGGTCATCGCCGACAAGGTCGGATCCTTGCAAGTGAAAAACGTGATCGCGGATCGTAGCCAGCGGGCCGCGTACGCTCAGAGCCACGAGCACGTTCCACGGAAGATTTTTCACTGCGTGGGGAAAAAACACCTTTCTGGAAGAACAATATTCGACGTACTTAACGGTATGGACGAATTCGACCGTCGGTTCACGCCGCCCTCGCCGTCCAAAGACGCCTCCACCCGTTTCGTTCTTTTCTTCGGCTGCTCGTTTGTTTTCGGATACGGACTTGCCGACGAAGACACGCTGCCCGCGCAATTCGAGAAAATCGCGCCGAATTGTCAGGCCTATAATTACGCCAAGTGCGGCGATTGCCCGTCCGACATGCTGTACTCGCTCAACACTCATGATTTTTCGACCGAAGTCAGCGGGCGAGACGGGGTTCTCGTTTACGTCTTTATTCCCGACCACTCCCGCCGCGTCGCGGACGCACGCCGACTGAAAGACCGGCAACTGCCCTTTTATTTTCTGACCGCCGCAGGAACCGTCGCCCTGGCCGCCAACGCGGTCGAACGCGTCCGCCCCGCCAATTGCACCATGTGGGGCAACTGCAGGGAGTTGACCGCACAGCTAATTATTGAATCCGCCCGGACATTTCGATCTCGTTTCGGGTCGCCTTCATTTGTGACGGTTTTCTATCCGGGGTCCGGACGCGATGCGGGAATGATCATCCCAGCGTTGGAAAAAGCCGGGATCCGCTGCCTCGATTATTCCCACCTTTTTTCGGCCTTCAGCAACTGGGCGACCATCGACTCGCTGACCGATCCGCATCCTTCGGCGCAGGCAATACGCGTAGTTGCCGCGAGACTTGCCGCGGACCTGCGCCAAATGGGCCTCATTTCGCTCTTCGAACCGGTGACGCGCGGAAGCCCGCGTGGATGGACGGACGCTCACGACGACGGCGCGGCGTCGTCCTTGGCGCCTCGGCTGCGCTCGCGTTCGGAATTGTCATTTTGCGCGCGCAACAGCAGAAATTCGGACCGGGCCGCAACGAGATGCAGCCCAAAAGCCGCCGGATCGGCGGCGATCGCCCGATAATCGAGCGAAAGGTCGTTGTCGCCCAGGCGCGACAACAGCAAGAATGGAATGCGGTTGCGGGCCAGATAGCGCGGCAGCTCGTCGGGCGCGGCGTAATTCGGCATTTCGCGATGAACCGCGCCCGTGTAAAAGGCAAACCAGGGGCGGTAGGCGATGACCTGGCGACCGCGCAGATCGACGCCCTCTTGCGCCGCATCGGCGGCAAGCGCGCGCATTTCGCGTTGCTGCCGCTCGAATTCCGGCTCGCGCGCGAAGTAAAACCCGTAATGCCGCGCCGCGATCGGGGCCAGCAGCGCCGCGGTCAACGTGATCGCAGCCGCCGCCGCGAGCGCCGGGCGCCCCGCGCGCGAAAGCAGCCAGACTGCCAGTTGCACCCCGCCGGCAAGTTCGACCGCGATCACGAATGGAATCGCCTGCGTGACGAACCGCGGCTCGCTGAAATAAAACGGGATCGCCAACTGAACCGCGGCCAGCGCGGCGAGGTAAAGCAACTGCCAGCCGCGCCTACGCACCAGAAAAAAAAGAATGCCCAGCGGCAAGAGCAGGCCCGCAAAGCCGGCTAACCGTTCCAGCCGGCGCAAGTGCTCGGCCAGATGCCGCGGGTAGGCGAACCAATTGTCGGCCGCCGTCGCCAGCCGCCCGAATTTCTCGGGCTCTTCCAGACGCACGCCCGTGCCGTCGGCGGCCGGGGCATTGAAGATGTGGGCGACGTTGATTCCGCGATTGCCGCCGCGCATCGCGCCGATGTCGAGATTGATCGCCGCCTTGCCGAAGAACGTGAACGTGTGATTCAGGCGCGACAGATAAATCACCCACGGCGAGACGCAAATCAGAAACGCCGCCGCCGCGACGGCCCAGTTCGCCGCCTCGCGCCAGCGGGGCCGGCGCGCGATCAGGTAGGCGCCGATCGCGCCCAGGTAGGCGATCGCCTCCGGCCGCGTGAGATACAACAGCCCGCCCAGCGCGCCGAGCAGCAGCCAATGGGCGCGGCCGCTCTCCGTTTCCGGCCGCTCGGCCAGGCCCAGCGCCGTGTACGCCGCGGCGGACAGGAGCGCGCAAAAAAGCGCCTCGGTGATCATCAGCGAACTGTGATATAGCAGGTCGGGCGCCGCCAGGGACAACACGACGCCGGCAGCGGCCAGATCGCGACGCGCAAAAATCCGCCGCAGCAGCGCGTACGTGAAAAAAGCGTAAACGCCGAGCGCCAGGACATTGACCAGGTGCGCCGCCAGTTCCACGCGGCCGATCGCGAGGTAAACGGCGGCGATGGCGATGGGGTAGAGCGGATAATAAAGCGTCTGCGGAAACGCGCCGGTCGTGTAGCCGCGTCCCGCGGCCAGATTTTGGGCGAGCGTCGCGTAGTAAAAGCCGTCGACGCTGTTCTTGTTGAAATCCGGACGCCACGCGAGGTGCAGCGTTAGGCCGGCGGCCGTCAGCAGGAACGCGGCGAGCACAACCGCACCCGCGCCGCGCGCCGAAAGGCGATCCTGCTCGGCCTCGGGGAAAACGAGCGCCGCGGCCTTGGGCCAAACGAACGGCATGTATCCGCCTCCGGCCCCGCCGGCGCGGGCTTACGCGGCAGGCGCCGCCTTGGCTTTCCGCAACTCGCGGAAATATTCGATCACCGCCGGCATGACGGAGATGACGATGATCGCCAAGATCACATAATGGAAATGCTTTTTGACTACTTCGGTGCCGGCGAATTCATAACCGGCCGTGATGAACGCGGTCACCCAGGCGACGCCGCCGATGACGTTGAACGACGCAAAACGCCGGTACTTCATTTTGCCGATGCCGGCGACGAACGGCGCGAAGGTGCGAATAATCGGAATGAACCGGGCCAGGATGATGGTCTTGCCGCCGTATTTCTCGTAGAACGTCTGCGCCTGCAACAGGTGCTTCTTGTTCAGCCAGAACGAATCTTCCCGCGTGAAAACGACCGGGCCGATGCGATAGCCGGCCGTAAAATTCACCGCGTCGCCGAGAACCGCGGCAACGGAAAGCACGACCGCGAGCCAGACCGGCGACAGCGGCGAATTCGGCAGCGTCGCGAGCGTACCGGCCGCGAACAGCAACGAGTCGCCCGGCAGAAACGGCGTCACCACCAGACCGGTCTCGCAAAAAATCACCACGAAAAGGATCAAATAAACCCAACTCTGGTACAAATTGATCCACTCGCCCAAGTGCTTGTCCATGTGGAAAAAAATGTCGAGCGCCCAATGAATCAGATCCACAAACCCTCCTGCCGCTTCGCGATGACCGCCCCACAGGCACGTGAATTGGGCGGCGCGTCGGAACGGCGGACAATACAACGAAAAACTCGCGCGTGGCAACACCGATAGCGGCGTCTTGAACGCCTGACAACGGGCGGCAGCGCCGCTTAATGGGTAAGCAGCGACCGCAAATCCATTTTCTCCCAGCCCGACCACCCGGGCGCCTTGAGCCACAGCGTGAGTTGCGCCGGCGCGGCGACGATGTGGTAGTAGGTTTCGAAGTCGGGCATGTTGAGGAACGACGGGCCGCCGTTGGGAATTGCCGTGTCGAAAATCTGCATCATGACGGTCGGATCGATCTTGCCCTTGTACTTTTCGGCCATCGCCAGCAGATTCGCCAGGCGCTCTTTGGTGTAACCGTATGGCGCGCCGTCCCCGATCGGCGGCAGGTTCTGCCACGACGGGTCGATGTAGTGGTTGGACGCCGCGAGCAGGCCGTCGCCGAGCCGAATCTTGGTGTCGTAGGACGCCGACCACTCATAAACGCGCGCGTCGTTCGCCGACGAACCGTTGATGATGAGCCCGAGGTTGGGGCGGGTCGTCGAGAACGGCCCGTCCATCGCGGCGAGCGAACTGCATTGCTGGAGAAAATCGACCAGGCGGAAACAAGCGGGCTCGCGCTGGTTGAAGACGCCCGGGTCGGACATCGTGCCGTCTTGCAGATCGAGGAACACGCCGGCGGCGTTCATCCCGTTTTGCATGCCCAGCGAGCCGACGTAGTTGACGTCGACGAACGGAATCGCGCCCGCGGTGTTCGGCTTGTAAACGATGGCCGCGAGATAACCGCCGAAGCCGTCGAATTTGCCGCTGCCGGTGTCCCAGTTGCGGCCCGTAACCATGCTGCCGTCGGCGCTGTACGCGCCCCACGCGTCCATGCTCGAACAGCCGAAAATCATGCCCATCAGCGCGGCCATGATTTTCTGCTTGTCGGCGCCCAACCCCGAAGTCTCGGCCGTGCCGTCGATCAGTTGCGCGAGCTCGGGCGTATACATGGCGTACATCGCCTGGGCCCCGGCGAGGACCTGATCATAGGTCGCGCCCTGCTTGCCGATGAAATATCCATTGACCGCGACGTTGTAAAAATCGGCCATCTGGCCGGCCAACAGCCCGCCGTATTGCCGCCCCATTTCCTCCCAGCTTCCGGCGAGCGAGGCCACGTAGAATTTGCCGGAGCCGCCGCCGCCCGACGTTGTGTACAAGACGCCGCCCTCGAACGTGGCGGTTTTCGTCAATCCGTTCGCGGCGGCCCCGTTATGGGAAGCGTGCGACGAGCAACCCAAGACCAGGAGAAGCACAACGCAAAGCGGAACAAAGCAACGAATAAGTTTCATGCCGGGCTCCTTTGTTAATATCCCACGGCCGCGCGCGCGTCGGAGGCGAGTTGGTTCAACAGATTGTATTCGTCGGACATGCCAGGATCGTCCCATACGTCGAAGTAGACAATGAGCGCGACGTCGACCGTCGGGTCGTACATCATCAGCGACAAATACCCGACAAACGCGCCGTTGTGGCCGTAGCCGAGGCCGGGCAGCGGGAAGAGCCCGAGGCCGTAGTCGCTGCCCGCCGCGTGGCTTTGCGGCGTGGTCGTCATCATCTCGCCCACGGACGCGGCGTCCGGGCCGGCCTTTCCCTCGATGAGGCGGGTCACCCACCGCGCCAGATCGGCCGGCGTCGAGATCAGGTTGCCCGTCGCGATCGGCGCCGACATGTTCGCCGCGGTCAAATCCATCAGGACGCCGTTGTTGAAAACGTACCCGGGACTGAACGGCGGCGGGAGTGTCTGGTCCGTCGCGAGCATGGGGATGGAAGTCGCCGCCAGCCCATTCGGCGAGAGCAGGTTCTCGGTTACGAACTGGTCGTACGCCTGGCCCGAAACGCGCTCGACGATTTCGCCCAGAATCGAAAAGCCCGTGTTGGTGTAAGCGTAGTCGGCCCCCGGGGCGAAGTCGCTAAGCTGGCACTCGGCGTCGACGCCGACCAGTTCGTCGAACGTGAATTGATGGTTTGGGTCCTGGGCCAGCACATACGACACGTAGTTCTGCCCCGCGGGCGCCGCGGCGCAGCCGGCCGGAACCGCCGAATTGGTGACGTCGAACACGCCGGCGGTGTGCGACAAAAGCTGGCGAATGGTGATGCTCGCCTTGTTGGGAATATTGTACGACGCCGTGTCGGGCGCATAGGGAGCATTTTGGCCGGGGATCGTCGCGACGATCAAATCGTCAATATTGAGCTTGCCCTGTTGATTCAGCAGCATGATTGCGGCGGCGGTGAACGTTTTGGTGTTGCTGGCGATGCGAAAATGGGTGTTTTGATCGGTTCCCGCGGCCATGTCGGCGGAGGCGTAAAAATTGCCCTTGGGAGTTTCGAGATACACCGCGACACCGCCGCCGGGCAGGCCGTTCGCGCTTTTGAAGGCGACCCAATCCGCGTCAACGACCCGCTGCAATGCCGTAGGGCCGGCGGCGTGCGAGGCTTTTTTGGCGGTGCAGCCCGCGAGGCAAAAAGCGGCGAAGGCGATAGCGAGAACGGTCGAGCGCACAGCAAAACAGCGCACCATGAATGGCTCCTTTTCGGCTCCCTAATATCCGACGGCCGCTCGGGCGTCGCGGGCGGCCTGCATCAACAGTTGGGATTGGGCGTTCATCAGGTTGGCGACGTCCCAGACGTTGAAATAAGCGATCACGGCCACGTCGGCGGCTGGGTCGTACACCATTAACGACAAATACCCCTGGTTCGCGCCGCTGTGGCCGAATCCGAGGCCGGCGACGGTCGAAATTCCCAGGCCGTAGTGGCCGCCGTCCTTCTGGCTTTGCGCGCTCGGCGTCGTCATCTCGTTCGCGGTCGCGGAATTCAGCCCCGCCTCGCCGCGGACGAGGCGCCTGATCCAGCGCGCCAGGTCGGCCGGCGTCGACGTGATGTTTCCCTCGCCGATGTGCAGCGACATGTTGTCCTTGGTCGCATCTGTCATGACGCCCTGCTGATAAACGTACCCGGGATTGAACGGCGGCGGGAGGGTCTGGTCCGTCCCGAGCATGACGACGGACGTGGATGCGAGCCCGTTGGGCGACATCAAGTTCTGCACCAGGAATTGGTCATAGGCCATTCCCGAAACGCGCTCGATGATTTCGGCGAGAATGGAGTAGCCGGTGTCGGAATAGTGAAAATCGGCGCCCGGTGCGAAATAGCTGAGTTGGCACGTGGCGTTGACGCCCGCCACCTCGTCGGTCGAAAATTGATGCGTCGGATCGCCGGCCATGACCCACAGCGGATAATTCTTGCCCGCGTACGGGACCGGACACGTCGCGGGGATGATGTCGTTGTCATTGTCGAATACGCCGGCGGTGTGGGACAGCAACTCGCGAATCGTAATAGTTGCTTTGTACGGGATGTTGTATGGGTCCGTATCTGGGACATAGGGGGTGGTCTGGCCGGGAATCGCGGCGACGATCGTGTCGTCGATGTCCAATTTCCCTTGCTGAGCCAGCAGCAGGATCGCCGCCGAGGTGAAGGTCTTGGTGTTGCTCGCGATGCGAAAATGCGTGTTTTGGTCGATGCCGGCGGCCATGCCCGAGGCGGCGTAAAAATTTCCTTTGGGCGTCATGAGGTAAACCGCGAGGCCGCCGCCGGGAACGCCGTGGGCGCGTTGGTAGGTCGTCCAATCCGCATCGATAACGTGCTGCAGGCTTTCGGGCGAAACCGCGCGTTTCGCCGCGCAGCCCGCGAACCCAAGGGCGATAACGGCAATCACGACAATCATCAGCGACACGAATCGACAATGCATGGAGCGCTCCCCGCCGGGACGTTGCCGGAATTTCGGTGTCAAAGACGATGGTGATTTGACAAATACGCTACTTGCGGTTCGCCGTCAAGAAAAAGATGACGGTTGCTCCATTTTTGCCGCCAAGTCGGCCGGCGGACGCCCAAAAACCGGGGTCAAACGATCGCGGGCGGGCGCCGATTGCGCACCGCCGGGATTTGCCTTAAGTTTGCTCCGCGTTGCGTCCCGAACCAACACCCTTCGCTGGAGGTTTTTATGTATCTGATTCTTTTGGGCGCGCCCGGCGCCGGCAAAGGCACCGTCGCGAAGAAACTGCTCTCCGCCGTCCAGGCGGCGCACATCAGCACCGGCGACATCCTGCGCGGCGCGGTCGCCGCGGGCAGCGATCTCGGCAAAAAGGCCAAGGAATTTATGGATTCCGGCCGGCTCGTGCCCGACGAGTTGATTCTCGGCATCATGAAGGAACGGCTGAAGGAGCCCGACGCCAAGGCCGGCTTCATCCTCGACGGCTTTCCGCGCACCGTGCCGCAGGCCGACGGGTTGACCAAAATTCTCGACGAATTGAAGATCAAATTGACCGGCGTGATCAACATCGACGTGCCGGAGCAGGTCATTCTCGACCGCATCCTCTCGCGGCGCACCTGCTCGAACCCGACGTGCCAGGCGATTTACAACGTCAAATACATGCCGCCGAAGGTCGAGGGCATCTGCGACAAATGCGGCGGCAAATTGATCGTCCGCGAAGACGAAACCGAGCCGGTCGTTCGCAATCGCCTGAAGGTTTACGAGCAAAACACGGCGCCGCTAATCGCTTATTATCAACGGAAGGGCGAACTGCACAGCTTCCCGGGCGAATCGAGCGAACTGATCTTCGATGGCGTAATGAAGCTGCTCGGGCGCTGATCGCCGCGGCTATTTGCGCAGCAAATCTTCTTTGCTGACCGGGCTGGCGCCGGCGCGCTCCTTCTCCATGAGCTGCCGCAACTTTTCCGGACCGACCAGATGCGTGACGGCCGATTCCAGCACCTTCAAATCATTGTAATAACTATGCGACCAGGCCATTTCATCGGCGAGATCGTCGAGCCGCGCGACAATCGCCGACGTGTCGCCGTCCGTCCCGCCGTGCGCGGCGTACGCCGCCACGCTCTGCTGCAGATCCTGGAGTTGGTCGCGCAATGCTTCGCCGATTTTGTCGACGCGTTCGCCGATCGCCCGCGTGTCGTCGTCGGCCTTCCGGCGCTCGGCCTGCAGGTCTTTGATTTGTTTGCCGAGGGCGGCGGCGGTTTCGAGCGTCTGCCGTTTTAGCTGGACGCCGAGATCGTCGAGCCGCGCGCGGAGGTTCTCGAAGTTCGCCGTGATCAGCTTCATCAGTTTGGCCGAACGCCGCTGGCGGGCGATGGCCCACAGCAGCATGACGCTGATCGCCGTCATCCAGCCGTAGTATACGTAAAACTGATACTGCCCGATTTTCGCCAGGATGGTTCTGAGGATTTCCATCGTGCGCTTCCTGCCGGCCTATTTCCGCTTGAAAATCGGCCGAATCTTGTCCAGGAACGTTTTCTTTTGCGTGACTTTTTGGTCCTGCAGCTTGATCAGCCGCAATTCTCGCAAGGCCTCGATGCAATTCGGATTGCAAATCAACGCCTTTTCGAACTGCTTTTCGGCGAATTCCTTCAGTCCTTGCGATTTGTAAACCGAACCCAGGAACAGATACGCGCGCTCCGACCGCGGGTTGATTTGGATCGCGCGATTGAGCGACTCGCGACCGTTGAATTGCAGGTCGCTTTCCGATTGGTCGGAGAAGAGTTTCTTGTCGTCGGCCGTGAGGTCGCGTTCCTTGGGGACGTTGTACAGCGCCCAGCCGTAATAGGCCAGGTATTCGGCTTCGTTGCTGCTGATCTCGATGGCCTTGCGGAACTCGGCGCCGGCCCGCGAGAAGCGTTTGTCCTTGAGGTATTGTTTGCCGTTCTGGAAGAACTGCTCGGCCATGATGATCTTCTTGACGCCCTCGACGCGCGTGTCGGTCTTCGGCGCGACCTCGGCTTCGGCGTCGAGTTTCTTGATGTAGGCGGCGATTTTTTCCTGCGTGTTGAGGGTTTCGTAGGCTTCCGTGATGCGGCGGAAGATTTCCTCGACCTGCGAGCGGACTTCTTCGCTGGCCTTGCCGAAGAACCGGTCGGGGTGAAATTCCTTGGCGATCTTGTGGTAGGCGATGCGGACCTCGCCTTCCGTCGGGTTGTCGGTGACGCCGAGGATCTGAAAGTAGTCGCCGTCCGAGACGCGATTGTATACGCGCAGCACGCGGGCGCGTTGTTCCGCCTCGTCGGCGTCCGCGGCGAGCGGATCGGCGTCGGCCGCGGGGGCTTCCTCGTCCGCACGCTTTGGCGGCGCTTTCTTCTCGGCTTTGGGCGGCGGCGCCGCCGCGGGTTTCGGCGGGGGCGGCGCGGCGGGTTTCGGCGCGGGCGGCGCGGCGGGGCGCAGCGGCGCGACGGCTTCGTCGGCTTCCTCGGCTTTGGGCGGCGGCGGCTCGGGCGGTTCCGGCGGCGCCGGCGGTTCGGAGGCCTCGAATTCGGCGTCCACGTCGACGTCCGGCTGGCGGGCGATCAGCGTCTCGGCGCGATCGAGCGGTTTGTCGTGCAATTCCACCATTTCGCAGACCACGAGGGTGTACATGATCTGCTGCGCCCGCACGCGATCCAGGTCGAGTTCGCCGAGCGCCTCGCCGACGGTGTGCACGCCGTCGACGTACTGGTCGATAGCCTGCTCGCGCGGCGTGAAATCGATGTCCTGGAAACGGTAGTGCAGATTCGAGCCGGGCCGCACGAATTTCGCGCGCCATTCGTCGATGATCGGCAGCAGGCGGTCGAGATCGAAATGCTGGCGCACGCCCTCGTTGATCACGTTGGCGGTGCTCATCTCGAGGGTGGTGACGTCGCCGGTGATGTCGTCGTTTTCGTTGAATTTGTAATTGCCGTCGCGCCAACTGAAAATCTCGAAGAGCTTTTCGCGCATTTGCATCTTGAGATATTTGACCAGTTCATGCGGCGTGATGGCGCCCATTTCGATCAACACGGTGCCCTGCAGGCGCACGGATTCTTTCATCCGTTCGACGGATTCGTCCCGCTGCTCGGGCGTGATGATGCGCTTGCGGACCAGGAAGTTGCCGAAGTATTCCTCTTCGAGCGTCGTGCGGATGCTGACCGGGTAACCGTCTTTGATGGCAATTTCTTTTTCGATGTCGTCGTGGCTGATCAGCAGGTAGCCGCTCTTGCCCATTACATAGATGTCGTGCAGCAACTCGGCGATGCCGATCGTCGTCAGGTCGCCTTCCATCATGATCGGCTCGCGGCTCACGTCCGGCGGCGGCGCAGCCGGCGCGGCCGCCTCAGCCTCGGCCGCTGGCGCGCCCGATTCGGTTTCGGGCGCCGGTTCCCGCACGGGAACCGCGTCGCTCGATCCGGCGCCGATCAGCGACTCGATTTTGTCCAGGAGGCGCGACAGTTGGAACGGTTTTTCGACGAAATCGTCGGCGCCGTACTTGGTGACCGCATCCTGTTGCATCTTGTAGTTTTTGTAGACGGCGCTCATCAGGATAATCGGTGTTTTCGCGCCCAAATCGGTGCCTTTGAGCTTGCGGCAAACTTCCCAGCCATTCATTTTCGGCAGCAGCACGTCGAGCAACACGAGATTCGGCTGCAACTCGCGGAACTTGGCGATCGCGTCCTCGCCGTTGCGCGACACCAACGTCTCGTAGCCCTTTGAACTGAACGACGCATGAAGGATTTGACCGATGTTGCGGTCGTCGTCCACCACCAAAATGCGCTTCGTCATGTCGATTGCCCCCGCACTGCCGCAGCCGGTTTCCGGCCGCCAACACGCCTGACCGATTCACCGCGCGCCATTCTAGGCGCGACAGCGCATTTTACGGGGTAAACGGCCGCCGCGCAAGGCTTTGTCGCACGCCGCAGCCATTTCGGAAGACGGCCGGGGCGGAGGCCGCAGAGCAGGGATTCCAGGCTG
>CAZHPN010000138.1:0-17015 GCA_964534375.1 uncultured bacterium | reverse complement strand
ATTCACGCGCCTGGGCGGCGAGAACCTGATCACGGCCGATTTTCGCGTGATTTCCGCCACCAATCTCGACCTCGAACACGCGGTGAAAGAGGGGCGGTTCCGCGAAGACCTCTATTACCGCCTCAACGTCTTCACGATCGCCTTGCCGCCGCTGCGCGACCGGCCGTCGGACATCCCGCTGCTGGCGGACTATTTCCTGGCCAAGTTCACGAAGTCGATGGGCAAGCCGATCGCCGGCTTTGCCGACGAGGCGCTGTCGGTGCTGGGCCGCTACCGCTGGCCGGGCAACGTCCGCGAATTGCGCAACGTCATCGAACGCGCCATGGTGGTCGCCAAACGCGACGTCATTCAGGCGGCGGACCTGTCGCTGCCCTTCGACGAGGGCGGCTGCCTGCCCGCGGTCGATTCGCTGGAGGAAATGGAGCAACTGCACATCCGCCGCATCCTCGACAAAACCGGGGGAAACATCGCCCAGGCCGCCGAACTGCTCGGCATCGAGCGCGCGACTCTCTACGCCAAGATCAAGAAATACGGCCTGCGAGAATAAGCCGCATGCGCCGAATTTATTTGTCGCTGATCCGCCCCATGCGGATTCCGCTGCTCGCCTCGCTGCCCGAGGTCCTGCAGCGGGTGTTCTCCCTGCCGGTCGCCGTCGCGCGCTCGACCATGGATATTTCCTTCGCGTTCGATCCGCAACGCCAGCAATATCACGGCGCGGCGATTCTGCTCCGGCTGACCGAAAATCCGCCGCCGGACGCCGCCAGGATTCTGGGCGTCACGGAAGCGGACCTGTTCGTGCCGGTCTTCGATTTCCTCTTCGGCGAGGCGCAACTCGACGGCCTCGCGGCCGTCATGTCCACCTTTCGGCTGCGCAACGAAAACTACGGCATGCCGCCGGACGAAGACCAGTTCGCGGAACGGTTGTACAAAGAAGCGATTCACGAACTGGGCCACGCCTTCGGCCTGATCCACTGCTTCAACCCTTTTTGCGTGATGAACCCCTCGACGATCATCGAACAGATCGACGCCAAGTCGCGCGAGATGTGCCGGCAGTGCGAAAAAACCTACGAGGAGCTTCTGCGGCGATCGGGCGGATGATCGTTTTCTTGACAGGGTCAACGGGATCAACAGGATCGGTGACCAGCGAACAGTGAACAATGACCGGTGAAAAACCCAAAGCCCGTTCGCCATCTTCTCGCGAAACGACAACGTTGGGCAATTGATCCCGTCGATCCTGTTGATCCTGTCAAAAAGGATATAATAATCCCGCCGAAACCATCACGCGGCGCGCCGAGTCAGCGCTCGTCCGGCTGAAGAAACGACAGCATAATGTTGACGTAACGGGCGGGGCCGACGAGCGCGAGCAGGGCGCCGGCGGCGCCGCGGCCGTCGTGCATGACCGGCCCGAGCCGTTCGCGTTCGGCGGCGGGCAACGTGCCGACAATCAACTCCAGCTTTTTGCTTTCGTTTTCCTGCCACGCCAGCGCGCGCCGGCCGGTCAGCAACGCGCCCATTTCGGCGAAGAGATGGCTCGGCGCGAGTTCGGCCAGCCAGCCGCCGGCCGCCGGATTCGCCCGGGCGGAATTGGGA
This sequence comes from uncultured bacterium, assembly GCA_964534375.1. Lineage (GTDB taxonomy): Bacteria > Lernaellota > Lernaellaia > Lernaellales > Lernaellaceae > CAZHPN01. The sequence goes on along the minus strand of CAZHPN010000138.1, from coordinate 15,425 downwards.
TGTTGCCGCATTTCCGCGTTGAGCCGCAGGATCGTGCCGGAGAGCGGCGAGGCGACGACGAAATTGTCGGCGCCCTGCACGACGATGGCGAGGGGCTCGCCGCGGCGCACCGTCGCGCGTTTGGCCGGCAGCACGATCCGGTCGATCTCGCCGAACAGCCGCAGGAGGAAATCGTCGAAGCCGACGACGGCGCGCTCTTCGTCCGCGAACCGCGCCCACGTGTGATTGCGCGCGAAAAACAAGAGCGAACCGCCGGCCGGCGCGGCGGCGCCGTCGGCCTCGTCGGGCGCCTCGTCGGGCGCCGATTCGGCGAGCCCGGTCTTCGCGTGGCGCAATTCGCGATCCAGCGGGCAATTCTCGCAGCGGTATCCGCGGTCGCACAATTTGTAGGAGACGACCCCGGCGAGCATCCAGACGCACGCCGTTTCGCCGGCCGGAATCACGTGAAAGCTAGCGGGGCGGTCGGGCTTCATCCCCGCCGTCCTCATTCGTCAAAAAGAACTCCCGCGCCAGGCGATCCCAGTGTTCGGGATCGAGCGCCTGGGCGATGCCGCCGCGCGCCGGACCGGCGTCGGCCAAGACCTCGCCGAGCGCGTAGCCCGAGTTCAGCGACAATTTGCCGCGCGCTTCTTCCAGCCAATGTTTCGCCAGCATCCCCGACAAGAGACCCGGCAGCAAAGCGCGTTTGCGCGGCGCGCGCAGGATCAGCAGCCAACCCTTGCCGTAGGGATCCCGCTGGATGACGGACGGATCGGCGGCGGCGCCTTCGTTGACCGCGAGCACTTCGCCGTCGATCGGCGCCAGCATGTCGATGGACTTGCCGTTGGCGTGCAGCGTCCAGGCGCGCTCGCCCTGCGACAGGACGGCGCCGACCTGGGGCAGGAAAGCTGCGTCGATTCGCCCCAGCAGTTTCTGGCCGAAATCGTCCACGCCGACCGCCACCCGGTCGCCGCTCTCGTTTTTCACCCAGGCATGGCCGCGATGGAAGAAATACGACTCGGGCAGCAAGAAACCGCCGACGTACTCGCCGAGGCGGCCGGCCAGCCCGGCGGCCGCCGTGCGCGGGGCGGGCGCCGCGCTCGCGCCGTTGGCGAAGCGCCAGAAGACGACGAACGAAACGAGAAAGCCGACGGCGATCAGATACTCGACGCTCTTGGTGTAGGTGATGAACTCGAAAAGGGTGTGCATGAAATCTCCCTGCGCCGGTTAATGGTCGTCGGCGAAACGCGAACTTTCCCGATGCACCGGCAGGCGATTGACGATCCAGCGGTACGCGAGCAGTTCAATGGTGACGACCGTGGCGACGATGAGCATTTCGCGGCCGTGAAACAATTCGCGATGCGGCAGGTTCCAGTTCAGCGCCAGGTACGTGACGTTGAGGCGATTGAGAATGACGCCTGGCACGGTGATCAGCGCCGCCCACCGGACGACCGAGGCGTTGCGGCGGCGAACGCCCGCGAGGTAGAGAACGCACGGCAGCAGCACGAAGCCGAAAGTTTCGAGCAGGAAAATCGGCCCGTACGGTCCGGCCAGATGGCGCCAGTTGTCATCGTGCGCCACCGAGAGATATTTCAGGCAGAAGTAGGCGAACATCGTCACCGCAGCGGCTTTGCCGAGGCCGAGCGTCAGCCGGTCGATCACGCGGAAGTTGCGCGGATCGACGCGATTGGGCATCAAGCGGTAGATCACGGTCGATTCGAGAATCACGACTGACAGGCCGCAGAAGATCGCCGACACGAAGAACAGCACCGGCAGATTGGGCGTATACCACAGCGGGTGCAGCTTGCCCGGCGCCAGCAGGAACATCGCGCCCAGCGCCGATTGGTGCAGCGTCGAGAGGATCACGCCGAAGATCGTCGCGCCGAGCGTCAGGCCGACCGCCCAGGCGCGCAGCTTCCGCGCTTCGAGCCATTCGAACACCGCCGGCGAAAATTCGAGGAATTGGACCGAGAGGTACAGGGCCACGTGCCACGCGACGAGAAACAGCACCGAGCCCGTGCCGAACGAACGAATCATCGGGTAGGGCAGGCGCCACGGTTGGCCCAGGTCGATGAGCAGGAACACGACGGCGAAGAAATAGCCGACGAAGCCGGTCAGCACCGCCGGCCGCACCAGCGGCTTGTAGTCGCGCAGCCCGAACAGGTAAACGGCCGTCGCCAGCAGAAAGCCGGTCGAGGCCATCGGCACCCCCGAGAAAAGGCCCCAACTCAGAAACAGGCCGAACGGTTGGTCGTCGGAAGCGGCCGTCACCGCGCCCAATCCGCGCCAATATCGCAATACGATAAACGGCAGGCCGATCGCCAGGATCAGGCCGGCGGCGGCGTTGAGCGGCGTAATCAGCGTTTTGACGTAATCCCGCCACGACAGTCCCAAGAGAAATTTTTCGGAGATCCAGGCCGTCGTCGCGCCGTTTCGGGAAAGTTTGCCGATGTCCTGCGTCATTTGCGCCGCGCCTCCGTCGCCGGGCGGGCTTCGCGCGTTTCCGCCGCGTCGTCCCGCGTTTTCGAAAAGAGATAAAAGCCGCCGAGCAGCGCCGGCCAGAGCGTCAACACCAGCGGCACGGCCGACAAGAAGCCGCGCGTCAATTCCGGATACGGGCGGTCCCCCAGGTCGGTCTTCAACCCGACCTGCTCGAAGGGCACGCCGGAGATGTACAGCCAACTCGTGCCGCCGACCTCGTGCTCGCCGTAGATGTGGTCGAGATATTTATCGGGTTCTTTTTCGATGCGGTCCCGCGCGATTTTGATCAGGTCTTTCCGTTTGCCGAAAATGAGGGTTTCCGTCGGGCAGGCCTCCACGCACGCCGGAACGCCGCCCGTTTTGATGCGGTCGAAACAAAGGCTGCATTTCCGAATGCGCGGCGAAAAGGCATTGTCATATTCGTACGCCGGAACCGAAAACGGGCAGGCCAGCATGCAGTAACGGCAACCCAGGCAAATGTCAGGGTTGTAAACCACCGCGCCTTCCGGCGTTTTCGTGTACGCCTTCACGAGGCAGGCGGACGCGCACGCCGGCTCGTTGCAGTGATTGCACTGAATCTTGCGGAACACGGGCTCGCCGGTTTTCGAGTTCCCGTACCGATTGACCACCGTGTACGCCTTGGCCGAAGTCCGCCGCTGGGTTTCGACCACGGTTTGGTCGTCGAAAGGAACATCCGGCTTCGGCAGCTTGTTGGCCTGGTTGCACGCCTCCTCGCACGCGCGGCAACCGACGCAGCGGGTCACGTCGGTCAGGCAGCCGAAGCGGTCCGGATAGCCGTCCAACTTCGGCTCGGCGACCGCCTTCGAGCCCAGCGGCACGAGCGAGGCGCCGCCGGCGGCGACGATCGACTTGAGGAAATTTCGGCGGCTGATCTTCACAGGATTGTCCCTCCGTTGTTAAAAATTGCGAATTGGGTCAACGGTTCCCGGCGGCGGCCGCCCGGCGACCGGCGCGATAACGATCCGCGGCGATCGCGAACACGATGCACAACAAAATCCCGATGGCCGACATGGCTCCTCCTTCCCTAATCCTTTTCGTGAAACAGAAAATCGACGAGTTGGTTCCAGTGCTGCGCATCGATTTCCTTGCCGAGGCCGCGCCGGATCTCGCTGGCGTCGCCGACGACCGGCCCCAATTGCGGCGTCATTTCGCCTAGCAGGCGGGTGCGGACGATGTCGCGCCACTTCTTGACGCCGTCGCGGTTCAGCAGGCGCGAGGTCTCTTCAGTCAACGACTGCGGCAGCATCTTCACCACCCAGCCGTCTTCGTACGCCGGGTCGGCGAGCGACGGGTCGCCGGCCACCATCCGGTTGATCTGCACCACCCGGCCGCTGATCGGCGCCAATTGCGTCACCGACCGTCCGCCGAAATGGATGCGCCACAGCGTTTCGCCTTTTTTGACGTCGGCGCCGACGCGAGGGATCTCGATCCGGTCGATCCGGCCGGCGAACCGTTGGGCAAAATCGTCCAGACCCACGGCGACCGCGGCGTTGTCGACCTTCACCCAGGCGTGGCTGCGATTGAACAAGATGCCGGCCGGGATTGCCGGCGCCGCCGAACGACTGGTCGTCGCCGCGTCCGGCTTTTCTTCCGGCGCGCCCGCGCGCCGGCGATGCCAGATTTCCGAGAGAATGCTGGCGAGAATCGCGACGAGAAAGAACAAGAAAACCGAAAACGCAACCATGATCGCCTCCCGAACTTGAAATTGCTGCGCCAGGCGGATTCCTTCCAAGGATCGTGCCAAACAACAGCCCGGCGGAAAAATTCGCGTCCGCTGTCGGGAAATACCGCTACTTAATCAATAGTTACGGTGGGCAAGCCGGTTCTTTGCGACGCGTAATCTGCCCGGCCGCAAAAACGTCAGTCTGTATGATTTTCATACGCTTAAATGGCATCGCGACGCCGGCGTCGGGGAAATGCGTGTGATATCAGCATATTACGCGTGCATCGAAATTGAACGCCGAACTGTATTCGATTTGAACACTTTCTCTCGAAAAGACTGGATTGCGAACGCGATTTCATGCAAGGGGCAAACGGAGCCGCCCGTCGGTCGCCACGCCAGAGTTTTTCGCAACACGGCGGCCGCTGCTCGCCGCGTGCGGGCCGCGAAAAAAAGGCTGGAATCCATGGTCTTTCGGCGCCGCTTCGCCGCTTGCTTGAACACGCGCACTGTGATTTCATGTATCGCCAGTTCGTGGCAACCGAGGGGGGACAAATGGCCGCCACAAAGACCGGTATATCCGTCGGCTCCACATTCGCGCGCCGATTCGCGGTCGAGGAGTTTGTCGGCTCAGGGCCGATGGCCGAGGTCTTCCGTGTGATCGAGAACGGGAAGTACTACGCGCTGAAGGTGTTTCTCCCGCGTGTCATTCCCGCGCACATCGGCGTCGAGAAACTCAAGGGAGTCTACGCGGAGAAAACGGCGCTGCATCCGGCCATCGTCCGCCCGCTGGAGATCGGCGAAGCGGACGGCATGAAGTTCCTGAAGCTGCCGTACGTCGATGGATCAAGCCTCCAGAAACTGTTCGACGCCATGGCCGACGACGGCCGCCTCGGCGATCCGGCGACCGCCGGTCTGATCGCCGAACGGATCGTGACCATCCTCGAACAGTTGCCGCACGGGACGGTGCACGGCGGCATCAAACCCTCGAACGTGCTGATCGCCGAAATGCCGCCCGGCGGGCCGCTGCCCGACGACTCGCCATTCTATCTGACCGACATGGGCGTTTGCTGTCTGCTGAGTTTCAGCAAGTACGCCAGCCTGCAACTTTCGGCGGGCTCGCCGTACTACTATCTGGCCTGCGAATTTGTCGGCTGCGGCGGCAAAATCGATGCGCGCGCCGACCAGTATTCGTTGGGCGCGCTGCTGTACGAATTCCTCACCGGCAAGCCGCCGCGCAAGGGCTTCCGCCCGGCGTCGCAAGTCAACCGCACCGTGCCGGAAGAGTGGGATGACCTGCTCGCCAAGATGATGGCGACCAAGCCGGAACAGCGTTTCGCCAAATACGCCGAGTTGCGCGAACGGCTCGTCGAAATCGCCGGCGCGGCGCCCGCCGTCCCGGCAGTCGATCTCAGCGCCGAAGCTGCCGCGCGGCCCGCCGAGCAAGACGCCGCCTTCGCGCATCTGCTCGACGGCGCCATCGCCCGCAGCGAAGCGCTCGATCGCGGCGCGGCGCCGACCAACGGCGAGGGCGTTTTCGCCGTCGCGGAAACAGCGGCAAGCGGCGCGGCGACGTTCGAGGAGGTCGCGGCGGACGTCGGCGCGTCGGCGGCCGAGGCGGCCGAAATGTTCGCCGATGTCGAATCCGGCGCGGCGGCGCACGAGCCGTCGGCCGCCGAAAACGAGGCGTTGGCGCAGGAATTGTCCGAAGCCGGCGTCGGCCTGTTCGGCGAAGAGGCGCCGCTCACGACGCCCCCGCCGCGGGCGCCCGCCGTCGACGAGCCGCTGTTCGCCGAAGAATCCGCATTGCCGTCGCTCGAACCGCCGGCCGAATTGCCGCCGGAAATGCCCGCGCCGGCCGACCGGCAACTCGGCGAGCATTTGTTCGACGAACCGGCGACCGAACAGCCGGCCTTGCCCGGCGTCGACGCAACGACCGAGCCCGCCGAGCCGTCCGCGTTCCCGGCGGAAACCGCCGAACCGGTTTTGCCGAAACCCGAAACGCCGTTCGACGCGGCGTGGCTCGCCGAAGCGACCGAGGCGGCGGCGCCGGTCGTCGCCCCCGAGCCGATCGCGGCGGTGGCCGAACCGGCCTTGCCGGAAATCGAGACTCCCGCGGAAACCGCGCCGCTTGCGGAAACCGTCGAGCCGGCCCCGTCGGAACCCGAAACGCCGTTCGACGCGGAGTGGCTTGCCGCGCCGGCAGAGGAGGCGGCGGAAGCCGTCGTTGCGTCCGAAGCGGCGGCGGAGGCCATCGAGCCTGTCGCGTCGGAAATCGAAGCGTCGCCGGCCGCCGAGTTGCCCGCCGAGGAGATCGAGACGGCCGCGCCGGAATCTGTTGTTGAATCCGAGGCGCTGGCGCACGCCGTCGAGCCGGTTGCGCCGGAGCCCGAGCCGGCGCCGGCTATCGAGACGCCGCTGAAAGCGACGGTCGAAACCGCGCCGGAACCAGAACTGCCGCCGCTGGCAGAGGCGCTCGGCGAACCGCTCGAGCCGCTCGCGGCGCCGCCGGAGATCGACGCCGAAACCGAATCTGTCGCCGAAGCTCCCGCGGCCGAGGAATGGACGGCGAAAGCCGAGCCGCCCGCCGAACCGGCGATCGCGCCCGAGCCGGCGCCGCGGGAATTCTCCGCCGTCGAACACGCGCAGGCCGAAGGGGCGGCCATTGCCGCCGAATTCAAGCACGACCGTCGCGCGCCGCAGCCGTCCGCGTCCCAGCCGGTCAATTTGGTGGATTTGCTGGCCCACAAGGATGTATCGGCCAGGGAACTGGAAGAAACGCCCGCGCCGTACGTCGCCCCAGCGCCGGCCAGACGGATCGAACCGCCGAAGCACGTCGCCAAACCGACCGGCCGCCGCGCGCTATGGGTCGCGACCCTCATCATCGTTCTCGCCGGCGCCGCGATCGCCGGATTTTTCGGCTACCAGGAAGGCTGGTTCAACGGCGCGAATCCGCCGCCGCCCGTGCAAAAAGCGCCGCCGCCCGCGCCCGTCGTCGAGGCGGCCCCGCCCGCCGCCGCGCCCGAGCCGTCGCCCGAAGCGCCGGCTGCGCCGGCTGCGCCGTCGGCGGCGGAAAAGATTGCGGCGCTGGTCGCCCAGGCCGACGGGTTGATCGCCACGAAGCAGTACGTCAAACCGGCGGCGGAAAACGCGCTGGCGCTGGTGAAACAGATCGAACAGCTCGACGCGCAAAACGCCTATCCGGAGCAAGCCCGCCGCACGATGCTGAAGGATCTCGCCGCGCGCACCGATCAGGCGCTGGCGAATCAGCAATATGCGCCGGCGCTTGAATTGGCGCAGCAGGGCTTGCAGATTCGCCCGACCGACGCCGCCTTCGCGGGATATCTTGCCAAGGCGCAGGCCGGGTTGGGGAGCCAACCCGATCCGCAACGGCTTGCCAAGCTGACCACCCAATTGCAGTGGTACATCAAGCATAAAGTCTACGTGAGGCCCGCCGGCAGTTGCGCGCTGTCGACGATCGAGGACTTGGAGCGGATTCAGCCGACCAACGACGCGGCGGCCAAAGCGCGCAAGGACATTGTGGCCCGCCAGACCCAGGACGCGCAGACCGGCATCAAGAACTCGCAGTGGGATAACGCCATGGCCGCGGCCGACGACGGGTTGCTCGCCGACCCGAACAACGCCGCGCTCGCCGGGCTGCGCGCCAAGGCCCAGAGCGCGAAGGAACAAGCGGCGGCGGCTACGCCGGTCCCGGCGCCCGCGGCGGCCGTCGCCAAGACCTGCCCGACGGGCATGCGCTACATCCCGGCCGGCTCGTTCCGCATGGGCAGTTCGCCCGATGACCCGTTGCGCACGTCCGGCGAAAAAACCAACACGCCAACCCTCGTCCAGGCGTATTGCGTGGATCTCTACGAATATCCCAACAAGCCGGGGGCGCCGCCGAAAACAAACATCGCCTGGCAGGATGCGGAGGCCAGTTGCGAGTCGCAGGGCAAGCGGCTGTGCTCCGAAGCCGAATGGGAACGCGCCTGCAAAGGGCCCGGCAATCAGCGGTATCCGTACGGCAACGAATACAAGCCGAACGTCTGCGCGACGCAGATCGCCGACGGCCAGAAGCGTTACCTGACCGCGTCCGGGCAGGCGGCCGGCTGCCGTTCGACTTTCGGCATCTATGATATGTCCGGCGCCGCGCGCGAATGGACAGGAACGCCGGGGCAGGGCTCGCCGATCCTCAAGGGCGGCGGCGTCGACGACGCCGACTGGGGCGCCCGGTGCGCGGTGCGGATGTCGGCCGCGCCCAGTTCCAAGAGCTACCTGATCGGCTTCCGCTGCTGCGCGCCGGCGCCCGAATAAGCCGGGGAATGCAGCCGCCGCGCCTCATCGCCCGCTTTCAGACGGCGCGCGCCGGCGGCGTCTGCCGTTGCGAACTCTGCCCGCGCCACTGCGTCATTCAAGACGGCGAGGCCGGCTTCTGCGGCCACCGCGCCAACGACGGCGGCGAGTTGATCGCGGCGCGGTACGGCCTGATCGCCGCCGCGGCGCTCGATCCGATCGAAAAAAAACCGCTGCACCATTTTCACCCGGGCGCGTCGATCTTTTCGATCGGGGCCAACGGCTGCAACCTGTCGTGCAAGTACTGCCAGAACTGGCATTTGTCGGAAGGCCGGGCGGCGGAGGAATACGCGCCGCCCGAGACGATCGTCGCGCGCGCGGGCGAACGCGGCTCGCTCGGCCTCGCGTTCACCTACAACGAGCCGACGGTCTGGTTCGAGTACATTCTCGCCTGCGCCCCGTTGCTGCGCGCCCGCGGCTTGAAGACGGTGCTGGTCACCAACGGCTACCTCGAACCCGGGCCGTGGGACGAACTGTGCCGCTGCGTCGACGCGATGAACGTCGACGTCAAAGGCGACGACGCGTTTTATCGCCGGCTGACCGGCGGCCGCCTCGCGCCGGTGCGCCGCAACGTCGAGGCCGCGTGGCGCGCCGGCGTGCGGGTTGAGACCACCAATTTGCTGGTGACCGACGCCAACGACAGCGAGGCGCAACTCGCCGAACTGGTCGAGTGGCAAGCCGGCGTTTCGCCCGATCTGCCGCTGCACCTCTCGCGCTATTATCCCAATCGCGAATGGGACGCGCCGCCGACGCCGGCCGCGCGGCTCGAGCGCGCCGCCGAGATCGCTCGCGCCAAATTGCGCTATGTCTACGTCGGCAATATCAACATTCCCGGCGCGGCGGATACGCAGTGCCCGGCCTGCGGCGCCGCCGCCGTGCGCCGCCGCGGCTACGCGGTCGACCGCGCCGGCCTGACCGCGGACGGGCGTTGCGCCATATGCGGCGCCGCCTTGCCGCTGGAGCCGTAAATGGCGCGTCGCAGCGCGCCCCGGCATGTTTTCGGCGTGCGTCTGCGCCTGCTGCCGGCGCTGCTGGCGCTCGTGCTCGCGGCGACGCTCGTGGGTCTCGCGCTCGCCGAATTCGCGGTGCGGCGGGCCGGGCTCGCCGGGCACGTCGCGATCATCGACACGGCGAAGTCGAAATCGGCGTTTCAACTCTCGGACAACCCGCTGCTTGGCTACGTGTTCAAGAACGGCTACCAGGACCACGATCACCCGGATCTGCAGGAGTCGTTTCCGTTCATCAATTCGCACGGGCAGCGCGATGTGGAGCGCACGTGGGAAAAGCCGCCGGGCATCCGACGCATTATCCTGCTGGGCGACTCCGACGTCTCGGCTCACGGCGTGGAAGACCTGAACGACACGATTTCGCGCAAACTCGAAACGAAACTCGATCCGTCGTCGATCGAGGTGTTGAACATGGGCATTGGCGGCTACGGCCTGGTCAGCGAACTGGAGTTGCTGGCGACCAAAGGCGTGAAATATTCGCCCGACCTCGTGATCTTGTTGTTCGAACGGCACGATTTTGTCTTCGTCAATTCGCAGATCGGCCATTATTTTCGCGCGCCGTTCGGAATTGTCCCGCTCAAATGGGCGTACCGGTCGCATTTGTTCCGCTACCTCATCGTTCGTCGCCGCATGAGGGCGGAACACCTGAACCTGCTGGCGGCGTACCGGGCCGGCGGCGGCTTGCCGCGGCTGCGGCGCCTGGCCGACGAATATCACTTCAAAGCCTTTATCGCTTTTTGGCCGTATTTTTCGAAAACGGATATATTCGAAGTGCAATCGCGCCCGTTGACGAATGAAGCCGACAATCTCGTGCCGGCGACCGGCGAAACGGAGATCGAGCGCCTGGGCCAAGAGAGCCACATCGCCGTCTTTCGACTCTCCCCTTATTTTGTGCGCGATTATGCCGAGCGCCGCGCCGCGTTCGGCGCCCAGACGCCCAATCCGGCGGCGACGTACACCACCTGCAACGACGCCACGCACCCCAATCGGCTGGCGACGGAAATCGTCGCCAACGCGCTGCGCGACATTCTGCGAGAACACCCGGAGTACCTGCGGTCAGCGAACAGTGAACAGTGAACAGCGATTGGCCGCTCGCTCATTCCGGCGCCGGCAACGGCGCCGCAAGCGGGTTGCCACGCCATTCCGACTTCCGACTTCTGACGTCTGCCCTAAAACATATACCGCCGGCTGGAGATGTTCAGCAGCATGCCCACGGCGATCATCATCGTCAGCAGCGACGTCCGGCCGTATGACATGAAGGGCAGCGGCACGCCGACGACGGGCAGGATGCCGAGCACCATCCCGATGTTGACGGCGACGTGCCAGAAGATGAAGGCGGCGAGCCCGACGCCCAGCAGGCAGCCGAAATGGTCTTTCGATTCCATGGCGATGTTGATGCACCAGACGATCAGCGCGAAGAACAGCGCCAACGCGATCAGGCCGCCGACAAAGCCCCATTCCTCGGCGAGCACCGAAAAGATGAAATCGGTGTGTTTCTCGGGCAGGAATTCGAGGCTGGCCTGCGTGCCGTGGCCCCAGCCCTTGCCGAACAACTGACCGGAGCCGATGGCGATCAGCGACTGTTGAATATGGTAGCCGGCGCCGTGCGGGTCGAGGCTCGGGTCGAACAGCGTACGGATGCGCTTCTGCTGAAATTCCTTGAGCACGAAGAAATACATCGCCGGGGCCGCGGCCGCCGCGGCGAGGCCGGCGCCGAGCAACACCCGCGGCCGCACGCCGACGAACAGAATCATCGTCGCGGCGATGAACGCCAGCATGATCGCCGTGCCGAGGTCGGGCTGGATCAGCACCAGGGCGATCGGCGCCCCGGCGATCGCCAGCGGCCAGCGCAGGTCCGACAGGCCCATGCCTTCGTCGGTCGGGTTCTCAGCGAAGAACCGGGCGAGGGCGAGCACGACCGCCAGTTTCGCCAGCTCGCTCGGTTGGAAGCGCACGGGCCCGAGGATCAGCCAGCGTTTGGCGCCGTGCGCGACGTAGCCCATGACGAACGTCGCCGCCAGCATCAGCAACGCCGCGGCGAACACGTAAAACGCGGCGTTTTTGTAAAGCTGATAATTGATCGAAAAGGCGAGCGCCATCAGCACCAGCCCGACGAAAATCCAGACGAGCTGCAGCAGGAAGCGATTGTCGTGGTGCACGTCCTGCCGCGTGGCGCTGTAGAGATTGGCGAGGCCGGCGATCAGGATCAGGGCGAAAATCGCCAGCAGCGTCCAATTGAAATTGGCGATCAGCCGGCGATCGATGCGGCCCGTGAACTTGCGGTCCGGGCTCTGGTAGACGGTGGCGGTCTTACTCTGCGTCCGCATGCTCGGCGGTTCCTTTCAGCGCTTCCGCTTCCGTCGGCGCCTGATCCAGTTTTAACCTCTTTTGGGCGTATTTGGCGACCACCTGCATCGCGACCGGTCCGGCCGTGTGGCCGCCGAAGCCGCCGTGTTCGACCAGCGCGACGACGACGATCTCGGGGTCGTCGGCCGGCGCATAGCAGGCAATCCAGGCGTGATCGCGGAATTCGTAGGGGCCGCCGCCGTGCGTGCTGGTCTTGCCCATGCGGCGCACCTGCGCGGTGCCGGTCTTGCCGGCGACGAGCAGGCTTTTCAAGCGCACGCTGTAGGCCGTGCCGCCCGGTTCGTTGAAAACGCCCAGCAGTCCCTGCCGCACGAGGGCGAAATGTTCGGGTTTGACGTCGACGCGGCCGGCGACCACCGGCGCGATCTCGCGGATCACCGCGCCATTCGGGGCGGTGATCTTGCCGACGATCTGCGGTTGGTACAGCGTGCCCTTGTTGGCGATGGCGGCGTACAGCGACGCCAACTGCAGCGGGGTCATCACCACCGAGCCCTGGCCGATCGAGGTGATCAACGTTTCGCCGGGCAACCAAGCCTTTTGGTAGACGCGGGTTTTCCATTCCGGTTCGGGCATCAGGCCTTCCTGCTCGCCGGGGATGTCGATGCCGGATTTGCGGCCGACGCCGAGCATGCGCGCGTACTTGGCGAGCCGTTCGATGCCCAGTTTGTCGGACAATTTGTAATAGAATACGTCGCAGCTATGGATGAGGCTGGGCACGACGGTCATCGCGCCGTGGCCGTGCTCGTTGTGGCAACGAAAGACCCGTTCGCCGTATTTCCATTTGCCCTCGCAATAATAAATCGTCGAGGCGTTGATCTCGCCTTCCTGCAAACCGGCCAGCGCCGCGACCACCTTGAACGTCGAGCCCGGCGGGTACAGGCCGGCGATCGCCTTGTTTTGCAGCGGATGCCGCGGATCGCCGGACAGCGCGTCCCAGTCTTTTTTGTCCAGCGGCCGCGTGAACAAATCCGGATCGAACGACGGCGCGTTGTAGATCGCCAGCACGTGGCCGTTGCGCGGATCGAGCGCGACCACCGCGCCGGACTGGCCGGCGAGAGCGCGCGCGGCGGTTTTCTGCAGATCCAGGTCGATGTTGAGCACGAGGCTGTTGCCGGGCGAAGCGGGGGTGAATTCGAGCGAGCGGATGCGCATCCCGCGAGCATTTTCCTCGACTTTCAGCTTGCCGAATTCCCCGCGGAGGAACGCTTCATACGAGGCCTCGACGCCCGACTGCCCGACGCGGTCGCCGGGTTGATAGCCGGCGTAGGCCGGCTCGCTCAAACGGACCTGGTCGATTTCGCCGGTGTAGCCGATCGTGTGGGCGAACAGCGGGCCATACTTGAAGATGCGTTTGCCGACTTTCTCGACCGACAACGGATACTCCGCGCCTTCGTAGAACATGCCCAACGCTTCGACACGCGCCACCTCGTCGCGGGTCAACTCTTCCTTGAGCGTGATCGCGCCGGTCCGCCGGCTCAGGCGCGTCTGCGCCACTTCGACGTCGCAAGCAACCTCGCGGCAAATCGTCTCCAAGAATTTCTGGCGCGCTTTTTCGGCGATCGCCGCCGGGTTGAAAATGAGGCTGAACGACGGGCGGTTGTCGACGAGCATTTCGCCGTTGCGGTCGTAGATCATGCCGCGCGGGCCGCCGATGCGGTACGAACGCATGCGGTTGGCTTCGCTGCGCTCGGTGAACTGCATCCCCTTGACGATCTGCAGTTGCCACAGGCGCACGGCCAGGATGGCGAACACGACCGTGACCAGCGCCAGCAGCCGGCCGAAGGCGCGCTGATGAAGTTTCTGGGGGCCGGCGTCCTGAACCATTACAGAATGCCCCGGCGCACAAGGAACTGGCTGGCATATTCGTCGGCAAAGGATTTTTCCAAGCGCTCGTACGCCACCATCGCCGGCGCCGCGAGCGCAAGATTCCAGAACACCGCCGGCCAAGCCTGCCAAAGCATTGTCAACGGCGAATCGGCCCGCGCCTCGACCCAGGTGACGACGACGCTTTCGACGATTTTCAGCGCCAGCGTCGCCGCGCCCACGATGAACAACTGGAACGCGAAGCTGCGCTGGTAGAAGCGGCGGCCGATCAGCCGGCAGGCCGCGAACGTGGCGGCGTAAAGCACGGCGAACAGGCCCGGCATCAACCCCCAGAGCGCGTCGACGATGTAGCCGAAGACGAACGCCAGCAGCAGGCCGCCGAAGAGGCGGTGATGAATGCCGGAAAAAATCACCAGCAGGAACAGGAATTCCGGGCCCGAGCCGGCGTGAAAAACCGTGCGCCACAGCGCCTGCACGACCAGCGCCAACAGGCCGGCGGCGAGATAGGCCAGCAGCTTTTTCACGGCAGCAGCTCCAGGCCGTCCGCGCGGCGGGCCAGCACGGTCACGTCTTCCAGTCGCGCGAACGTGACCGCCGGCGCCGCCTCCACCGCCATCACGACGCCGAAATTGCCGCGGGAAACGCTCTTCACCGAGCCGACCGCGAGGCCCTTGGGGAACACGCCGTCGGCGCCGGACGTGACGAGCAGATCGCCCTCGGCGACGTCGGCGTCGGCGTCCAGGTATTCCAGCGAGCAGAGATCGCGGCCGCGGCCGAAGAGCACGGCGCGGCGGCGCGTCCGTTGCAGGATGACGTCGACGCGCGCGCTGGCGTCGGTGATCAGCACCACCTTCGAGGCGTTGATCGTCGCCGCGGCGACGAAACCGACCACGCCCTCCGGCGCGACGACGGGCATGCCTTTGGCGACGCCGCGGCGCGTGCCGGCGTCGAGCAGCGCAATATGGAAGCCGGCGCGGTCGCTGCGGCCGACGACCCGCGCGTTCGCCACCGGCGGCAGGTCGGTCGTCGGCATATGGAGCAGCTTGTGCAAACGCTCATTTTCGGCGCGCAACTCGACGCACTCGGTCGTGGCGCCGCGCAGGGCGTTGTTTTGCCGGCGCAGATCGGCGTTGTCGCGTTTGACGTGGACGAGCCACAGGTAGTCGCCCAGGCCGCCGGCGACGAAGCGGAACGGCCACGACAGAATTTGATACACGGGCGAATACACGGCGAGGGCGACCTTGCCGAAGAAGCCCACGTCGGTTTTGTGCTTGAGGCCGGTCGTGAGCAGTTGCAGGCCGATCAGGATCAGCAGCAAGACCAGGAACAGCACGCGATGTTGGGCGATGAAGCGAAACATGGGCACCCAAAGTGGTCAGTGGCTAGTGGCTAGTGGCCAGCATGCGCGGCCGGTTGCTGACCACTGGCCGCTGACCACTCTTCTAGCTTTGAATGCTGACCTTGCGCAAGAGGTCGAGTTCGTCCAGCGCCTTGCCGGTGCCGAGCACGACGGCGGCCAGGGGATCGTCGGCGATGATCACCGGCAGCCCGGTTTCTTCGTGCAGCAGGATATCGAGGTGTTTGAGCAGCGCGCCGCCGCCCGTGAGGACAATGCCTTTGTCGACGATGTCGGCCGCCAGTTCCGGCGGCGTGCGTTCGAGAGCGACGCGCACCGCGTTGACGATGCTGTTGATCGGTTCGATCAGCGCATCGTGCACCTCGTCGCTGTTGAC